>CAZYVH010000004.1:39462-64785 GCA_964650905.1 uncultured Wenzhouxiangellaceae bacterium | reverse complement strand
CTAGCCGGCCAGCAATAAATAGCTGGCCAGACCGATAAAGGCTGCAATACCGATCACATCGGTGACCGTGGTCAGGACCACGCCGCCCGCCAGTGCAGGGTCGATTGACATGCGTTTCAGGATGACCGGTATCATGGCGCCTGCCAGTGCGCCCGCCACCAGGTTAATCACGATGGCGATTCCCATCACCAGGCCAAGTAGCGGATTGCCGTACCACAGGTAGGCAATGGTAGCGACGATGACAGAGAAAACCATGCCGTTGAGCAGGCCGACCGCCAACTCGCGACGCAGGATCGCCATGGCGTTGCGGGCACTGACCTGACCGGTTGCCATACCCCTGATCATCAATGTCAGCGTCTGGGTACCGGCTATGCCGCCCATGCTCATGACTACCGGGAACAACACGGCCAGTTGCACTATTTTGTCCAGTGTTGGCTGAAAAGTGTAGAGGACAAGCGCCGCCAGGAACGCGGTCAACAGGTTGACACCCAGCCAGATCCAGCGCCGCTGGGCTGAATGAGTGATGGGTGCAAACATGTCGTCTTCTTCATCCAGCCCGGCAGCCGTCAGCACCATGTGGTCGCCTTCTTCACGTATGACATCGACGACGTCATCAATGGTGATACGGCCAAGCAGGTAATTGTCTTTATCTGTCACCGGGGCCGAAACCAGATCATGGTGCTCAAATTCCACCGCGACCTGACGTGCAGGCATGTCAACCGCGATTGCACTGGTCGAAGTATCGATCAGGTCCTCCACCTGCATGGATGGTTCCGTGGTCAGAACGTCCGCGAGTTTGAGTTGACCCAGGTATTTGCCCAAGCGGTTGACAACGAACAACTGGTCAAAAGAATCCGGCAATTCACCCCTGAGGCGTAAGTAACGCAACACAACATCAATACTGACGTCCGGTCGCACTGTCACCACGTCGGGGTCCATCAAACCACCAGCAGAATCTTCAGGGTAGGACATCACCTGTGTCAGGCGTTCCCGGTCCTGCCGGTCCATGGCGTGTAAAACTTCAGCAATGACCGCTTCTGGCAGGTCGTTGAGGATGTCTGCCAGGTCATCGATATCCATGTCATCGACGGCTTGTATGAGTTCATCGGGCGATGAGCCGCGTATCAAACTGGCACGCACTTCATCGTTGACCTCGACCAGTACGTCGCCGTCAAGGTCGGTATCCACGAGTTCCCAGACTGCCTGGCGTTTTGTCTGTGGCAGGGATTCGAGCAGATCACCGATTTCCGCACCGCTGAGGTTATTGATCAGGCGTTTGAGTCGTGACTGGGCACCACGGTCAAGCGCCTCAGAAATATGTTCGAGGTGACGAGCTGTTTTTTCTTCGTGCTGAAGTTCCCGCGTCATATTCGTCAGCCTGTTTGAGTTTTTGAGGACTCACCGGGTGTTAGTCGGTGGTTTTATCGATCCTATTATAAAGAATCTGGCAGATAATCCTCCATTATCTGTCAGCGATTGGTAAAAACCCATCCGGGGATACCCGGCTTAGCCCGCATATTGCACCAGTATCTCGAATACTGACGCAGGACAGGTGCGTCTGGACGCCGGGCTGGACTGAGAGCCATAGCCGTAGCTATGGGTCGAGGGAAGCTCAAGTGCAGGCGTGCCTGAACAAGTCAGGACCGGGATAGGCGGTGAGCCGGGTACAAATTGTACTTTTGGAGAATTCAACAAAACACGATTATTCCCTAATGTTTTTATTTATATACAAGTAGGCTCACCACCGACTGGTGCAATATGCGGGTTAGGATTTCAAGACAGGGCCCGTGAATTCAATTCCCGATGATGGACCAGGACATTGCGGTGTGTCTTACGAAATGCATTGGCAAGTGTTTCTGCGAGGTAGACCGAGCGGTGCTGACCGCCGGTACAACCAATACCAATGGTGACATAACTCCGTTGCCCATCCTTGAAGGTGGGTAACCAGTCGTGCATGAAGGATTCAATATCGCGCGTCATTTTAAGGACGTCCGGATCCTTTTTCAGCCAGTTCCTGACGGCTTCGTCTTGACCGGTGAGCGTTTGCAATTCATCCTGCCAGTGGGGGTTGGGAAGCATGCGCGTGTCAAACGCGAAATCCACATCCTGCGGAATCCCTCGCTTGTATGCAAATGACTGCAATATGACGGTTAACTCATCAGCTTCGCGGTCAACACATTCCCACACCTGGCGTCTGAGTTGGTGGATGTTGGTGGTGCTGCTGTCGATGACCCTATCCGCTTTTTGCCATATGGGCTCCAGTAATTGGCTCTCATTTTCGATCGCATCAGACAGCGTAAGTTCGCTGCCGGTTAGCGGATGACGTCGACGTGTCTCACTGAATCGTTTCATCAGGACCGCCTTGTCAGCGGTGATAAACAACAGTTTGCGGCGAAAACCGTTTTCATTCAGCCATACCATCCATTCCAGAATATCCTGCAGGTCAGATGCCCTGGAACGGGCATCGATGCCCAGGGCGACTTTCCTGTAAAGTTTTGGATTGGCGGAAATCTGTGGCCCAAAATCCGGCAGCATCGAGCCGGGCAGGTTATCAATGCAGTAATACCCCAGGTCTTCCAAGGCGTTCAGGGCAGTGGATTTGCCGCCACCCGACATGCCGCTTACGATGATGATGTCCTGGGTGGAGTTAACCATTTACATCATGTGTGTGATGTGGCCAGCAGGTGCCAAATTGCATTGGCGTCGGTCGCTGCGCGTATGTCACTTAATAATTCGGGTTCACTGAAATGGGCTGCAATTTTCGTCATCAAACCATTTTGGTCGGTGGTGCGGTTTTCAGGAAATACCAGTGCAAACATCAAATCGACCGGTTCGCCGTCATCCGCATCAAATGGCAATGGACTGGCCAGATGCAGAAACAGTGCCTCTACGTCTGTTGTACTGGCGATACGGCAGTGTGGTATGGCCACACCGTTGCCCAGTGCGGTGCTACCGAGTTGTTCCCTGGCGCACAGGCCCTCAAAAATCTCACCGGCATTCAGGGCGTTGTTTTTCATGGCCAGCGTTGAACTGATCAATTCGAGCACCCGTTTTTTGCTGTTAATCTTGACGTTTACAAGGATGCGGGCCGGGCTTAAAAGATCACTGTCAAGCATAACGGCTACTCAATAATCAGGCGTAATCACATTTGGTGGCTGGTTTCAGACTACAGCACCCCATTGCCGGACTCCAGAATTTCCGGTTTCGTTTTGCGGTGATTGCTTATACGGTCTTTATGATGGCGCACCTGGCGATCCAGCTTATTTGCCAGTCCGTCAATCGAGGCGTACATATCTGTTGCATTTTCATTGGCGAACAGAGTGCGACCCCCGGCATGGACGGTGGCTTCAGCCAGATGTCGCATTTTTTCAACATTAAGAATTACATTGATGGAAATTACCTGGTCGAAATGACGTGTCAACCGTTGCAGTTTTTCGGTGACATAGGCACGCAGGGCAGGGGTGACTTCAACGTGGTGTCCGGTAATATTGATTTGCATCAACAATCTCCTTTGATTTTACAATCTCGCTATTAAATATAAGGTCACTCTAACTTGCATCAATGACGGCAAAGCATTTTTTTGTCCGCCTGGTTGTGTCGATTTTTGTTGTTTATCACTTACAGTGTAGACGTCAAAAGCATGGTTTTCTATTGTGAAAAATTAAAATACAAGCGAACGGCGGTAGACGCGCCGTCGTTCACTGGACGAACCGATGCCCAGTGACTCGCGGTATTTTGCAACCGTGCGACGGGCTGCACAGGTTCCGGTCTCGCGTAACAATTCGGAGATCTCCTGATCACTTAACGGCTGCTCCCTTGGTTCGTTCTCTATCAATATCTGGATTCTCGCCTTGGTTGCTACTGCACTTACCTGGCCACCATCGAGTGTGCGCACATGGCTGGAGAAGAAGTACTTCAGTTCGAAAACTCCTCTCGGTGTCAGCATGTATTTATGCGTGGTGGCTCGCGACACGGTTGACTCATGCACGCCAACCGCCTCAGCAACCTCATTAAGTATCAGTGGCTGCATGGCAATTTCTCCTTCGCTGAGGAATGTTTTTTGCCGGTCAACAATATTTTGGGAAACCTTCAGCAAGGTCTGGTTGCGAAGCTCAAGGCTGGAAAGCAGCCAACGTGCTTCCTGCAGTCGTGCGCGCAGGTATTCAGCGTCATTGCCACCCGATTTACGCAGCAGGTTGATGTAATACTTATTCAGTTTCAGGCTTGGATTGCTCTCCGGACTGAGTGTCGTTACCCAATGGTTGCCATCCTGGCGCACAAATACATCCGGCACCACGTATTCGTCGTGGCGGTTGTCAAAGCGCGCACCGGGCCTCGGCTCCAGACTCTGGATCAATGCCAGTGCTTGTTTGAGCTGTTCGGATGAAGCACCGGTTGTTTTGAGCATTGCAGGGTAATCGTTGGCCGCAACCAGGTCCAGATAATCCCGCGCCAGGCGGTTTGCCAGGCCAACCCCTGCGGTTCCTGAAGGCTGAGCCTGAAGTTGTAATCTGATGCACTCAGCAGTATTACGACTGGCGACACCGACCGGTTCCAGACGTTGCACCCGGTGCAAGACAGCGATCACCTCGGCTTCTTCAACCAGGTATTCTGGCAACAGGCTGCTGCATATCTCCGTGATGCTATCGATGAGGAAACCATCATCATCGAGCGCGTACACGATCGCCTTGGCGATGGTTGCATCCTGGTCACTGAAATGCACCAGCCGGATTTGTTCCAGCAAGTGTTCGCGCAAGGATGCGCTACTGGTATCGGCCAGTTGCCTCTCTCCATATTCTTCGGACCAGCCAGAATGATCCGGCCAGGGCTCAGTGTCG
Source organism: uncultured Wenzhouxiangellaceae bacterium (assembly GCA_964650905.1). GTDB lineage: Bacteria > Pseudomonadota > Gammaproteobacteria > Xanthomonadales > SZUA-36 > SZUA-36. The sequence goes on along the minus strand of CAZYVH010000004.1, from coordinate 59,947 downwards.
CGTTGGAATTGCCAGTTTTCAGCTTCAAAATCAATGTTGTTGGAGTCGTCTTCCTGCCAGTCTTCAGTGCTTGACTTAGCCGTGTCATCTACTGCTGGTGTACCGGTTTGGGTCTCGCTCTCGGGTGGCAGGTTATCTTCCTGATCGAGCAAAGGATTGGTGTCTACCTGTTCCTGTACGTAATCGCGCAATTCAATACGATTGAGTTGTAATAAGCGGATTGCCTGCTGTAGCTGGGGCGCCAGCGTGAGCTTTTGGGATAATCTCAGTTGCAGGTTAACCATTGGTCATTAAAATTCTTGAAAATGCTTTTCTCAGAGCCTGAATTCGCTGCCAAGATAGACTTTGCGTACTTCCTCATTGGCCAGGAGGGTCTCTGCATTGCCTTTGGCCAATACCCGGCCCTCGTTGAGAATATAGGCATGGTGACAGATACCCAGGGTTTCACGCACATTGTGGTCAGTGATCAAAACACCGATGTTCTGCTGTGTCAGTTGTGTCACAATTTCTTGTATTTCATTGACAGAAATTGGATCAATGCCGGCAAAAGGCTCGTCCAGCAGCATAAACCTTGGCTTGGCTGCGAGTGCGCGTGCTATTTCCACCCTGCGGCGTTCGCCACCTGACAGGATTTGTCCCATTTGGTTGGCGAGGTGCGCCACGCCAAGTTCTTCCAGTAACATTTGCAGCGTTTCATTACGACCATCCATATCCAGGTCACGGCGTAATTCCAGGATTGCCAGAATATTGTCGCGCACGGACAGTTTGCGGAATATAGATGCCTCCTGTGGCAGATAACCCAGACCGAGGCTCGAACGGATGTTCACAGGCTTGTGGGTTATGTCCACATCATCCACCGTGATGCGGCCCTGGTCAGTTGGGATCAGACCAACGATCATGTAAAAACAGGTGGTTTTCCCGGCGCCATTGGGGCCGAGGAGACCGACAACCTCACCGGGTTCCACATCGATATTGACACCGCGTATTACTTCTTTTTTGCGGTAGGACTTGTGCAGGTTTTCAGCCTTGAGCATGTTAATATTCGTCCTCGTCGGTCACCCCTTCATCAGCGCCCTGCTCAGGGATGACTGGCGTGTCGGATTTGTCAGACTTTTCCTGACTGTTTTTCGCTTTGTCGATCAGTTCGGGATCAAGCTGGATCCTCACTCTCCCATCACTGCCCTCATCGCTGTTGCCTTCAAAATGCTGGATATTGAGGTCATAGGTCAGCAGATCGCCGGAGATACGGTACTGGGGGTGAATGACGTCAGCATTACCTGTGAGTGTCACCAGACCGCTTGCCACCTGGTAATCGATACTGCTGGCGGTAGCGGTTACCAGGCCCTGTTCTTCAATTTCCTGTTCCAGAAATGCCGGGTGGCCATGAAAGGAGACGGATTTGACCCGCCCTTCGGCTTTCGCGACCTCAGCCTCATCAGCAGTGATGTGCAGGCTACCCTGACGGACATCTACTTTTCCAGTCAGGGTTGTAACGCCGTCGCCTAAAAAACCATTGGTGTTGTCGGCATAAACTTCCAATGGCATCTGACGGTCCGACTTAAGCGCCATCAATGGCAGGCTGAACAGGCTCACAAACAGCCACAGGCAGATTCGCAGTGCTGAATAACGGTTAATCAACTGCATAGCTTGCCTTTACATTTTGTCTTAGTTGGAATCGACCACTTTTTATATCCAGATCCATACCCAGGGCTTGCATATGGTTTCGACCATCAGACAGGCTGACTGGTTCTGCTGTGCTGGCGGTTTGTGCTGGTATTTCCACTTCGATCTCACGTGTATTCATCTGTGTATGGTTGCCGGTTGCCGTCTCGAAGCGCTGCACAATAACATGTCCAAAGAGGTGGATGTGATGCCGGTCTTCGGTCATGGTGGCTCGTTCTGCAACAAGCGCCCACTCTGTTTCTGATTGCTCCAGTGCAATGACAGGGTGATCTATTGTACCCAGTTTCATCACCGGGTTGTTTCTAAACAGTGGTGCGTGCAAGTTCAACGTCAGCCGTCCAGATGTGTCAAAAATCTGCAAATTGAAATTTTGTAAGACATAGTCAATGCTCTGGTCGAGGTCGGTTACAGGGGTTTTTCGTTCCTCTACATTTTTGTGGCTGAGCCAGAAACTGCCAAGCGTCAATAACACCAGGAAAATAATCCCCTGACGCGACTTGCGCGTCGTCATCATGTCAGAATTTCTTCCAGGATGACATGGTCTTTGTCCTGCGCTGTCAGTATCAAATTGCAAATTTCCCTGACCGCACCCTCTCCGCCACGCTGTTGGGTGACCCAATGGGCGTTTTCCTTAACCCGGGCTTCGGCGTCAGCGACGGCTACTGCAAGACCGGCGCGCACCAGAATGGGCAGGTCTATCCAGTCATCACCGGCATAACAGACCTGTCGTGCATCCAGACCAGTAACTGCCAGTATCTGCAAAAAAGCGTCGAGTTTGTTTTCACACCCCTGATAGACATGCTCAATTCCCAACTGTTGCATACGCCGGGTTACAGCAGTCGATGTCCTGGCAGTGATAATCCCCACATCTATACCGCTTTGTTGCAATGCTTTCATGCCAAAACCATCACGGGTATTAAACGTTTTTAGTTCGTTGCCCCCTGAGTCAAACAGGAGTTTGCCATCGGTCAATACACCGTCCACATCAAGCACCAGCAGCCGTATGGCAGCAGCACGCTCTTGCAATGCAGGGTCGATGCCGGGCATTCAGACCACGCCCGCTTGTAATAAGTCATGGAAATTCAGAACACCGAGTAGATGCAAGGCCTCATCGGTTACGAGCAGACCCTGGATTTTGTGGTTTTGCAGTAGTTTTACCGCTTCGGCCGCCAGTGCATGCGGGTGTATTGTTTTACCGTTGCGGGTCATCACATCTCCAATGACTGTTCTATGCGGATCAAGCGCTTGTTCCATGGTTCTGCGCAGATCGCCGTCGGTATAAACACCCTGGACCTGCATTTCAGCATCGACAATGGCAACCATACCAAGGCGTTTTCTGCTCATCTCCATGATGGTTTCTGAAAGGGTTGCCCCCAGGTCGACGAATGGCATCTCAGCACCGCTGTGCATGATGTCCTTCACATGCAGCAACAGACGTCTTCCAATTTGGCCCGCCGGATGGGAACGGGCAAAATCTTCCTTTGTAAAGCCACGTTTTTGAAGCAATGCAACCGCCAGTGCATCACCCATAACCAGGGCTGCAGTGGTGCTGGAAGTGGGTGCCAGGCCCAGTGGACAGGCTTCGCTTTCAACGGCGACATTGATATTGACATCCGCATGGCCGGCCAGCGTGGAAGCTGGCTTGCCGGTCAGTGCAATGATTGGGGTGCCCAGGCGTTTGAGTACAGGAAGTAATCTTCTGACTTCATCGGCTTCACCGGAGTTGGACAGCACCAGCACGACATCACCGGCTGTGATCATGCCGAGATCGCCGTGCGACGCTTCGGCGGGGTGAACAAAAAATGCGGGGGTCCCGGTGCTGGCGAGTGTCGCTGCGATCTTGCTGCCGATATGACTCGACTTGCCCACACCCAGCACAATGATGTGGCCGCGACAGTTGAGTATGAGCTCACAGGCATGCACAAACTTGTTGTCGATACGTGCTTCGAGGTTGGCAACTGCCGTGGCTTCTGTTTTTACCACGGCCCTGGCCAGAGTTTTCAGGGCTTTGCTGTCGATTTCCATGTGCATTTAACAGGCCTTAAATAACCGGCCTTGAACTTAGCCAGACCATGGTCACATAGCCAACAAACATTATCAATAACACGCCGCCGGAGCGTCTGCCGATGCGTCCTGGACCACGAAAATCGGAAGCCATGAGGTAGAGTGCACCAGTGATCAGGAACATGGCGGGAAAATCGCGGGCGAGAATGATGGTATATATTTCTACCGGGCGTATCACGGCTGCAATCCCCAGCACACCCAACAGGTTGAAAATGTTGGAACCAATGATGTTGCCGATAGCCAGATCGTCTTCTTTTCGTAATGCCGCGGTAACCGCCGTTGCCAGCTCGGGCAAGCTGGTGCCGAGCGCTACGATCGTCAGACCGATGGTCGTATCGGTCACTCCCAGTATGTGTGCAATGCTGACCGCTCCATCCACCAGGAATTTCGAACTCACGGGTAGCACAATCAGACCCGCCATAAGCCATAACAAGGCGATTCTTGTAGGTGTATTTTCAGGTATTTCAGCTGCAAACTCTTCCGCCAGTGGATCGGACGGCGAGCGGCGCAGGCCAATTCGGACAATCCAGACAATAACAGCCAGCAAAATGCCAAGAAGAATCCAGCCTTCCAGGTGACTGTATAGCCCATTGAGCGCCATTAGAAAACACACCAGCATGATCAGCAGCAGCATGGGGTATTCACGTTTCAGTGCCGTGGATTCCAGCCGAAGTGGGTAAATCAAGGCGGTTATGCCCAGCACCAACCCCATGTTGGCAATATTGGAACCAATGGCATTGCCAACGGCAAGACCTTCGTTACCCTTGAGCGAGGCGACCGCTGAAACAACCAGTTCAGGGGCCGATGTTCCGAAGCCAATGATGGTCAGCCCTATCACCAGCGGTGAAACACCGAAGTTCCTTGCGGCGGCCGAAGCGCCGGCAACGAGACGGTCTGCACCCCAAACCAGTAACAGAAAACCAGCGATCAACTGGATGACAGCGATTAACATAGTGTAGCGTGGTCCACTTCGGGTTTAAAAGTCTGCTGCATGGCAATCTGCGATTCGTTTTGCATGTATCGGGAGTTTTTAATGACGCCGGAATCCATTATTATAATCATTCCTGCAAGGAAGCCTCTGATTAATTCTGAGTGTAGTGGATTTTGGACGCAAGGTTAGCAGTTCATGAATAAATCAGAGACTCCCTGGCTCAAGTCCGTTTGTCCCCCATGGCCATCCGGTCAACACATAATAAACATTAGCAGGCCTTAGTCTATGGATAGTACAACGATTGCACAAATGATACGTGCAGGATTGAAAGACGCCGATGTTACGGTCAGTGGTGAAGACGGCGTTCATTTTGAAGCCGTCGTACGCAGTGCGGTTTTTGAGGGCAAGTCAACGTTGCAACGCCATCGGCTGGTCTATGCCACCCTGGGTGATTTGATGGGTAATGAGATACATGCGCTGGGTTTGCGTACCGAACTGCCCGAAGTTGAAGACGACTGATGGCAGGTATACAGATTGCCGGTGGTTTGCCGCTGGACGGCGAGGTCTGGATGTCTGGCGCCAAGAATGCCGTGCTGCCCATCCTGGTAGCCAGCCTGCTTGCTGATGGGCCCTCAAAAATTAGCAATGTCCCCCACCTCAGGGACGTCACGACGACCATGGAGTTACTGGGCCGTATGGGTGCCAGCCTGGTGGTCGACGAGCACATGCGTATCGAGATCGACCCACGTGGCATACAGCAATTCGAAGCGCCCTATGACCTGGTTAAAACCATGCGCGCTTCCATCCTGGTGCTGGGTCCGTTGGTGGCGCGCTTCGGCCGTGCTTTCGTCTCCTTACCGGGTGGTTGCGCGATTGGTTCACGACCGGTTGATCTGCATTTGCGTGGCCTGCAGCAACTGGGCGCAGAGGTTACTGTGGTCAATGGTAATATCCAGGCACACGCAAAGCGGCTTCAGGGCGCAAGCATTCTGTTTGATACGGTTACTGTAACCGGTACAGAGAACATCATGATGGCGGCCGTCCTCGCCATGGGCACGACCGTCCTGGAAAACGCGGCACAGGAACCGGAAGTTGTCGACCTGGCGAATTTTCTCATCGCCATGGGTGCAAAGATCAGCGGCGCAGGCACCAATACCATCACCATTGAAGGGGTGGACAGCCTGCATGGCGCTGAATATTCCGTTTTGCCCGATCGTATTGAGACGGGCACTTACCTGGTCGCGGGTGCTATCACATCTGGACGTGTACGTGTCACCAGGGCGCGTGCGCATGACCTGGATTCGGTGATTGAAAAATTGCGCGAGGCTGGTGCAGATGTTGAGACAGGGGAAGACTGGATTGCATTGGACATGCATGGCCGTAAGCCAAAGGCGGTCGATATAACTACCGCGCCGTACCCGGGGTTCGCCACCGATATGCAGGCCCAGTTCACGGCGCTCAACACGGTTGCCGATGGTACCGCCATCATTACGGAAACCATTTTTGAGAACCGTTTCATGCACGTCCAGGAACTGGTCAGGCTTGGTGCAGATATAACGCTGAAAGGTAATTCAGCCATTATCAGGGGGGTGCCGGCCTTACACGGTGCGCCAATTATGGCGACCGACCTGCGTGCCTCGGCTGGGTTGGTACTGGCCGGTCTGGTGGCTGACGGCACCACGCTGGTGGATCGGGTTTACCACATCGACCGCGGTTATGAAAACATTGAGGAAAAACTCGGTCAACTGGGTGCGAGAATCCGTCGAATTTAACCTGTATGTTTTATCAGCCGGCCGTCGGCCCGCAACTGCAGTGGCTTTTCCAGTCGCTGGTCCGCATGGAAAACATGACCCGCTTCGAGACGAATTTTTTTCTGGCAGAAAATTTCGAGTGTTGCGACCAACAGTCGATGTTCCTGCGGCGCCAGGCGGGTACTGAGTGACATGGCATCATCGGTTTTTTTGATGGGTATCCGGACCTGGGCGATGATGGGACCGGCATCGAGGCCGGTGGTGACGAAATGTATACTGGCGCCGGTTTCGCTGTCACCGGCTTTGAGGGCCCGGTTATAGGTATCCAGACCCTTGTAGAGTGGCAGCAGGGAAGGGTGCAGATTGATCACACGGCCTTCAAATTTCCGTGTGAATACTTCAGTCAGTATACGCATGTAACCGGCCAGGATAATCAGCTCCACCCGCGCGTTTTCCAGTACCTGGTTGATGGCGGCATCGTGAAATTGCCGTTCGGGATAGGTTTTGTGGCTGATGACGCTGACGGGGATCCCCGCTGCTTGTGCATGGGCAATGCCGGCGGCATCAGCACGGTTGGAGATTACTCTTAGAATACGCATGTTCAAACGATTGCAAGCAATGGCGTCAATCATGGCTTTGAGGTTGCTGCCACGCCCGGATATCAGCACGGCTACATTAAGTGCTGGTGACGTCATGAGTGGATATAACTGACCCGTGAATTGCCGCTTGGCTGTCCGGTGACCCGGCCGATGACATGGACGGTTTCATCAGCCAGTGCGAGTTCACGACAAATCCCATTCACCTCATCCGGGGCCACCAGCGCCACCATGCCAATACCACAGTTGAAGGTTCGCAACATTTCAGCCTGGTCAATGTTGCCGCGTCTATGCAACCAGTCAAAAACCGGTGGCATGACCCAGGCCGACAGGTCAATTTCGAGGCCAAGGTGTTCAGGTATGACACGTATGATGTTATCTGAAAGACCACCGCCGGTAATGTGTGCCAAGCCATCAATGGTGTACTTTGCTATCAGCGGCAACAGGGTTTTAACGTAAATCCGCGTTGGTGTCAGCAAGGCCTCACCGAGCGTTGTGCCCGCAAGTGGCAAAGAAGGCCCATCGGATGATTGTGCCAGTACCTTCCTGATCAAAGAGTAGCCATTGGAGTGTGGTCCGGAAGATGGTAGTCCTAATGCAATATAACCAGCCTGGATGCGGCTTCCGTCAATCAGTCGTGGCCGGTCGACCACACCCACACTGAACCCCGCCAGGTCATATTCATCCCCGGCATACATACCGGGCATTTCAGCGGTCTCCCCTCCGATCAGTGCGCAGCCAGCCTGGCGGCAACCTTCGGCAATGCCCTCAATGACGGTCTGTGCGGCATCGAGTTCAAGCTTTCCGGTAGCGTAGTAATCCAGGAAAAACAAGGGCTCTGCACCACAGGTCAAAATATCGTTGACGCACATGGCAACCAGGTCGATGCCTATGCTGGTGTGGTTGTTCATTTGCCTGGCCAGTAGCAGTTTGGTGCCAACGCCATCGGTGCCGGAGACCAGCAGCGGTTGTTTATAGCGATCGGTGTCAAGTTGAAAAAGACCACCAAAGCCACCCAGGCCGGTCAAAACGCCGTCGCGGCGGGTGGACTTTACCGCGGGTTTTATGCGTTCAACCAGTGCAATGCCCGCATCAATATCCACACCTGCGTCACGGTATCTCAAACTGTGTTTTCTTTTGCATTCGCTGTTCACGGGTTGCTCTGTAATTTCATGCCGGTCGTGGTGTCATATGTTATCGTATTTACCAGCTTGGAATATCCAAATTTTAGGGCCCGTAAGCGCGGATGTATAAATTACCGACAATCTTTTTTATCCTGTTATTGGCTGGTACATCCACTGCTGTCGCTCAAGACCTGTATAGCGGAGAAGTTTTGGTCACCAGCCAAAGTGAAGCAGCACGCAATGATGCCATGCCCAGCGCACTCATCCAGGTGCTGCAAAAACTCAGCGGACGGCGCGAGATACCCAATTCAGGTGCTATTGATGATGCCTTACAAAATGCCGACGAAATATTACTTTCGTTCCAGTATAAAAATGTACAACGCATCCAGCCGGATGGTAGCAGCACCAGAGCGTTGTATCTTGTGGCCCGCTTCATGCGGTCGGAAGTGGATCGCATCCTGCTCCAGGCAGGCTTACCGCGCTGGCAGACAGACCGGCCTGTCGTACAGGTATGGGTGGTGATCGATGATGGCCAAACACGCAGCTTGAGACCGCTGGAATACCAGTATGCCTGGCAGGCGTTGCAGGAGCTGGCAGACAGACGCGGGTTGCAGGTCAGCTGGCCTGAACTGGACGCGGAAGAAATCCAGTTGGTCGATATGCAGCTTGTGTGGGGTGGGTTTGCCGATGACCTGGCCCGTTGGGGAGCGCCGGACGACAGTGTGCTGATTATTGCTGCCCGTCGTGAAGGCCCGCGGTGGGTTCTGCGCTGGAGTCTGGCGGGTGGGGGAGGGTATTGGAGCTGGCATAACAGTGACCAGGAATTGATGTTTGCACTGGCTGATGGTATCCATCGCGCAGTCGACCAGATCGCGGGAGCGAATACAATCGCTGCTGCTGACTTGGGACAGTGGAACATCGATGTAAGCATTGAGGGCCTGGACAGTGGCGATGATTACAACCGCTGTCTTGCGTATCTGCAGGATCAGGGTCTTGTTACGGCTGTGGATGTTCTTGCCGCAGAGCCCGGCCGTGCCTATTTCCGTTTGCAACTCAATGCGGCGCCACGCTACCTCAGAGAAGCATTCCAGCGCAAGGCGGTGCTGCGCCCACTTGGCCCTGGGGACACCTTTGAATACAGGTTTTTGCACTGATGGCAACCGCTTCGCACAGTTGGTTGGTATTGGCATTAATTGCACTGGCTAGCTGGCTTGTCTATCTGCTGGCACCGATCCTTACGCCATTTGCGGTGGCTGCGGTCCTGGCTTATTTTGGCGACCCACTGGTGGACCGCTTGCAGCGGGTATCCATCTGGCGCTGGCAGGTTGGCAGATCGCTGGCTGTCAGTGTCGTGTTCGTATTGCTATTATCGTTGTTGGTTGTCTTATTGCTGATCCTCATTCCTGCTTTGCTCGGACAGGTGCATTTGCTGATCGAGCGTTTTCCGGATTGGATCGAGTGGTTTTCAAGTACTGCTCTACCGTGGCTCGCGGCAAAGATCGGGATTGACCTGAGCGGGTTTGATGGCTCTGTCTTTACCCGAATGCTGAAGGACTACTGGCAGGAAATCAGTACAGCCGCGGTTAGTGTCATTAACATCGTTTCACGCGGTGGCCTGGCAGTGGCGACCTGGTTGACCAACCTCATACTGATACCGGTTGTTACGTTCTACCTGCTACGGGACTGGGATCTCCTGCTTAAGGGCATTGAAGACATGTTGCCACGTAAAGTTAAAGGCGAGATCAGTCACCTGGCCGCGGAAGTCGATGCTGTGCTCGGCGCCTTTTTTCGTGGTCAATTGATGGTCATGTTTGCCCTGGGTGTAATCTATTCAGTGGGTCTGTGGCTGGTCGGTCTTGATTTTGCGGTACTGATTGGCATGCTGGCTGGTTTACTCAGCATTGTGCCTTACCTGGGTTCGATCATTGGTGTTGTTGTGGCCGCTGCCATGGTGGTCTACCAGTTCCATGATGTTTTTCACCTGGTGATGGTTTTACTGGTGTTTGTTGCGGGCCAGTCAGCTGAGGGGTTGTTCCTGACGCCAAAACTGGTCGGCGACAGGATTGGACTACACCCGGTAACGGTTATTTTTGCGGTATTGGCCGGTGGCCAGTTGTTCGGTTTTCTGGGCATACTGCTCGCGTTACCCATCGCTGCTGCACTGAATGTGCTGGTCGTACACCTGCACCGGAAATACCGGCAAAGTGATTTGTACAACTCACCGGCTGACCCTGGGATCTGAAGAGCCGTGCTGTTTTCCCCACAGATACCCCTGCAACTGGTATTGCCGCCTGAGGGCCGTTTTGATGACTTTATAGCAGGGCCCAATATAACGACGGTGGCAGCGCTGAAACAGGTTCCGGATGAGCCGGGCTCGCACATTTTTCTATACGGTCCCCAGGGTAGTGGTAAAACACATTTGCTCAATGCCCTGTGTCTTGCAACCCGTGAGCGTGGCGGGCGGGCTTTCTACCTTGCTTTGCAACGTCTGCCTGAGGGTGCCATCGCATCGTTGCAGGGTCTTGAAAAGCTGGATCTTGTATGTGTGGATGACTTGCACGTTATCGCGGGTCATGCCGCTTGGGAAGAGTCCCTGTTTCATTTATTTAACCGTATCACGGCGGCTAAAGGCCGCCTGGTCGTCAGTAGCTGTAAACGCCTGTCCAGCCTGGGGCTCGGTCTGGCCGACCTTTCGTCAAGACTGGCCTGGGGCTTGCGTCTACCATTGCTGCCATTGGAAGATGATGAGCTGCTGGAGGTTATCGGCAAGCGCAGCGAAGCACTGGGAATCCAGTTGCCGGAGGATGTGCAACGTTATCTGCTCAAACACCAGCAGAGGAACCTGGCTACATTGATGAAAACTATTGATGACCTTCACCGGGCGGCCCTGACCCTGAAGCGGCGTATTACCATACCATTGGCACGTGACGTATTAAGGACCACGCCTGCTGATCCCTGCAAGGACACATGATGATGAAACTGACAAAATCCCAGATCACCCACAACTGGTTGCCCCGTTACACGGGAATGCCTCTTGAAGTGTTCAACGATTATATCCTGCTCACAAATTTTTCCAATTACGTACAACGTTTTGCCCAGATCTTCGGCTGTAAAATCTATGGTGAGGACCGTGCCATGCAGGCGGTAAGCAATACCGACAACCTGACCGTCATCAACTACGGTATTGGTTCAAGCAATGCGGCGACCATCATGGATCTCTTATCGGCGGTCTCGCCCAAAGGGGTGCTATTCCTGGGTAAATGCGGAGGGCTGAAAAAGTCGACGGAAATCGGACACTTCATACTACCGATTGCAGCCATCAGGGGTGAAGGTACCTCGAACGACTATTTTCCACCCGAAGTACCGGCATTGCCCTCGTTCAAATTACACAAGTTTGTTTCTGACAAAATTATGGCGCATGGCGTTGATTACCGCACTGGTGTCGTTTACACCACCAACCGGCGTGTCTGGGAACACGACAGTGAATTTCATCAAAAATTACATGACATGACTTGCATCGGCATCGATATGGAAACCGCCACGCTCTTTATTGTTGGTCATGCTAATGAAATTGCCCACGGTGCACTCCTGCTGGTTTCCGATGTACCGGTTACACCCGATGGCGTCAAAACCGAGGAATCAGATCGCAAGGTAACCGCCGACTGGGTTGATTTGCATCTCAAAATCGGTATCGAAGCCATGACGGAGATCGGCCATAAGGGCGAGAAGATCAAGCACTTCCGTTACTGAAACGTCATGCGCTGGTCAACGACCAGGCCATGTTTGGTGAATTTCATATTTATATAGGTGGTCCCGGCCATGGGTGCATAGGCTACCCTGGCTGCCTTCGTCAATTCTTTCAGTTCCTGATCACCGGAACCCGGGGTAACCTTCCATTTTTTAAGCATGTCTCGTTGGATGTCCAGTTGGCGCGCCAGGTCATAGTTGACTGAGAAAAACGTATCATCGTCCTGGCCTTTTGCCTGCATGAAGGTCTTCAAGCCCGCTGCACTTTTATCGCCGAGTGCAAGACCAATCGCATCGTCACCCATCAATGCAAAAATCTCCATGTTCTGCAACCCCAGCGTGTCTTGAGGAATTCTGACCGGTTCGGTTTGATTGGCGAGGTCAAGATTATCAAAACCGGGCACCATCATGCTCGCCATACCGACAATCATTTCGGGTTTATCAACATGAATGGCCGCCATGCCGCTGACCACGGGAACGGTTGCCTGGGGATCGATGTCGTCAATGCTGACACGCACACCCATCAGGTTATTGACCATGGGGGGCATCGGGATGTTGAGTTGCTGTGCCATTTGCCGGGCAGCCTGGTTGAGGTCATGGAACTGCTTGCACTGGTAGGGCGCAGCGACCAGGACATTGGCTTTTTCGAGCAGGAGCGAGCGCAACTTGCCTATTTTAAGCGCCAGCGAAGCATTCAGGAGTTGGTCCCCGGTGCCGGCAACCGGCGTATCAGATACCACCGAGGACAATGCATTTGCCAGCGTGCCATCCATTTCCAGTTGGTAACGCATGCCGACTTCATCGGCGCTTAGGGCCGTTATTCCGGCAGTGATACGTGGTGCTTTGGCAAGCATGGCTTTTAACTCCGCAATACACACGCGATCGAATGACGACAGCCCAGGGCTTATTGCGGGTCCGAGGAGGGTCCGTGTGGTGCTGGTGGGGTCGAAAATTTCATGCGCCAGTTTTTGCAAATCAAGAACGCCGGAACCATAGTCCGAATAACCTTTCTCGCTATTGAGTTTGGCCAGTGCGTTACTGGAAGCCATGCTATTGGCAGGCATTTCCTGGCCGAGGAAAGCGGCTAGTAAACTACTTTCAGCATTGACGGGAAAAACACTCAGGGCCAGTTGCTGGTCCAGGATTGCGATATACAGACCCACGGGTACACTGTCCTGTGCGACCCGCCAGTAGGCCGTGCCGTTGAAGTCTTTGGATGGCAATTTAAAACCCATCTTTGTTTCGACACGGGTGATGGCAGTGCGCAAGGCCTTTGCATCTTTGAGTTCCAGACGAATGACCGGGAAGATGCCCATCCCGTAAACGGCATGGTGAGCCTGTATGGAGATTCCGAGTTTTTCCAGGCTGTTAACGCTGATTTTACCGCCCAGTTCGTCCCCTACCGCAGCCACCAGTTTGGCTGCCTGTTCATGCTCACCCGCAGCGACCTCTGCCTGGAATTGTGCGAGTTTTTTTTCGATCACATCGAGCAGCGGTTGCGTGCGTGCAATGTAGGCATCCGTGATTTCTTCGGGCGCTGGCTCGAGCGCCGCGAATACATAGGGTGTATCCGCGGGTGCAAAAGCAAGCAGGGGATTGGTGTTGGCATTGACGTTAACGTTAATATCCGGTCCTTTATTGCAGGCAACCAGCAGCAGTGTGACGCTGGTAAACAGGGTTATTAAACGTGCAAATTTCATGATATCGTCATCCTGATAAACCGTTATGTATAGGTGTTATACCACAGTACAACACTAATTTCAAGAATGTTCTTAATCAGAAAGTCAGAACTGGCTTGTCAGCAGCCGGAAAAGGGCCTATTCGTGCCACCCCGGTATTGCACCGGGGTGACATTTTATCCTGAATGGAGTGGGGAAGCCTACAGCGACTTGATACCGGCGATCAACTTTTGCGCGACTTCCTGAGCGTCACCGTAGCACATCCGGGTGTTTTCTTCAAAGAACAACAGGTTTTCGATACCGGAAAAGCCGGTACCCTGGCCACGTTTGATGACAAAAACGTTCTTCGCCTTGTCGGCGTCGAGGATGGGCATACCATAAATGGGGCTGGACTTGTCTTTGCGTGCCGCCGGATTGACCACATCGTTGGCGCCGATCACCAGTGCCACGTCTGCATTCGGGAACTGGCCATTGATGTCCTCGAGGTCATAAATCAGGTCATAGGGCACCCCGGCCTCGGCCAGCAGTACATTCATATGACCAGGCATACGGCCGGCCACCGGGTGGATTGCAAAGCTGACGCGCACGCCTTTTTCCTGCAAAATCTTGGTCAGTTCCCAGACCTTGTGCTGTGCCTGGGCAACTGCCATACCGTAGCCGGGTACAATGATAACGCTCTCGGCATACGCCATTGTGATCGCGGCATCGGCGGCATCAATGGCCTTCATACTACCACTGACTTCGACCCCTTCACCGCCATCGTCACCGGTGCCGAAGCTTGAGAACAGCACGTTACCCAGCGAACGATTCATGGCTTTGGCCATCAGCTGGGTTAACAGGGTACCCGCCGAACCCACCACAATACCCGCGATCATCATCGCCGGGTTCTGCAGGACAAACCCTTCAAAACCTACCGCGAGACCGGTCAGGGCGTTAAACAAAGAGATGACAACCGGCATGTCAGCACCACCGATAGGGACCGTCATCAGTACACCCGTAAACAAGGCCAGCGCAAAGAATATAACCAGATTTTGATGACTGACCGCATCGCCGGTAATGCTCCAGCCAAAGTACAGCAGGGCAGCAAATACCAGCAAGTTGAATACCTGTTGGCCCTTGAAACGGTAAACTTTACGCATCCAGCCCTGCAGTTTGGCAAAAGCGATCATCGATCCAGAAAAAGCAATGGTTCCGATCAAGGCGCCGAGCACGGCCAGTTCCTGACTGACAGGGCCTTCGTGGGTCAGTGTGCCACCACTGGACAGGCGCACCAGTTCAACGGCAGCGATGGCCGCTGCGGAGCCGCCACCCATACCGTTGTAGAGTGCGATCATCTGTGGCATATCGGTCATGGCAACCCGTTTGCCGGTCCACCAGGCCAGTACACCGCCGACAAACATGGCGCTCGTCATCGCCACGTAGTTATGCATACCCGGCCAGGCAAAAGAAATCGCCGTGGCTACCAGCATACCGAGACCGGCCCAGACGATACCCTTGCGGGCCGTGACTGGTGATGACATGGCTTTAAGACCCATGATAAACAGGACGGCTGCCAGAAAATAGACAACCTCAATGATCAGATCAATGTGCATTCCCATGGTGATCAGTCCTTGTCCTTGGTCGATTTGAACATTTCCAGCATGCGTTCCGTGACAACATAGCCACCGACCGCGTTACCGGCACCGAGCAAAACGGCAATAAAGCCGATAATTCTTTCCACGTCCGTATCGGCGTGGCCCAGTGCGACCATGGCGCCAACCAGTACGATACCGTGTACAAAATTGGAGCCCGACATCAATGGCGTATGCAGGATGGTCGGTACCTTGGAAATGACCTCGTAGCCTGTAAATGCGGCCAGCATGAATATATAGAGGGCGACAAAACCTTCCATCTCAATCTCCCTGTGTTTTGGTTTGTGTACTGCTTGAAAGCAGTGCGGCGGTGGCTTTGTGAACCACTTCACCGTCATACGTCAACAACGTGCCATCGACAACTTCGTCTTCCCGGTTGATGTTCAGACTGTCGTCCTCAACCAGTAAGTCCAGCAGGTTGAGCAGGTTACGTGCGTACATCTCACTGGCGTGGATGGCAGCCTGGCTGGCGAGGTTTAACGGCCCGTCAACGATAACACCCCGGTGAGTGTGTGTTTCACCCGGTTCGGTCAGCACACAATTGCCACCGGATTCAGCCGCCAGGTCAATGATGGCTGAGCCGGGACTCATACCTTCAACCATTGATTCGGTAATAATTTTTGGTGCGGGTCTGCCAGGTATGGCAGCGGTGGAGATGACCACGTCTGCCCTGGCCAGGTGCTCGGCGAGCTTATCGGCCTGTTGCCGTTTCTCTTCGCTGGTCAGCTCTCTGGCATAACCACCCTCACCTTCGGCACTGATACCCGTATCGATCATTTTTGCACCGAGTGATTCAACCTGCTCGCGGGCAGCGGCGCGGATGTCGTAGGCTTCGACCCGGGCGCCCAGTCGGCGGGAGGTGGCAATTGCCTGTAAACCCGCAACACCGGCACCGATGACCACCACACTGGCCGGTCGTAACGTGCCGGCGGCAGTGGTCAGCATGGGGAACAGCCGTGGCGCGATGGTGGCGCCCCGGATCACAGCTTTATAACCGGCAACGGTTGCCTGTGAAGACAGAACATCCATGGATTGTGCCCGGGAAATACGCGGCACCAGTTCCATTGCCATACAGGCCAGGTGGTGTTGCTTGAGTGTCTCTACGACCGTCGGGTTGCGGTGCGCGAAAACCAGACCCATGGCGAGGTGGCCTT
Organism: uncultured Wenzhouxiangellaceae bacterium; assembly: GCA_964650905.1. GTDB lineage: Bacteria > Pseudomonadota > Gammaproteobacteria > Xanthomonadales > SZUA-36 > SZUA-36. The sequence goes on along the minus strand of CAZYVH010000004.1, from coordinate 43,587 downwards.
CCGGCAGCTTGGCCAGTTGTTCGGCCGCGGGTGCCTGCACCCACAACCAGATATCGGTCATGGACAGTATGCTTTCCGGATCGTCCAGCAATACACAGTCTGAATATTGTTCATCGGAAAACCCGGCCGTGTTGCCGGCGCCTTTTTCGATCAGGACCCGGAAGCCCTTGCCTGCCAGTTTGTTGGCACTGGACGGATCCAACGCCACACGGCGCTCTCCTGCAGCATGCTCCTTCAGCACCGCTACGGTTAATGACATCAGTGATTCTCCCTGTTCCAAGACGCTGTGGTATTAAAAACCGGCATACAAGCCGGTGTTGTAACCAGCTATTATCCCTTAAAAACGTGCTGCATTGTAGAGCAAATACAGTTTTGAGAGATGATTTATGTCATTCAATGCCGGACAGACGCTGGCGCAGGCCCTCAAGCCGTTGCGCGGTGCCAATGTCGTGCCAGTCACCGCGATACAGTTCACCGGTGACAAGCCGGGCGGAGGCGGCCTGGCGTAACAGTGGTACGACCGAAAAACAACCCGCTTCTACATTCTCAAAAAACCGGGGGTGATACACGCTGATACCACTGAAGGTGTGAAGTGGTTCACCTTCATTCATGATGTGGCCGGCACACAGGGCGAAATCCCCTTGTGGTTTGTACGCGGGATTCGGGACCAGGACCAGGTGTGCATGGTTACACTTGATTGCCCTGAGCCTTGCCATTGGGTAATCACTGTATATATCGCTGTTGATGACTACAAACGGCGCACGGCCCAGCAGTGCTAAGGCGTTTTGAATACCGCCGCCGGTATCCAGCGCACCCGGAGGTTCCACTGAGTAACGGATGTTGAGACCCCAATGGGTACCCGTACCCAGCTTGGTACGAATCTGATCACCGAGGTGGGCCAGGTTGATGACGATTTCCCGAAAGCCGGCCAGTGCTAATCGTTCAAGGTGGTATTCGATGAGTGGCTTGCCGGCGGCCTCGATGAGGGGTTTGGGTGTGCCGTCGGTCAAAGGCCGCAGACGCTCACCACGACCGGCTGCCAAAATCATGGCATGCATGAATCCTGCTCCAGGACGTTCATAAATTCTGCAAACTCGGGGTAGTGACGCAATGTGCTCAACAGGTAGTCATAAAAACGCGGAATCATTTCGATATAACCGTTCTTGCCATCCCGGTAGTATAAACGGGCGAATATCCCCACCACCTTGATGTGACGTTGCAAACCCATCAGGTCACAGCAACGCAACCAGTCATCCGCCGGCATATCCAGCCCCAGTAATTGACGAAAAGATTCAATCCAGAGCAGCAACTGCCTGCGTGGCCAGCTGATATAGCGATCCCAGATGAGTGAAATAAAATCATAACTGATGGGTCCTGAAACCGCGTCCTGGAAATCAATGATACCAACCTGCCCAGCGGGTGTTTTCAACAGATTGCAGGAGTGGAAATCACGGTGTACGAAACACTGAGGTTGGGACAGGGCGGAACTGATCAGCCGTTCGCAGACAGGGGCCCAGACAGCGTTGAAGCGTACGCGCGACATCTGAAGACGATGGTGGCCGAGGTACCAGTTGGGGAACAGATCCAACTCTGTCTTAAGCAGGTTGGCATCATAGATGGGCAGACCGCTGTGTTCGACATTGAGCGCCATATCCCGCAGAACCTCAAAGAGGGTCACGAAATTCTGATTGACAGTGTTTTCATCCAGTAAGCCCCGGTAAAGGTCATCGCCGAGGTCTTCGAGTAATAAAAAACCGTGTGTCGTATCCGCCTGGATGATCGCGGGTGCATGCAGACCCGCCAGGCGCAAACGACGGTCGACCTCACAAAATGGTTGCACATCTTCGACCGGTGGTGCTGCATCCATCAGTATCCTGGACCGGCCATCGGCTATGACTCTGAAATATCTTCGGAAGCTGGCATCACCTGCAATGCTTTGAAACCCGCTTCCCAGGTCAATCTTTAAGGACTGTAACCACTGCCGGGCGGCACGCAAGCGTGGGTCATGTTCAACGGTGGTATTTGACCCACTCATGGGTTGAATTCTGCCGTAATTTGAACGGTATTGGAAATGCCAAGTGGGTAAAACCGACGATTTATTCATTTTTTAACTTTAAAGGGTACTGATATGGTACTATATATAAACGAGGCTGTTACTGAACATTGCAACGCACTGGAGAACAGATGTTACGCATCAGCAAAATGACCGATTACGCCATCATGGTGATGGTCGAGTTGCATGCGTCGCGGGGTTTGGTGCTGAGTGCACAGGCGCTGTCGGAGCGTTCAAACCTGGAGCTTCCGACAGTAAGTAAAGTATTAAAATTACTTGTAAAAGATGGGCTTGTTAAATCATACCGCGGTCCCAGCGGTGGCTATAGCATGGTAAAAGATGCACATGAGATCAGTGTGGCCAAAATCATAGCGGCAATCGAGGGGCCGATCGCTATGACCGAATGCAGTGCGGAAGAGGGTCTGTGTGCCCAGGAAGCCATTTGCAGTCTGCGTGGTAACTGGCAACGCATTAGCGTGGCCATTGCGCAGGCCATGGAAAACGTTTCGCTGGCGGAAATGTCAGAACCGGTCAGGTCGGCAGCAGCACCGTTGGCTATCACCACCCTGAACGTCTGAACTGGATGTATTAGCGGAATAAATTAGCAGGAATCAAACAGCAATATGAGTAATCAAGCATCGACGCTCGATACACTGGTCGAACAGAAATACCAGCATGGGTTTGTCACGGACATCGAATCGGACACGCTGCCACCTGGCTTGTCCGAAGACGTCATACGCGCTATTTCCACACGCAAACAGGAGCCGGACTGGCTACTTCAATGGCGTCTTGAAGCTTACCGGCACTGGCTGGAAATGCCACAGCCCAACTGGGCACACCTCGACATCGATGCCATCGACTTCCAGGCCATCTCCTACTTTTCCGCCCCCAAATCGGACAAGGATCGGCCGCAGAGTCTCGACGAGGTCGACCCCAAGTTGCTGGAAACCTACGACAAGCTCGGTGTGCCGTTACACGAACGCGCCCGCCTCGCCGGTGTGGCCGTAGACGCGGTCTTTGATTCGGTTTCCGTTGGCACAACCTTCAGGGATGAACTTAAAAAGGCCGGCGTGATTTTTTGCTCATTTTCTGAAGCAGTCCGGGAGCACCCCGATCTGGTGCGCAAATATCTCGGTAGCGTGGTGCCAACCCGTGATAATTTTTTTGCCGCGTTAAATTCCGCCGTTTTCAGTGACGGCAGTTTTGTATTCATACCCAGGGGGGTACGTTGCCCGATGGAGTTATCCACGTATTTTCGTATCAATGCGGCTGAAACCGGCCAGTTTGAACGTACCCTGATTGTGGCTGAGGACGGTGGACAGGTCAGCTACCTCGAAGGTTGCACCGCGCCGATGCGGGATGAAAACCAACTACACGCCGCAGTGGTGGAACTGGTTGCACTGGAAGACGCGAACATCAAGTATTCAACCGTGCAAAACTGGTACCCGGGTGATGAAAACGGTGTCGGCGGTATTTATAATTTTGTCACCAAGCGTGGTGACTGCCGCGGCGCCCGTGCACGTATTTCATGGACCCAGGTAGAAACCGGTTCAGCGATCACCTGGAAATACCCAAGCTGCATCTTGCGTGGTGATGATTCCGTGGGCGAGTTTTACTCGGTTGCCTTGACCAATAACCGCCAGCAGGCTGACACCGGCACCAAGATGATCCATATCGGCCGCAACACCCGCAGCAAGATCATTTCCAAGGGTATATCAGCAGGCCGTGGGCAGAATGCCTACCGGGGCCTGGTCAGGATGACGCCACGCGCACACAACGCGCGTAATTATTCCCAGTGCGATTCCATGCTGATCGGCAAGCAATGTGGTGCACATACCTTTCCCTATATCGAGGTGCGTAACCCCAGCGCCAGGGTCGAGCACGAGGCCACCACGTCCAGAATCGGCGAAGACCAGTTGTTTTACTGTCTGCAGCGTGGTATTTCCGAAGAGAATGCCGTCTCGATGATCGTCGATGGTTTCTGCAAACAGGTGTTCAGGGAGTTGCCGATGGAATTTGCCGTTGAAGCCAAGGCGTTGCTGGAAGTCAGTCTCGAAGGAGCAGTGGGTTAG
>CAZYVH010000004.1:0-39362 GCA_964650905.1 uncultured Wenzhouxiangellaceae bacterium | reverse complement strand
TAGTCACCGTCTCCGCCCAATTCAAATACAGAGTATGTCAAACATGTTGAAGATAAAAAATTTACACGTCAGTGTCGCCGGCAATGAAATTCTCAAGGGTCTTGATCTCGAGGTCCAGGGTGGTGAGGTGCACGCCATCATGGGTCCGAACGGCGCGGGTAAAAGCACGCTCGGCAATGTGCTTGCCGGGCGGGAAGGTTATGAGGTTACCCAGGGCGAAGTCATTTTTAGAGGTAAAAACCTGCTTGAACTGGCGCCCGAGGAACGTGCTTGTGAAGGTGTGTTTCTGGCTTTTCAATACCCGGTGGAGATCCCCGGTGTCAACAACACCTATTTTTTACGCGCCGCCCTCAACGCACAACGTAAATACCGTGGTGAAGCCGAACTGGATTCGGCTGGGTTCCTGCGCCTGGTGCGGGAGAAACTGAAGGTTCTGAACGTCGGTGACGAACTGCTACGGCGTGCGGTCAACGAGGGTTTCTCCGGTGGAGAGAAAAAACGCAATGAGATTTTCCAGATGGCGGTGCTTGAGCCGATGCTGGCGATCCTGGATGAAACCGATTCCGGTCTGGATATCGATGCGCTCAAGACCGTTGCCAGCGGGGTCAACAGCCAGCGCAGTCCTGAACGCGCCATGATCGTGGTCACACACTACCAACGCTTGCTGGATTACATCGTGCCGGACAAAGTGCACGTGCTGGCCAATGGCAGGTTGGTGGTCACAGGTGGTGCCGAACTGGCCCTGAAACTGGAAGAGCAGGGTTATGCCTGGTTGGATGACGGTGGCATCAAAGCATTGCAGAGCGATGACGGCCTGCGGCCCACAGCCCCATGAACGAATTAACGACACAACTGGCCAAGGCCGACATTTCCAGCACGCAACCCGATTGGCTGCGTGAGCTCAGACACAGTGGAGCGGAGCAGTTTCGTAACAATGGTCTGCCGACACGCAAGGACGAGGCATGGAAGTACACACCGCTGGGCGCGCTCGGACAGGGGGATATCCAGTTGTCCGCCGGCAGACCGGCGAGCAGCGGTAAAGCAGTCATGGCCGCAGCGCTGACGACGTCAGGATTGCAGGCCAACATACTGGACGGTGGCTTGTCGGATATACAGGGTGAGCCGCCAGCGGGTGTCAGCGTCATGACACTCGGTGCTGCGCTCGCAGCTGAAACCGGAGGATTGAAGTCGATGCTCGAGGCATTGCCGGCCCAGGGTTCAGCGCAGGCGTTCACAGAGCTAAATACGGCCACGCTGGAGCGCGGTCTGGTCATCCATGTGTCTTCCGGGGCGCATGCCGGCCGTTTACTGCTGAACTATTCAAGTAGTGCCGCTCAGCTTGCATACCTGTTTAACAGTCGTATCTGCGTGTTGCTTGAAGCGGGTTCCAGACTGGAGTTGGTAGAACAGTTCGAGTCAACTGATAACAATGTCAATACGGCTAATGTCGTACTGCAGGCCAGTTTGGGTCAAGACGCCTGTTTGACGCATGTTCGGGTACAGCGCGAGCCGGCGACCGCGTCCCTGATTACACGCACGGAAATAACCCAGCAGACCGGCAGCGAATACGGCTATTACGGCTTTGACCTCGGCGGTGGTCTGGTGCGCCATGATTTACACAGTGCACTCATGGGCAAGGGTGCGCAGGCGAGCTTCAACGGGGCCTACCTGGTCGATGGCAAGCGTCACGTCGACAACCATGCCAGGGTGGACCATATGGAGCCCGAAGGTGTCAGCGAACAGTATTTTCGCGGTGTCGCCGGTGGTAGCGGTAAAGCGGTGTTTAATACTGCCGTTTGTGTGCACCCCGGTGCCGACGGGACCGAGGCATTACAGTCCAACGCCAATATCCTGTTATCCACGCGTGCGGAAATCGATACCAAGCCGGAACTGGAGATCTACGCCGATGAAGTCGTGGCCAGCCACGGCGCTACGGTTGGACAACTTGATGAGCAGGCGGTTTTTTATCTGCGTAGCCGCGGTTTGAATGAAGCTCAGGCACGGCAATTGCTGATTGTGGCGTTTTGCCGTTCGGTGAGCGACAGAATGACTGACCCTGAATTGGCAGAAGTCATTTCTGCGCGTCTGTTGGAGGCCTTGCCAAAAGAATGAACAATATACTCGCAAAACCTGCCGGATCTTCGCCTGATGCACGGATAACCGAAGCCCTGAAAATTGATGGCCAGGTATTTGACGTTGAAAAAATCCGCGCGGATTTTCCAATCCTGCAACGAAGCGTGCAGGGCAAACCGCTGGTGTATTTTGATTCAGCAGCCTCGGCCCAGCGACCACTGGCCGTGGTCAATGCGGTCAGGGATTTCTACCTCAATCACAACGCCAATATCCACCGCGGCGTGCACCGGTTGAGCCAGGAGGCGACCGATGCCTACGAGCGCGCGCGCGCCCGGGTTGCTGCCTTTATCAATGCGCCATCGGATGATGAGGTCGTATTCACGCGCGGCACCACCGAGTCAATCAACCTCGTTGCTCACAGTTTCGTGCGGCCACGACTAAGCGCCGGTGACGAAATACTGATCACTTATATGGAGCACCACTCCAATATCGTGCCGTGGCAACTGCTCTGCGAAGAAACCGGTGCGGTGCTGAAAGTAGTGCCGATCAATGAGCACGGTGACCTTGAAATGGACGTATTGGCCGCGATGCTGACCCCGCGGGTCAAGTTCCTCGGCGTGGTGCATGTGTCCAATGCATTGGGGACGGTCAACCCGGTGGCAGAGATCTGCGCGCTTGCCAGGCAACACGGTATTCCGGTGCTTGTCGATGGCGCCCAGGCGGTACCCCACCAGGCGGTTGATATTGAGGCCATCGCTTGTGATTTTTACTGTTTTTCCGGTCACAAGATGTACGGCCCGACGGGCATCGGAGTGTTGTGGGCGAAGGCGCAACACCTTGAAAGCATGGTACCCTACCAGGGTGGTGGTGAAATGATACGCCACGTCACGTTTGATAAATCCACCTACAACGATCCACCGGGCAAGTTCGAAGCCGGTACACCCAATATTGCCGGGGCAATTGGATTGGGTGCAGCAGTCGACTACCTGCTAACGATTGGTATGCATAATATCGCTGCCCATGAGGCTGAGTTGCTGGCCTACGGCACGCTACGGCTGGCACAGGTGGAAGGTTTCAGGATGATCGGCACGGCTGCCCACAAGGCCGGTGTTATGTCCTTTGTGCTCGGGGATATACACGCCAACGATGTCGGTACGATCGTTGACCTGCACGGCGTCGCGATCCGTACAGGTCACCATTGCGCCATGCCGGTGGTGCAGTTCTTTGGTTTGCCGGCAACGGCACGGGCATCCCTGGGTATCTACAATACCTGTGCAGAAATCGACGTGCTTGCGGACGCTCTGGAAAAAACACTCGCAATGTTTTAACTCAAATATTGGTATTCTCGTTTGACGGCATCCAACCAGGGCTTCTGGCTTTTGCGGAAATGTGCAGGCGCCAGTTTCGCATCGTTGAGGATGGAATCCATTTCGGTCTTTGCAGCGGTATCTTTACCGATGTTTTTGAGGCAAAGGGCAAGACGGTAACGTGCTTCAACGCCTGGGAAATAGCCGGCAACCGCTGAGTATTCACGCACGGCCTTATCTGTCTGTCCATTGGCTTCAAGCGCCCTTGCATACAGCAGGTGTCCTTCGGCGCTGCGAAAATCCGGATTATGTTGCTGTAATAATTCCAGGGTCGCGACGGCGTTGTCCGGATGGTTTTGTGTAAAAAGGATATTAGCTTTCAGCAGTAGCAGTGTTGGTTCGGTCTTGAACAGACCCTTGAGCGCCTGGTCGACGATGGTCTGCGCGGCATCGTCTTTACCCGATTCCAGCAAAGCTTCGGCATAACGGCGTGCGTTGTCGACATTTGGCGATTGTTGCCAGGCTGCCTCGTGTTGATGCAGGTCCGCGCCGGGGTTGAATGTATTTTTGACACTTCGAACCGCGCGTTGTCCGCTGATGCTGCCTGAAAATTCCGGCAGGAGTTCGATCACCAGATAAGCAATACCACCGATGAGCGGCATGAACAACAAAACCATGATCCAGTAGCGGTTCCGGCCGGTTTTGAGCACGTGGATGATCAGAGCCAGCTGAATCAACCAAATAAGGACAGAAATAATAGACATGAGTTTGTTGTTCCGGTAACAGTTAAAGCTAAGAAGAAATAATCGTGATTAAGTTCTGTATATGTTAAATATCTGTATATTTCCGGTATTGTGTTATACGCAATGCCCACCGGTCTCAAGTTCTGCTTATTTTAACAGCAGACCTGGCCTGTATATTTAAAATGTCCACCTAACCCGTGAAATGTCCAGGCTAAGGGTGATAGGCTTTGTTTCTGATCATGAGTTCCGGCCACAAGGCGTGTGCCAGTGCTTGTTGCTGAAGCTGTGGGTCCGGTGACGGGTCAGGACGCAGACGACCACCGGGTTTAATCAGAAAAGATTGCGGTGGCAGATCCGGCTGCAGGATGACAACTTTTCCAGGTACCATCCAGGCTTGTAAGGTATTGAACTGCATCTGTGCCCTGCCTGCGCCGTGCGTGTATTCCGGTCGGGTCAGATCATAGCCGATGGCCGGAATCCGGCCGCTTATACCGATCAGTGACAACATCGTGGGTAGCAGGTCGAGCTGGCTGCTGATACCGGCGATACGACGTGGTTTGATGCTGCCGCCGATGATGACACCAGGGATGTGGAAACGCTCGATCGGCACGAGTTGGTCGCCGTAAACCCTTGAATTGTGGTCGGCAACGATCAAAAACACCGTATTGGCGTAATAATCCGATTGACGGGCAGTATCGATAAAAACCCCGAGGGCGTAATCGGCATATTTAACGGCCGTTTCACGCTCGCCATCGGGGCCGCTCGCCATCGTTACCCTGCCGGGCGGGATATCGAATGGTTCATGGTTGCTGGAGCTAAACACCAGGCTGAAAAACGGTTGCTCACCCGCTGCGCCAAAGACCTGCTGCGCACGTTGGAACAGGTCTTCGTCGGATACCCCCCACGAACCACGAAATTGCGGGTCGTCATAGTCGTTCTCATCGATCACGGTCTGGAAACCATTGTTTAGAAAAAAACGCCGCATGTTGTCAAAATGGGCTTCACCACCATAGATAAAACTGGTTGTGTAACCCCGGTCCTGCAATAGATCGGCCAGTGTGAAAAAATGTAACTGGGTTTCCGCCAGTTTCACAACACTGCGTTTCAAAGTGGGCGGGAAACCCGCGATGATGGCTTCGATGCCACGCACGGAGCGCGTGCCGGTTGCATATAATTGCTCCAGCCAGATGCCTTGGCCGGCCAATTCATCGAGCCTGGGTGTCAGATTTTTGCCACCGAGACTGCCAACAAATTCCGCACCCAGGCTTTCCTCCAGGATAATGACCAGGTTGAGCGGTCCTGGTGGTTGTCTTGTGGCCGTGTGCCTGTGCAAAGTGGGTGTATCACTGTATTTGTCGACCACGTCTGCAAGACCGGCATCGGAAGCCACGATATCGAGAATTTTCTCATTATCCATTCTGCCATAGCTCGCTTTGCTGTTGGTATTATCGCGATGCTGCTCGTATATCGCATAGGCCAGGGTATACGGTGAATTCAATGCCAATTGGTTGACCATTGCATCCGTCGAAAATGCAACGGTGCTCGGGTTGACCGGGCGATGGGCGAGTGTGGAACGCACCATCAGGAGGATCAGGATCGACACCAGTGGCAGCAACATAAGGGCCACTAACAAGCGTGATCTCGAAATGGTTTGCACCGTCGTGCGCGTCAAACGCCAAGTCAACAACCCGGCGGCCAGCGAGGTCAGGATGGCCGTTGCTATCCACCGCTTGTAGGCACCCAACAATGTTGCAAAGACTTCGTGTGCGTACTGGAGATATTCTACATAGAGATAATTTGGCCGGGCATCATACTGGTCGATGAAGGGTATGGTTCCTGCTTCCACAAACACACAAAAAATAACCACTGCGACCAGGTAAAAGCGTAAAACAGGCCCACCGGCCCTGCGGCCCGACAGCCAGGGGGCCGTTAGCAATGCCGGGCCCAACACCATGCCCAGCAGGACCAGGTCAAAACGCACACCCTGTATGAGGATAAACCAGGCACCGCCGCTGGCCGCAACCCGGGGCCAGTACCATGCCAGCAACGTCAGGCGTGACAGTGTAAAAACGACGAGTAGAAAAACCAGCACCCGGGCAGGTGCCTGAAGCGACCGCAAGTGTTTCACGCGTCGGGTTCCATCGGCTCAGACGGCCCTGTGGGCGGTATAAACCGCCAGGCAATTGTCTGCAATAACAGCAGGACAAACCAGGCGATAGAAAGGGACCAGAGATCGTGTGAAATAAAATGTGCACCACGCAATTGCTGTGCCAGACCAAACGAAAATCCGATGGCCAATCCAGGCAGCAGCAACCAGAAACGTTTTTTTGCCATGAACGGTGAGAAACCGAAATAGAGGGCGAGCAAGCCGAATCCTGAACTGGCGTGGGCTGCCGGAAAACAGTGACCTGCTGCCTGGCTTATCCAGTGCTGATAACTGTGCAGATAGGCAAGAGTCCCGCCAAACTCAGATAAGGACCATGGGCAGGGTACACCGCTCAGTCTTTTCATACTTGCAATGATAACCGGTACCAGGATCATGGCGATGAAGGAAAAATGCAATGACCAACGCCATTGTCGTAAACGCCTGAGCTTCCAGCTCAGTATATATAGCGACATCAGGGTGATACCCATGGCTATGATCAGCATTTTGCCCCAGTGATGCATGATATTGTAGGTGAACCAGTGATTTCGCAATGCCCAGGACCCACCTTCCATTTGGTACCAGTAATCAGCCAATGTGATGTCAAGAGCGCTGTGCTCAAACAGGTACAGTATGCCAACCATCGGCAGTAGTGGCAGCCACAAATGGAACAACCAGTAGCGCGCATCCATGCTGTGACAGGGTTTTGGTGATGAAAGCATGGGCCGTTTTCGTTACAGGTTGATTAAAGATTAGTCATTCTATATCTATTCGGGCTGATCCATAAGACTGCCCGTGGGCTTCTAAAATCCCTTACAATGACATATACCCCATTTATTTATGGTTCAACGTACGACCCCATGAGTGGATCGGTGGTTCCTTAGCCACATACCCCGACGGAGCAACACAATCTATGAAACTCGCTTCTTTGAAAGCCGGTGAACGCGATGGCAGCCTGGTCGTCGTCAGCAAGGAAATTGATACCTGTGTGACTGCGACCCACATCGCACCGAGCTTGCAGGCTGCGCTGGATCACTGGCAGCAGACTGCGCCGCGTCTCAATGCCCTATATACCCAATTGAACCAGGGTGCCTGTAAAGACGCCGTCAAACTTGATGCCGGCGCGTTGGCCGCGCCCTTACCGCGTGCTTATGAATTTGTCGATGGCAGTGCCTATTTGCCGCACGTGGAGCGCGTCCGGCATGCACGCGGAGCCGAGGTGCCCGAGTCCTTTTATGTTGATCCTCTGATGTATCAGGCAACTTCTGCTGGATTTCTCGGCCCACGTGATCCTGTACCGGTCGTCAGCGAGGACTATGGCATAGATTTCGAATCCGAGATCATCGTCATCACTGACGATGTGCCCATGGCCGTCGATACCGCGGATGCGGCCGGACACATTCAGTTGATCGGCCTGATCAATGACATCAGCCTGCGTAAGCTGATTCCCGGAGAACTTGCCAAGGGGTTCGGTTTCTTACAGTCCAAACCCCGTTCAACCTTATCACCCGTGCTGGTGACACCCGATGAACTGGGCGACGCCTGGCAGGGCAGCAAGGTGTTGTTACCATTGCACAGCACACTCAACGGTGTTTTTTTCGGTGAACCGGAGGCGGGTGATGACATGCAGTTCAATTTTGCTCAATTGATCTCGCACGCCGCCAAAACCCGGCCATTGGCCGCCGGTACCATTGTTGGTTCGGGCACCATTGCCAACCAGGACACTGGCAAGGGCGCCTCCTGCCTGGCCGAAATCCGCATGCTGGAAATTATCGCGGATGGCAAGCCCTCGACAAGCTTCATGAAATTTGGCGACACGATCAGGATTGAAATGTTTGATCTTGAAGGGCATTCGATATTCGGCAGTATTGAACAGACCATCGTGCAATATGAAAAATAATTCCAATGACGGCCTGACGCTGTACGGTTACTGGCGCAGTTCCGCTTCCTACCGGGTGCGTATTGCGCTGAATTTGAAAAGCCTCACCTACACCCAGGTACCGGTACATCTGGTGAAACAGGGCGGTGAGCAGCACAACCCGGCGTTCAGGGCTATCAACCCACAGGGCCTGGTGCCGGTGTTGCAACACGACGGGCACATCATCACGCAATCACTGGCCATCTGCGAGTACCTTGACGAGGTGTTTCCGCAGACCAGCCTTTTGCCCCAAGCCCCGGTGATGCGCGCCCGGATACGCTCACTGGCGCTGCAGATTAGCTGCGAAATTCACCCCTTGAACAACCTCCGGGTCCAGCACTACCTCAAGGAGCACAGCGGTGGCAGCATTGACACGCTGACATGGATGTCACACTGGATGCAGGAAGGTTTTGCAGCAATTGAACGGCAACTCGGTGAGCGGGAATTGCAGGAGGCGGATTTCTTTACGCACCGCCCCGGTCTTTTTGAGTGCCTGCTGGTGCCACAGGTGTATAACGCCGAACGTTTTGATATCGACCTGTCTGACTTTCCTCAGATTACCCGTATCGTCAAACGTTGCCGGGCGTTACCGGCGTTCATAGCCGCCGCCCCCGAAAACCAGGCGGATGCTCAGTAACACTGAACCAATGAGATGGGATAGACTCGGGCGTCAAACCGGTTAAAGCTTAAAAAGCTGGCAAAAGGACATTTATACTCTCGTATGGCAAGTTCAAACCCGTGGCTACGCAGAAGCCTTATCATTACTGCACTTTTTATTGCTATCCTGATGGGTACGCCGTACCTGATACAGCGTGCGATCAGTAGCTGGCTGACCGATCATGGTGGCACGCAGGTTTCGATACGCAACGTCGACTTCAACCCATTCACCGCGACCCTGCTGCTGGAGGGTCTGAAGGTCAGCGGGCAACGGGGTGTGCCCCTGTCCATAGAAGAAGCCTCGGTGGATGTCGCCTGGTTACCCCTTCTGAAAAAGCGTCTTGTTGTTCAAACCGCACACCTTGAGGGATTTACCGGCAGCGTTGACATTCGTAAGCCTGAATACCTGGCGCTTGGTGATATCCACATTCCACTTGGCGCATCAGACGACGGCACCGAAGATTCCACTAAAGCTGGTAAACGCTGGGCAGTCGGTCTTAGGCAGGTATCGATTGAAAATCTTGAACTTGCCTATCTTGATGATCAACTCGATCTCGACTTGTCGATTGACACACTTGGACTGGCGATGCTTGCGCAGTGGTCGCCGGAAATACCTGCAAACATCACCGCCCAGGGACGTATTGAGGGTGCACCATTTAGCATCAAGGGGAAGATCAGTCCGTTTGCCAACACGCCACACTACCAGGCGAGTGTTTCCATAACACAGCTGCCGCTGAAACCCTTTGCTGTCTTAGCTGAACCGATGCTCACACGCCTGGCCGGAAAATTGTCGTTGAAAAGTGAATTGGACCTTGCGCCGAGCGAGGGCGGTCTGCAATACGGGTACCGTGGTTCGCTGACACTGGAGGCACTGAAGGCTGGCCTTGGTCCCGGCGAGCAGCAAGAGCCACCGGTGCTGGAACTGGAAAAGCTCGAAGTCAGTGAAATGGATATCACGCCGGCATTGTTCTCAATCGACAAACTGCATCCCAGCGGTCTGACACTGAGATTACATATCAATGATCAGGGAAAACTCAACCTCGGTGGACCATCTGCATCGGAAAAAGCACCCCCAACCCAGACCCAACCGGAACCGGTCATGGCGGTCGCGATCAATGAAATCCTCGTCGATGGCGACAATATAATCCAGTTCAGCGATGACAGCGTGCGGCCGCCTTTCAAGCTCAAGGCCGACCTGCGTAGCGTGTCACTGAAACAACTGGATACACGTGTGCCTGAGCAGAATAGTCCCATTTCCATGACTGCCTCGCTGGGGGATTATGGTAGCTTCTCACTGGACGGTTGGGTTCAGCCTTTCCTTGACAAGACCGGGGTGGGCTTGAAGATCAGCGCGTACGCCGTGGCCCTGCCAGCGTTTTCAGCATACACACGCGACACGTTGGGTCTGAAGCTGGACAGCGGCGCACTGGATATGGATCTCACCCTTGCCAGTCATGGGGGTATGATTGACGGTGACGCGGCCATGAAAATACGTCAGCTCGAGGTTGAAACGATAGCAAGTGAGAATGGCTTACAAGACAAGCTGCCAGTTCCGATTGATGTTGCGTTGGATACCCTGAGAGACAGCAACAACACCATCGCTCTGGACATCCCGGTCACCGGTGACATCAATGACCCTGACTTCGATGTCAGCGATGCCATCGCAAAAGCATTGTCCGGTGCACTCGAAAAAGGGGCGATGACCTACCTCACTTTTGCACTTCAGCCCTATGGTGCAATATTTGCCGTGGCAAAGTTTGCGGCAAAGAAACTGGGTAACGTGAAGCTTGACCCGGTGGTGTTCAGTGCCGGTGATGCAACCCTGCCGGAAGCGCAAAGCCCTTATCTGGACAAGGTTGCGGCACTGTTAAAAGACAGACCGAGGTTAAGCATTAAAGTCTGCGGGTTCGGTGTTGCACAGGATCTCCAGGTACTCGAAGCGAGAGCTGACGAGGGCGTAAAAGAAGGCGGTGATACTCCCGCTGAAATACTTGCCACGCTGGCACAACAGCGTGCCGACAACGTCAAGAACTACCTCATCGGACACCCTGGAACTGCTGCTGGCCAGTTGGTCGCCTGTGCCCCGCGTGTAGAGCCTGACGACCTGGAAGCCCGCTCCCGTGTCGAGTTGTTACTCTAGTGTCTCTGGCCCGCATGGTTCATAATTCAGCCTGGTGTTTTACACGACCTCGGATATGCACATGAAATCCTTTTTTATCACAATCATTTTACTGGCCCTGGCCGCCTGCACCGGTCCACGGCCAGGCCCGGACTTGCCGGCAACGGCCGAGCAGGCCATCGCGGCAGCTGAGCGGGCTGGCGGTGATGAATTCGCACCGACAGAAATGCGTTTTGCACGAGAAAAGCTTGCCAGTGCGCAACTTGGAATGGAAAAGCAGAAATACAAAGTTGCCCTGTACCTCATTGAAGAATCTGAAATCAACGCGGAATTGGCTATAGAGAAATCCCGCGCCGCCAAGTCGCGGCGACGGGTCAATGAACTGCGCAAAAGCAATGAGACACTGCTGGCCGGCTTAAAGGAGACATTTGGAGATGAATTCAAATGAGACGGTCAAGACAAGGTATTCTACCTGTTCTGTTGCTGGCCATGCTTGCCGCCTGCACTTCAGCACCCAAAAAAGACCTTGCCCTGGAGCGGGTACGTAATGATCTGGATAGTTTAAAGGCCAACACCGAACTGGCCGGTTATGCACCTTTGGCGTTGGGTGAAGCAGAGCGCGCCCTGCGCAATGCTGAACAATCCTCCGGTGACAAGTACTTTCGCATCCACATGATCTACATGGCGGATCACCGCATCAAGGTGGCACGCGCCATGGCGGAGCGTGAACAGCAGGAAAAAGCTCATGACCAACTGGAAAGTGAGCGTAGCGCCCTGTTGATCCGGGCGAGTAAACTGGAAGCAGAGCAGGCACGCCAGGAAGCGGAACGCGCCCGCTTGTTGGTAGCAACAACAACTGAAGACGCCGAGCGGGCACGCAATGAGAAGGACGCGGCATTGCACAAAGAGGCGGAATCCGCCCGCGCCGCACAATTGGCGAACGAAGAGGCGGACCAGGCGCGCCGCCTGGCGGAATCCAGGGCATCCGAGGCTGAATTCGCCCGTCGTGAGGCCGATCTTGCCAGTCAGCAGGTCACTTCGTTGACGCGGCAACTGGAAAATCTGCAGTTACGTCAGACCGAAAGTGGTGTGGTGGTCACATTGGGTGATGTCCTCTTTGGGTCAGGCGAGACAACTTTGCTCAAGAGCGCGCGCTCAAGCCTGGAGGAGGTCGTGGATCTGTTACAGACCGAACCCGACAAGAAAATCCGGGTTGAAGGGCATACCGATTCACGGGGTGATGCCGCTAGCAATACGCAATTGTCAGAACAACGTGCACAGGCCGTGCGTGATGCCCTGATAAATCTGGGAATATCAGCAGACCGGGTGACCGCCGTTGGCATGGGTGAAGATTTTCCGATTGACAGCAATGAGAATGCGACCGGCCGTGCACGCAATCGCCGTGTGGATGTCATCCTGCTGGATAATTGATTTGGAGGTACTTGCCAGTGGGCAATCTTTGCGCTAATGTTAGACCATTGCTATGGTGATTTTTATATTTACACAAGGGATTTGCGACTAATGGCAGCATTGGCTCAACGCCCAGTGCTGCACATATTTGAAAACTTTGTATTCAGTTATTTTATCCACCTCATATGCCACCCACTCACTCACAGCACAGGCTTGCCCGGTGTGTGCGTGTGGCCCATCCAGTACAGGAGTAAAGTCATGTTCGAACACCGTCAGAATATAATGGAAAAACTGATGAATGAAAGTGAAGATTTTCGCCGTATATACAATCGCCACCAGGAATTGGATAAACGCGTCACGGCGGCTGAACTGGGTACGGCCCCGTTGGACGACCTGTCACTGAATCAACTAAAAAAAGAAAAGCTGTGGGCGAAGGACAAACTGGCAAACCTGATGGATGCAGCACCAGCCTGACACGGCCTGCAAAATGAAATAAAGTACGGTCGGGAATTATCCCGGCCGTTTTTTTTATCTGGAGCATTTTGATGCAAGTTTATGATTCGGTACTCGACCTGGTAGGTAACACTCCGATTGTGCGTGTCAATCATCTGGACACGGGTCCCTGCACGCTATACATCAAGCTGGAAAGCCAGAACCCCGGTGGCTCCGTTAAGGACCGCATCGGCCTGAAGATGATCGAAGACGCCGAACAGGCCGGTCTGATCAAGCCAGGCGCTACCCTGGTAGAAGGAACTGCGGGTAATACCGGTCTCGGACTGGCTTTGGTTGCGGCCCAGAAGGGTTATCAACTGATATTGGTCATACCGGACAAAATGAGTCGTGAAAAAATATCCAATTTAAAGGCCATGGGCGCCACGGTCGTCCTGACCCGTTCGGATGTCGCCAAGGGTCATTCCGAGTACTACCAGGATCTGGCGCAAAGCATGGCCAATGAAATTGACGGTGCGTTTTTTGTCAACCAGTTCGGTAACCCTTCCAACCCAAAGGCCCATGAAGAGATTACCGGTCCTGAAATCTGGGCGCAGATGGATCATGAGCTGGATGCCATCGTACTGGGTGTGGGTTCCAGCGGAACGGTCACCGGTTTATCGCATTTTTTCGCACAGGCAGCACCGGGTCTTGAACTCGTCCTGGCCGATCCGCAAGGTTCGATCCTGGCGCAATATATCAATGAAGGTGTTTTGTCCAATAAAAGCGCCAGTTGGCTGGTCGAGGGTATTGGCGAAGATTTTTTGCCGACCATCAGTGATTTCACACATGTGAGCAGAGCCTACTCGATCAGTGACAGGGAAAGTATGTTGACGGGCCGTGAACTGTTGAAAAAAGAAGGGATACTTGCCGGTTCATCCACCGGAACACTACTGGCTGCTGCATTGCGATATTGCCGCGAGCAAAGCGCGCCAAGAAAAGTACTTACACTGGCCGCTGATACCGGTAACCGTTACCTGTCAAAAATGTATAACGATTTCTGGATGCGTGATCAGGGGTTCATACAACCCGAGCAACACGGTGACTTGCGGGACCTGATCGCCCGGCCATTTGAATCCAACGATACGATTACCGTAGGTCCGGATGAACCATTGGCCAATGCCTATAGCCGTATGAAACTCTATGATGTTTCACAATTGCCGGTGATTGAAAATAGCAAGATTGTGGGGTTTATCGATGAGTCAGACGTGCTGCTGGTGGTCGCCCGTTCGAGCGACAATTTTAACCAGCCCGTCAGCACCGCCATGGTCACCGAACTCGCTGTGGTCAACGTGCACGACCCGGTCGACGACCTGCTGCCGATATTCAACCGGGATTTTGTCGCCATCGTAAAAGACGGCGAGCGTTTCGTTGGCCTGATCACGCGTGTGGATTTGCTCAATTACCTGCGCAGGAAAGCAGACCATTGATATGACCACCCCCGGTAATAGTGATTCGATGGTGCGTTCCATGCATATTTATGACGCAGGCCGCTAAGTTATTTTCAGACCTGGTCTGGTTTGCCCCTAAGCTGAAGATATGAAACCTGCCCACAACAGACTCATTCTGGTACTTTTGCCTTTCGCATTGTGCGGTTTCGTGCTTGCCCAGCCAGTCTACGAGTTGTTGTTGCAATCTCCGGAGTTCCTGGTGGCGCGGCAAAATACGCTTGCGGATGTTTGGGCAACGGTGGCGGTTCTGAGTTTTATCATTCCCGTTCTATTGGCATTACCGGCTTGGCTGGCCTGGCGACGACACCCACTTTTTTCTTCCTGCTGGTGTTGGCTTGTCAGTAGTTTTTTTACGGTTTTGTTCATTGCCCAGTTACTACAACCATGGCTGGCCGGGTATACGTTGTTGTTTTGCCTGCTCGCGGGTTTGGGCGCTGCCATCTTCGGCTGGCTTTTGTTGTTTACACGTTGGTCATTGCTGGTTGGTGTGTTGGCGGCGATCGCTGTGGTTTTTCCGCTATGGTTCCTGCTCTTCTCACCCGTGCAGTGGCATTCAGACAATCTTGTTGCACTCGAACCAACACGGGGCAATACCCGCGAAGCTCTACCCGACATTGTTTTTTTGATATTGGACGAATTGCCACTCGCTACCTTGCTGGATAACGGCAGAGATGTGGATGAGGCTCTGTTTCCAGGTTTTGCGAGACTACAGTCCATGTCCAACTGGTATTACAACACAACGTCCGTCTCTGATGGCACGGTGGATGCCGTACCCGCGATCCTGACCAGTCACTACTCGCGCGTCGAGGCATCGGATCTTACGGTTGCCGCTCAACCGGTCAACCTGTTCACTTTGTTGGGTCACAACTACCGTTTTAACGTAGCTGAGGCCGTGACCCGGCTGTGCCCACAGTCACTTTGTGAGCGTGCCGGACCGGCTGGACCCGTTCGTTTCAGGGCCTTGTTACTGGATTTGACAGCCATCTACCTGCACCGTGTTTTACCTGCCCGCTGGGCAGGCCATTTGCCTGACGTGTCCAATAACTGGAGTGGCTTTTTTGCTGAACCACAGGTTTTTTTCCCTCAAGGCTGGCTCAAATTTGCCGGTGAACAAACCATCATTGACCGACCTGCCTATTTTCGACGCTTCATTGACTCGATTCAGAAACAGACACAGCCAACCCTCAATTTCATGCACATCCTGTTTCCTCATGAACCGCACGCTTATCTGCCCGATGGTGAGAACTATGGCCTGGAGTGGGTGCGTGGGCAGTTGCAGGACCATTGGGGTGATGTCGAATGGGGTCTGATCAGTGGTAAACAACGCCACTACTTACAAACGCAGTATGTTGACCATTTGTTGAACGAATTGCTTGACCGCCTGCAAACACAAAACATGATGGAAGATACGATGATCGTGGTCATCACAGACCACGGTATCAGTTTCGGTGCCAATGACGCACGTCGCTCACTCTCTGCCCACAATGCGGCAGCCATGCTCAGGGTCCCTTTGTTTATCAAATTTCCGGGTCAGCGCCAGGCACGTCGGATTGAATCAGCGGCGATGAGCATTGATGTGCTGCCCACGCTGCTGGCGGCTACCGGTTTTTCTTCTGAATCATTAGCACTGGATGGCATCGACCTGCGATCTGCCGTGGTAGCGAAACACCGGCCGAGATACGCCAATTCCTATCTGCAGCGTAAATTGCAGGTACTGGACGAGACGAGGTTGAAAATCCATGCACTGGTAATGGAGAGTCGGGCGCAACTGAAACTTGATGAGCCGGCACACGCGTTGTGGGAAATTGGACCCTTTGACGCGACCCGCGGTAAGCCACTGAGCAAAGTGTGTAAGCGAGCAATGGCGGACGTCAAGGTGCATTTCAGCGCCTTTCATGCACTACCGGGTACCCGTGAGGAAGACACCGTGCACGCCTACGTGGCAGGTTATTTTGGTGGTGCCGATGCGCCCGCTGATTCACAACCATTCCTGATAAGTAACAAGGGAGTGATCGTGGCATCAGGTTATACCTGGGCTTTCAATGACCAGCCACAGTTTTTTGCCCTGGTCGAACCCAAATATGTCAAACAACCCGGCTGGTCACCCAGGGTCTGGTTGCTGCGGGGGCATGAATGTCTGGGTTAACTGTGAATCCCGATACCCCCATGCACTCTCTTGCTGATATACGGGTTAGTCAGGGATTTGCGATTTGGAGTTCTGGTAAGTCCCGGTACAAATCCAATGCCTCGGGGTTGGCGAGTGCGTCAATATTTTTGATGGCTTTGCCGTGGATGACATTGCGGACCGCGAGTTCCACGATTTTGCCGCTGATGGTGCGCGGAATATCATCAACCTGGATGATGACTGCCGGAACATGCCGGGGTGTGGTATTGGCGCGTATGACACTGCGTATACGGTCTTTAAGATCCTGATCGAGTACCAGTCCGTCGCGCAACCGTACAAACAGTACAACCCGCACGTCGTCGTTCCAGTCCTGGCCGACGCAGATGCTCTCGATAACTTCATCCAGGCGTTCGACCTGGCGATAGATTTCAGCGGTACCGATACGCACACCACCGGGGTTTAAGGTGGCGTCCGAACGCCCGAATATGACCATGCCGCCATGCTCGGTAATCCTGGCGAAATCGCCATGCGCCCAGACACCGGGGTAGTGTTCGAAATAGGCCGCGTGGTACTTGCTGCCATCCTCATCACCCCAGAAACATACCGGCATGGAGGGAAATGGCGCCCGGCAGCACAGTTCACCGGTTTCGTTGGTATCAGCCACCGTGCCGTCGTCGCGTAATATCTCAACGGCCATACCCAGACCCAGGCACTGCAGTTCACCCCGGTAGACAGGTAGGATCGGGCAACCAGGGGCAAAACAGGAAACAATATCGGTGCCACCGGCAATGGATGACAGGCACAGGTCCTGCTTGATATCCGCATAGACGTAATCAAAACTCTCGGGTGCCAGTGGAGAACCGGTCGACAGCAGCGCTCTCAAGGTTGCCAGCGAATGGGTCTGCCGTGGCTTCAGACCGGCCTTTTGCCATCCGGATATGGCCTTGGCGCCGGTGCCAAAGATACTGATCCCCAGTGCATCGATGAGGTCAAACATGGCCGATGGAGCAGGATAAAAGGGTGAGCCTTCATACAATACCAGCGTGGCGCCGGTTGCCAGACCACTGACCAGCCAGTTCCACATCATCCAGCCACAGGTGGTGTAGTAAAAAAACCGGTCGCTGCGCTTGAGGTCGGTGTGCAACAGCAATTCTTTCAAGTGTTGCAGCAGCGTACCACCCGCTCCATGGGTGATGCACTTGGGCACGCCGGTGGTGCCGGACGAGTAAAGGATATAGACCGGGTGATCAAACGGCAGACGCGTGAATTCGATATCGCTGGCCCTTGGGTCACTGAAGCTGGCGAGTCGCTCTGTGTTTTCGAGACCGTCGAGGTCGGGTTCCGGGTTCGCGTAAGGAATGACAATGGTTTTTTGAATACTTCCTATGCGGGACTGGATTTGGGCCACCTTTGCCAGGCAATCATGCTGCTTGCCGTTATAGGTATATGCTGCAGCGCAAAAAAGAACTTTCGGAGCGATCTGGCCGAGCCGGTCGACCACGCCGTTGATGCCAAAATCCGGGGAAACCGATGACCAGATGGCGCCGATGCTGGTGGCCGCCAGCATCGCAACGACAGTTTCGGGCAGGTTCGGCATGTAAGCAGCAACCCGGTCGCCCGGTTTGACGCCCAGTGCTCGCAGAGAGGCCGCCACACCCGCCACCTGCCGGTATAATTGCCGGTAAGTCAGACGTGCCTCAAGACCGGTTTCCGAACGAAACAGCAGTGCCAGCCGGTCGTCGCGATAACGCAACAGGTTTTCTGCAAAATTCAACTTGGCATCGGGGAACCAGAGTGCGCCTGGCATCTGTTCAAACCTTTCAACCGTACGTGTACCGGCCTTGCCTATGACCTCACCGAATTCCCACATGGCACGCCAGAATGCCTTGGGTGATGCGATCGAAAACCGGTAGAGACTGGTGTAGTCCCGGATTCTCGGGTCGCGCTCTGAGCGTAAAAGCTGTATGAAACGGCTCAGGTTGGCTTCCTGTAAACGCCGGGCACCGGGCGACCAGAGTGGCTGGGTCATGCGCGCGGGTGCCCGTTAGCGTAATCGCCGTGAATCATGCTAAGTCCATCAGCCACCCAGTATTTGCATCATCTCCGGGATCACCTTGAACAGGTCGTCAGCCAGACCGATGTCTGCCACTTCGAAAATGGGTGCATCCGCATCCTTGTTGACGGCCACGATGGTGCCTGCGTCCTTGATACCGGTAATGTGCTGGATCGCGCCCGAGATACCGAAGGCCATGTACAGCTCAGGTGCGATGATTTTACCGGTCTGGCCCACCTGCATGTCGTTGGGGCAATAACCGGCGTCCACCGCGGCACGCGATGCGCCTGCACCCGCACCAATCAGGTCGGCGAGCTTGTAGATCAGGGCAAAATTTTCCTCGTTGCCCATGGCGCGCCCACCGGAAATAACCCGTGCGGCGGTTTGCAGGTCCGGCCGCTCACCCCCTTCGGTTCTTATACCGATATAACGTGTGTGGTTACATGCCACGGTTTCAGACTGGCGTTCATTAATGGCCGCACTACCGCCGTTGCCGGCGGCTGGCCACGAGGCGATACGCACGGTGGCGACCACTGTTGAATTTGACGGGGCCTCAACATCCACAATGGCATTACCGGCATAGATGGGTCGCTGAAATTGCTGTGCGCCGTTGACGGCCGCAATATCGCTGATCTGGTTTACTCCTAGCAGCGCCGCGATACGTGGCATGAGATCCTTACCAAATGTGGTGGAGGGTCCCAGGATGTGGCTGTAGTCACCTGCCATGGTGACGACTTCGGAGGCCAGGTTGGCGGCCAACGGTGCGGCCAGGTGTTCGGCGTCAACCGCAATGATGGTGCCGGCCCCGTCAATGGTGGCAGCCTCGGCAGCGATTTCGGCAATACCAGAGCCCATTACGACGATGTCGTAACCCTGACCGATGGCGGTGGCGCAGCTGACACATTTGGCCGTGCACGGGTTGAGGTTGTTTCCATCGTGTTCTGCGATGATTAATATTTTGCTCATTTGACCAATCCCCTGTTCTTCAGCTCCGCAACCAGTTGTGCGGTATCTTCCACCATGATGCCCTTCTTGCGTACCGGTGGCGGTGCAAATCGGGTTGCCGCAATGACATTTTCGTCCCTAACACCCAGCTCATCCAGGGGCATGATCTCCATGGGTTTACGTTTTGCCTTCATGATGTCCGGTAATTTTACGAAACGAGGTTCATTCAAACGCAGGTCGACCGTGATGACTGCCGGTAAATCCACTTCAATGGTTTCAAGACCGGCGTCCACTTCACGTGTGACTGTCGCCGTATTGGCATTCAATGTCACGTCCGAAGCAAAGGTAGCCTGTGGGCGGTCCCACAGGGCAGCCAGCATCTGGCCCGTCTGGGAATTATCATCATCGATCGCCTGCTTGCCCAGGATCACCAGACCGGGCTGCTCCTTTTCAATGACTTTGAGAAAGGTTTGGGCCAGGCTCAAGGGCTGGAGTCTGACATCGGTATCGACATGGATGGCACGGTCCGCGCCCATGGCCAGACCGGTGCGTAACTGTTGCTGGCACGCGTTGCCACCAACGGAGATCACGATGACCTCTTCAGCAAAACCGGCTTCCCGGATTCGAAGGGCTTCTTCGAGTGCGATTTCATCGAAGGGGTTGATGCTCATTTTGGCGCCATCGATATCGACGCCACTGCCATCAGGCTTAACACGAACTCGCACGTTGTAATCCACAACGCGTTTTATGCCAACCAGTATTTTCATAATTTATCCTTGCTGATCCGTTTTTGATCAGTCGTTACGGTTCAAATGTTCAGGGTTCAAATGTTCAGGGTTCAAAGGTTCTGGTAATTGGGTCCACTGCCGCCTTCGGGTGTGACCCAGTTGATGATCTGGTAAGGATCCTTGATATCACAGGTTTTGCAATGTACGCAGTTGGCCGCATTGATCTGTAAATGAAGACCAGTTCCGGGTTCATCATCTGCAACCATTTCATACACATTGGCAGGGCAAAACCGTGTGCAAGGGTGGTCGTATTCTTCACCACAGCGGGTGGTACACACATCCGGCTCGAGAATCTGCAGGTGTATGGGCTGGTCCTCGTCATGGTCGGTTGCGGCGAAATAGACGGATGCCAGACGGTCGCGTGGCGCCAGGTCACGTTTGACCCAGTGACGGTCTGGTATCGTCGTCTCTGCCCGTTTACATGTGGCCGAATAATCCGCGTGATTGTGCAAAGTGCGTGGTAGTTTTCCTGCGGTTGCGGTTTCAATGGCCGCGGTTATCAATCCACGCCACAGACCCTTGTTGAAACCGGGGCGTATGTTCCGGACCTTGTGCAGTTCGGACATAATGGGTGATGCCCTGAGCACGGCATCGAAGCCTTCACCATGCGTCTTTTCCGCAATGTGTTGTGCTGCCAGCATACCGGAGCGGAGCGCCTGGTGAGTACCCTTGATTTTGGGCAGGTTGAGCAAGCCTGCGGCATCACCGATGAGTAGCGCACCCGGCATTTCCAGCCGGGGCAGTGACTGGGCGCCGCCTTCCACGATGGTGCGCGCCCCGGACGAGAGGATTTCGCCGTCCGCAAACAGGGGTTTGATGCTGGGGTGATGCTTAAACTGCTGAAACGCCTCGAAGGGCGAAAATTCAGGGTCGGCGTAATCGAGCGCGCAGACAAAGCCAACCGCCACCCTGTCTTTATCCATGTGGTAAATGAAACTGCCCCCGTAGGTGGCCCTGTCCAGCGGCCAGCCGATCGAATGTTGTACCAGTCCGGGATTGCATTTCCCAGGTGCGACACGCCACAGTTCCTTCATACCGATACCATAGCTTTGCGGGTCGGAATCACTGTCGAGTTGGTATTTCTTGATCAGCTGCTTGCTCAGATGACCACGTGAACCTTCCGCCAGGATAGTCAATGGTGCATGGATTTCGATCCCCTGCATATAGGTGTCTTTGGGTTGGCCGTTGCGGGCCACGCCCATGTCACCAATGATCACCCCGCCAACGGCGTCATTATCGCTGTAATGAATGCCGGCGGCTGCGTAACCGGGGAAAATATCCACACCCAGCGCTTCGGCCTGTGGTGCCATCCAGGCACACAGGGCACCCAGTGATACAACAAAATTGCCATGGTTTTTCTGTTGTGGCGGAGTGGGTAGTCTGCGTCGTCCTGTTGCCGTCAGGAAGGACAGTTCGTCGTCTTTGACCGCGATGCAAATGGGTGGCGGATTATCCTGCCAGCCGGGCAATAATTCTTCCATTGCCGCCGGTTCGATAACGGCGCCGGAAAGGATATGGGCGCCGACCTCAGCGCCCTTTTCAATGACTGCCACCATCAGGTCCGGCTTGAGTTGTTTCAGACGTATAGCACAGGCGAGACCGGCCGGTCCGGCGCCGACGATGATGACGTCATAGTCCATGACTTCGCGTTCGGTTGCTGTCTCGCTCATCAGGCTTTCCAAAAGTACTGAGTTGACTCGTAATTATATCGGTAAAACTGCTCATAGAGAATGCCCGGTGACGATTTATATGGCATATTCAACCCTGCATTTCGGATGCTGACGCCGGGCAGCTTGAGTCTCATGTATGATGAATCGGGAGCGGGTGGATGTTGTCCTTGCACCTGTCGCGATTTAGCTTGTGGCGCGGGAAAATTGAAGGAACATGTCTTTAAGCAATCAACAGATCGATCAATTTATTTCACAGCAACGCTTGCCAGACAAGTTTCGTGACATTACGCGTGGACACTACGAACCGCTGGCCGCCTGGATAGTGGCAAAATATCAGCCGGGTAAGACTTTATTGGTTGGGATTAACGGCGCACAGGGCACCGGTAAATCAACGCTGGCCAGGTTTTTGCGGCTTGTACTCGAATCAGTTCATGGCTGGCGTGTGGCGGTTCTGTCGATTGATGATTTCTACCTGACTGGGCGTGAGCGGCGGCAGTTGTCTGAGCGCGTCCATCCGTTATTGGCGACCCGGGGTGTGCCTGGTACCCACGATGTCCAGATGCTTTTAAGCTGCATAGAACAGCTCAGCGGGCTTGATGCAGGCGAGACACTCTCAATGCCGCGCTTTGACAAGGCCATTGACGAGCGCGCCGACCCCTCGACATGGCCGATCATCAAAGGACCTGTCGACCTGATCATTCTTGAAGGTTGGTGCGTGGGTAGCCGGCCACAGTCGGGCGATGTATTACAACACCCGCTCAATGTGCTGGAGCGGGAAGAAGATGTCACGGGTAGCTGGCGCTGCTATGTCAACGAGCAACTCGGCGGGTCTTATGCCGATTTGTTTCGGTGGCTGGACGCATTGATTTTTTTACGCGCCCCCAACTTTGCTATCGTTAAGCAGTGGCGTCTCGAGCAGGAGGAAAAACTGGCGGCGGTTTCCCCGGCTGATTCGCCCGGCATTTTGGGCGCCAGCGAGTTGCGGCACTTCATCCAGCATTATGAGCGTCTGACGAGGGCCAGCCTGGATACCCTGACGGCGACCGCTGACGTGGTGCTGGAGCTGGATAGCGGGCACGGCTGTGTACACACAGAGGTAAGGAACAGATGAAGATTTACCTTGGTTGCGGTACGAGTGTCAAAATACGTTTGCATTGGTAATTGGGGCTCAGGTACATTAAAACCATGAGCTTGAATAGCCGTTTTATAGCTGTTGGCTGAGCGCGGACACACCTGCTCTCATTTCATGAAAGGACAAAAAGAATGAAAATAAAACTCCATTGGCAAATCATTATTGGTCTTCTGAGTGGTGCGGGTTTCGGGATTATCGCCGCGCTCAACCACTGGGGTGGTTTTACCCATGACTGGATCGCCCCAGTCGGAACACTGTTCGTCAACCTGCTGAAATTGATTGCCATGCCGCTGGTGTTCGCCTCCCTGGTCACCGGTGTCGCGTCCCTGGCGGATGTCAGCAAATTGTCCCGCATGGGTGGCAGGACGATTGCCATTTACCTGCTGACCACGGTGATGTCCATCAGCATAGGATTGGTCGTTGTAAACGTCTTGCAGCCCGGTAAATCCATCCCACCCGAAGTCAGTGCGGATCTACAGGCTTCTTACGTCGAGCAGATTCAGGGCCGTGCGGACACCATCGACCAGGTACGTGAACGCGGTCCATTGGAACCGGTGGTTGATATCGTGCCGCAGAATATCGTGGCCGCCCTGAGCCAGAATATTCGCATGCTGCAAGTTGTGTTTTTTGCACTGTTTTTTGGCGTCTGTCTGATCTTGGCACCAAATGACCAGACCCGTTCCGTCAAATCGTTTATCCAGGGGCTGAATGACATCATCATCAAGATGGTCGACCTGATCATGTACCTGGCACCTTTTGGGGTTTTTGCACTGATTGCAAGCACGATCACGGCGGTCGCCGGTGACAATATCGAAACCGTGCTGAGTCTGTTGAGCTCGTTGGGTTATTACACCCTGGTGGTGATTCTGGGTCTGTTGTTACACGTGTTATTGGTTTATTGCACCTTTGTGCGCTTTTTTACGCCGTTTACGTTAAAACAGTTCTTTACCGGTATTGCACCGGCCCAGTTGCTTGCGTTTTCAACCAGTTCCAGTGCAGCCACGCTGCCGGTGACCATGGAGTGCGTGGAGGAAAACCTCGGTGTTAAAAACGAGGTAGCGTCATTCGTTTTACCGCTGGGTGCAACCATTAATCTCGACGGCACCGCGTTATACCAGGGGGTCGCCACGGTATTTATTGCCCAGGCGCTGGGTATGGACCTGAATCTGGCTGCCCAGTTAACCATTGTATTAACCGCGCTGCTGGCTTCAATCGGCACCGCACCGGTGCCGGCAGCCGGTATCGTCATGCTTATCATCGTGCTCGAATCGGTCGGTGTGCCATCTTCCGGTATTGCCCTGATACTGGGTGTGGACCGCATACTGGACATGGTCAGGACAGCGACCAATGTCACCGGTGATACAGCCGTCGCGGTACTGGTCAACACGGCAGAAGAAAAGGCTGCGGCAAAGGCTGCCCTAACCCAGGCTGGTTAGGTCGCGAGCGAGCAAGACATGGCCAATGTATTTTACCGTAACCCGTTGCATCACTACCCACTGGTCACACGCGCCGAAGGCGTTTACCTGTATGACGCTGATGGCAGACAGTACCTCGACGGCAGCGGCGGGGCGGCTATTTCCTGTCTTGGCCATGGTAACCGGGCTGTTATCAATGCCATTAAGGCACAGGCTGGCGACCTGGCTTTTGCACATACACTGTTTTTTACCAACCAACCACAGGAGGAACTGGCGGCGAAACTGGTGGCAAGGTTTGGTGAAGATGACGCCCGGGTCTATTTTATATCCGGTGGTTCAGAGGCCAATGAAACAGCGATCAAGCTTGCGCGCCAGTACTGGCTGGCTAGGGGCAGGGACAAAAAGCACCTGGTCATCAGCAGGCAGCAGAGTTACCACGGCAATACCCTCGGCGCCTTGTCGGTTTCCGGTAACCCGGGCCGGCGTAAAGTGTATGAACCGCTGTTGCATGACTGGCCAAGAATCGAGCCCTGCTACGCCTATCGCCACCAGCGCAGTGATGAAACAGACCATGCCTATGGCAGGCGCGTGGCGCAGACGCTCGAAGAAGCGATCCTGAGTGTTGGCGCGGACCATGTTTCAGCATTTATTGCCGAATCGATCGTGGGTGCGACGCTGGGGGCGGTGCCGGCAGTGACAGGGTATTTTCAGACCATCCGAGAAATCTGCGACCGTTATGACGTCTTACTGATCCTTGATGAAGTCATGGCGGGTTGCGGGCGTTCCGGTACCTATTTCGCGTTTGAACAGGAGAGCGTGACGCCGGATATCATCACCCTTGCCAAGGGCCTGGGTGGTGGTTATCAACCGATTGGTGCGGTCATCGCACGTGGATATATCCACCAGGGCATTGTTGATGCGTTTGGTGCCTTCGCGCATGGTCATTCCTATGTCGGGCATGCAACGGCGACGGCAGCTGGTCTGGCTGTGATGCAGGTCATCGAGCAACAGAATCTGTTGAATAACGTAAAAACTATGGGTGAGTTGCTAAGCAACCGCCTTTCAGAAGTGTTCAGTGAGCACCCCCATGTGGGTGATGTTCGTGGCCGGGGCCTTTTTGTCGGTATTGAACTGGTTGAGGACCGTGAAACCCGGGCCGGTATACGCGCTGAACTCGGGCTGCCGGTGGCCATACGCAATGCCGCCATGGCAAACGGCCTGATCTGTTACCCCGGTGGTGGCAGCGAGGATGGGTATAACGGTGCGCACGTTCTGTTGGCACCGCCATTTATCTATCACCCGGAACACGTGGATGAGTTGGCGGACAAGCTGGAAAAAACTTTGTCCGGGATGCGGTTTTTGTGAGTGTTAACCAACAACCCGGAGTTCAGTACGCGGACCTGGTCAGGCGTGCTCCAGCGGCACATCGTAGGTCCTGATGATCAGTGCCAGCGTGATGTATAAACCCACGGTGACAGTAATATCCAGTTGTTGCTGTTCGCTGTAAAGCCCTTCAAGGGCCGCGAGTGTTTTTTTTTGTATGCGAAAACCGGAGTGGCAGTCATCAGCAGCTTGCAGCAGTGCGGCTGCTGCCGCTGGCCAGCCCACCGCGTCGGCACCGTGTTTGACCCGTTCGATTTCGACTGACGTGAGTCCTGCCGCACGGCCTCGTTCCACGTGGTGCTGCCATTCATAATCCGCGTGGCAGTTGTGTGCGGTGCGCAAAATGAGCAATTCGCGTTGTCTTGCCGAAAGTGTGCTGTTGCTGACGATATGGTTGCGCAACGGCATCCAGGCTTTCATTAATGCGGGATGGTGGGCCATTATGTTATGGATGTTTAAAGGCCTGTCCAGAAACGTGTGGATGTCATCGAGTTCAGCAGGCCATTTAGCCGATTCCAGTGGTTGCATATTTGCTTGTTTCCAATAATTTTTCATGCGAAATAAAGACTTGAGCATACACAATCAATACGACTTTAGTGAAAAATTTATTTTTAAGTGTGCTATGCTGGCGACTAACAAATTTTTAACAAATCTGTTTTTTAAATAATTATTATATTTAAAATCAAATGGTTGCGACGATATTTGTCTACAAATCATGGTGAAACTGCAACTGTTTGCTTTTGGGCTGGAGGGCTAAAAATGAGAGATTCGATGATATTTAAATTAAGTTTTTTTACCTTTACACTAGCACTGGTGTTGTCCTTGTCCGCACCGGTACTCGCTGCTGAGACGACGGATGACAGCGCGGGGGTTCTTGAAGAAGTGATTACGACCGGTACGCGTAGCACCAAACCACGATCAGCAGCCGACTCGACCGTACCGGTTGACGTACTTTCTGGTGATGATTTTAATGCCTATGGTGGCACAGCCGATCTCACCGATAACCTCAAGGCACTGGTGCCGTCCTATACCGCGACGCCAGCGACCGGTGACGGCAGTGCTTTTATTCGCCCCACTTCGCTGCGCGGTCTGGCACCTGACCAGACATTGGTGCTGGTTAATGGCAAACGCAGACATCGTTCTGCCCTGGTGCAGTTTTTTGCACCGGCTGCGGGCAATGGTGCACATGGCGTGGACATCGGCATGATCCCTGCTATCGCGGTCAAGCAGGTCGAAGTATTGCGTGATGGTGCCGCAGCGCAATATGGTTCTGATGCGATCGCGGGTGTTATCAACTTCATCATGAAGGACGCGGCTGAGGGTGGTGAGTTTACGCTTCAATATGGTCAGCACTATGAAGGCGAAGAAGATTTTAAATTTTCCGCCAATGCTGGCTTTGGAGTTGGTGAGACGGGTTTCGTCAATGCAAGTGTTGAGTACGTTGATAACGATGCCTTGATACGTGCCATACAACGTACGGCGGACATTGATAATCTGATTGCCGCAGGTGTTGACCCGTCATTATTTGGCGCGGATGCCCCATTCGGTGAGGCACCATTGTTGCAGACCTGGGGTCGTCCTGAATCCAGCGGCACACGGTTTTTTATAAACTCCGGCTTCGACGTCAGCGATACCACACGGGTCTATGCGCGTCTCGGTTATGCTGACACCTCAGGTCGTTATCGGTTCTTCTACCGCAACCCTAACCACTCGGCGCTGGCGCCGTTGCGGGCGATGGGCTTCACTGGCCTGCCAGCCGGCTTTACACCGTTCCTTGATGGCGACCAGAAAGACACCAGTCTGATCTTTGGTGTTGAAGGCGCATTCGCCAATGAAACGACATGGGACCTGAGTGTCGGCTATGGCAAGAATGAACTGGACTATTTCCTCAATAACACGGTTAACCCGTCCCTGGGGCTGGATGCCAGCCTGCAGATTCCGCAGATGGACTTTGATGTCGGTGCGTACGAACAGGAAGAAATCAATCTGAATGCGGATTTCTCCATGCCGATCAGCGACAGCCTGAACCTTGCCTACGGTGCGGAATGGCGTCAGGAAACCTATAAGATTATTGCGGGCGAGGAAAATGCTTATTTGGGTGCCAAGACCAGCGGGTTTTCATCTCCTTCACCGGCGGATGAAGGTAGTTTTGATCGTGACAACTGGGCTGTGTATGCAGATATGGAACAGGATGTCAGTGATGCAGTACTGTTGCAATATGCGGTACGTTACGAAGATTTTTCCGACTTTGGCAGCACCGTCAACGGTAAATTTGCCGGTCGCTTCAGACTCAACGATAGTTTTGCCCTGCGTGGTGCCGTGTCAACCGGATTCCATGCACCAACACCGGGTCAGGCGAACGTTTCGACCATCATCACAACGTTTGATGGTACCACCGGCAACCAGGTTGAAGAAGGTCTCGTGCCTTCAACCGACCCGCGTATTATAGCGCTGGGCGGAAAGGCCCTGACGGAGGAGACTTCGCTCAATTTCAGCCTTGGCTTCACGGCCAGTCTTGGTGAGTCCACCAGTTTGACGGTCGATATCTATGATATTCAGGTTGATGACCGTATTTATCGCACCGGTGATATTCCTGTCCCTTCCACCACCCCTGGTGGTGTGGAGGCCAGCATATCGTTTTATACCAATGCACTTGATGTTGAACACAAGGGTGTGGACGTTGTCCTGCATTCCAGTCAGGATTGGGCTGGTGGCGCGAGTACCGAATTTACATTCGCCTACAGCTATAACAAAGTTGAAGTGACCGACCAGAAACTGATCAACGGTGTGCAACCGGTCAGCGACAGCTTGGTGGAAGATATCGAGAACAATTACCCCAACCACCGCTTTGTCGCCACCTCCAACACCTTGTTCGGTGACCAGTGGAACCTGATGGTGCGAGCCAATTTCTATGGCTCACACTATGATGAGCGAGGTACCATTGGTGCGGCGACCAACCCGAGTGCCAAGATCGGTGCGACCATCTATTTTGATGCGGAACTGGGTTTCCAGATGACCGATCATTTCCG
The DNA here is from genome assembly GCA_964650905.1 of uncultured Wenzhouxiangellaceae bacterium. Classification (GTDB taxonomy): domain Bacteria; phylum Pseudomonadota; class Gammaproteobacteria; order Xanthomonadales; family SZUA-36; genus SZUA-36. Next base: position 10,512 of record CAZYVH010000004.1, on the reverse strand, counting down.
CTTGGCAGCGGGCGCTGTCAACATCTTTGACAGTTTTGTCGACAAGGTCGGACCGCCTAACGCCAACCGTCTGAGTGTTGGTTTGGAGTATCCGCGACGCAGTGCCGCGAATTACGAAGGTGGCGCCTGGTACCTCAGGGGTACCTATAGCTGGTAATAGCGGTTGTTTAAGCCATAAAAAACGCGGTCAATTGATCGCGTTTTTTTACAATTACTCGTCACTACCAGTGCGGTCGATTTCTGCCATAAGCCCAGCATTCTTATAATGCCCCGGGCTGAAATGTCGGGCATAGGTGGGCAGGTTGCCACCTTGCATCCAGGCAGCGTACCGACCACAGCAATGTCCGCACTGCGGTCGGGGTGGTGTCTGGCGTCATGGTCATTATCCTCGTAAGGCTGACCTTGAAGAAAAAGATGGACTCTATCTTGACCCGGTGCCAATCCCTCGTTTCTATTGTCGTCACTGTCAGGCGACCTGTTCACGCTTACCTGCTTGTATTGCCCCGCGCCGGTGGTACTCGTGGAGCGTACAGCAAGCAGTGCTGGCGATGGTGCTCGAAGTCGAAGCCTGTGACTGAATCAGACCCACACAAGAACGCCCGTCGCGCACATCGGGAAATGCAGTGATAGTACGGCGTATCGTCAATGGAGACCCGGCGGCATCTTGGTTCTGGCATGTCATCAGCTTAGCTGTGTGGACTCTCGGCCACCATGGCAAAAGCTGATGATTGTTGTAGGATTGGGATTAAATGTGGCTGTCTTGGCTTTGTGTTGGCTTTGGGAGTATTGCGTCCAGCATTATGAGCGTCTGACGAGGGCCAGCCTGGATACCCTGACAGCGACCGCCGATGTGGTGCTGGAGCTGGATAGCGGGCACGGCTGTGTACGCACAGAGTTCAGGAACGGATGAAGATTTACCTGGTAAGACATGGCCAGGCGGCGGCTTCATGGCAGGACGCTGACGATCCGGGTTTGAGCGTACTTGGCCATCAACAGGCCGAGGTCACCGCAAAACGACTGGCAGGACAACTCGATTCCGGGGTACGCCTTTTAAGTAGCCCGCTGCTGCGCACCCGCGAAACCGCCTTGCCGCTGGCGGAAATTTGGGGTGTGGAAGTCGCCGTGGTCGAGGCATTTCGTGAAATCCCCGCACCGGTGCCGCCCGCTGAACGGCAGACGTGGTTAAAATCGATCGCCCGGCAACCCTGGAGTAATCAGCACCCGATGGTGCGTGTATGGCATCGAACACTGCTAAGCGAACTCAGGCTGATACGGCAACCAACCGTTATTTTTACTCACTTCATGGTATTAAATGCGATTGTTGGTGCATTGACCGCTGTCGACAAGGTGGTCTGTTTTTTGCCGGACAATGCTTCTGTCACGATCCTGAAGCGGGATGATGAATCTTTGCAGGTCGTTGAACTGGGTCAGCAGTTCAAAACGATTGTCCATTAATTACACTGTACTAGCCGAAAGTAAAATTCTCCGGTAGCTGGTCCTGGTTGGTGCCTTCGGGAACCCACCACAGGTCCAGGATTGTAAAGGTCGGCGCCCTGGTGTTGAAGATCGGAACGACTTGCATCCCGATCGCGGGCTCGCCCATACACAGGTAACCCATCAGGATCGTGGCGATGCCTTCGAACTCCACGTTTATGAATTTCACTGGTTTGGGTAAGGTGTTAAAGGCACCGGTCCTCTGTGTGATCATAAAGGTATGAACCTTGGCAGCTTTTTTGGTGATATCGGTTACATCGATAACACTGGCCCTGGCCAGGCAATCGGGGCAATAGATCCTGAACGGCAGGAAGATCGATTTAAAGCCCTCTTCACAGTCAGGGTTATCACAGCGGGTAGCCAGTATCCGGCCTTTGCTCAGCGATTCAAAGAATATCGATTCGCCGCCATAGGCATGGATATGGATAATATCCCTTGGGTTGGTGACACCCATCAGCTTGCCTTCTGCATTTCGGATGGGTGTATTCGGTGAGGAAAAATGAAATTTCCCGGTTGGTTTATAGCGGTTGTTCTCAACCCTGACCGTGCCTCTTTTTTCTGACGGGTTCATTTGAATGTACCTCCTGGGAGTAAGTGTTCCGGATGTTGCACAATGGTACAGGTTACGTGGGAACCCACGCCGGCATGACTGATGGCAAGACCGCGTTTGGCCCCCTGGACCTGGAGGTTCTGCCAGTCGGTGGGTTTTTCCCGGTCGAACCGTGCCCACTTACTCTCGTCACCGTGCATTTCGCTCCAGCGGTTCCAGAGGTGATGGCCAACCTCAATCACCTGCATGATGCCGGTAGCACCCACTGCGTGCATATTGCCGATCAATCCGCCGGAAAGGTTGGACGGCAACTTGCCGGGCTCACCGGTGTGCGGATTGGTATGGTAACAATCACCGGATTCAACATAAGCTCTGCCCTCGCCGTAGGGCCGGATTCCGATATCCTCGTAGGTCTGTATATCACTGATCGTGAACGCGTCGTGCAATTCCACCAGGTCGAGGTCAGCGGTGGGGTCCTTGACACCTGTCATGCCGTAAGCGTAATACGCGGCCATCCTGGCAGCGAGGAAGCCTGTGAAGCCGGGGTAGCGGTCACCGCCGGGAAATCTTTGTCCCAAATCGGCGTATTGGTCTTTGCTTTCGTTGGGTAGCAACGGAATGTCCATGGGTCTTCTGTCCGCGGGTCTGAGCGTGTGGCTGCCGGCCGCCACATCAATCCTTAGCGGGTTGTCGCTCATTTCGAAAGCGGTCTTTTCATCGGCCAGGATGACCCCTGCGACACCCACTGACATCAGACAACAATCCAGGGCGTGTAGCGGGTCGGCGACCACCGGGGAGTTGAGTACATCTTCCACGGTGATCCGCAGCGGTGCCTGTGCATATGGGTTGTGTACAGCGTTGCCCCTGTTTTTGACCGCGATCTCAGCCATGGTCCGGCGGAAGGATTCTTCTTCCTTGCCAAAGACCTGCCAGTACTTCTGTGCCATGACCGCGTAGTAACCGGTATAGATGTGACCGAGGGGTGTTTCCCAGTCCTTGTCAGCCGCGCAGGCGATGTAATGGTTGCCTTCATCGGTTGGGACCTCGTCCATCCTTTCCCAGCCCATCGCCAGCACACAGTCAGAGTAACCGGAGGCGATCGTCTTGTATGCTTCCCAGATCGTTGACCCCCCCGTGGCGCCACCGGTCTTGACGCCGACATTTCCGAGCGGGTCCAGACCAAGCCTGTCATGGATAACAGACTCGCCGAGCAGTTGATCCCCGAAATGGTCGGCAAAGTGGCCGTAGTAACACGAATGGATGTATTTTTTAAGCTCGCCGGGTGTGAGACCGATGAACTCCGACGCTTCCGTAAATGCGTCTATCGCCAGTTCTTCGGTTCGCTTGTCAGGGAAAGCCCGGTCGAATTTTGACATACCCCCGGTTACCAGGTAGACGGGTCTGGACATTTTTGGAATAGTCAGTTGTTGGGCACTAAAATTAATCACGGTGTTTTCCTCTCAACTTAATTTCAAATTACCTTGATTGCTGGAATAACTCACGGCCGATCAACATCCTGCGGACCTCGCTGGTGCCGGCGCCAATCTCGTATAATTTCGCGTCGCGTAACAAACGCCCGGTCGGGTATTCGTTGATATAACCGTTGCCCCCCAGTATCTGGATCGACTGTAGTGCCATCCAGGTGGCTTTTTCAGCGGCGAACAGAATCACGCCGGCTGCATCCTTGCGCGCCGTTTCGCCGCGATCACAGGCTTGGGCCACCGCGTACACGTAGGCGCGGCAGGCATTCAGGCTGGTGTACATGTCGGCCACTTTCCCCTGAATGAGCTGGAATTCACCGATTGCCTGACCAAATTGTCTGCGTTCATGGATGTAAGGGATGACCACGTCCAGGCAGGCCTGCATGATCCCCAGTGGCCCAGCGGCTAAAACCAGGCGTTCGTAATTGAGCCCTCTCATCAGGACTTTTACACCGCCGTTCACCTTGCCCAGTACATTTTGCTCTGGCACCTCGCAGTCCTGGAATACCAGTTCACAGGTGTTTGATCCGCGCATGCCAAGTTTGTCGAGTTTCTGTGCGGTTGAAAAACCTGCGAGACCCTTCTCAACAATAAAGGCGGTGATGCCCTTTGAACCAGCTTCAGGGTCAGTCTTTGCGTAAACGACCAGGGTGTGGGCATCCGGGCCGTTGGTGATCCACATCTTGTTACCGTTGAGGACGTACCGGTCGCCCTGTTTATTGGCGCTCAGACGCATGCTGATAACATCGGACCCGGAACCGGCTTCGCTCATGGCCAATGCGCCGACATGCTCACCGCTGACCAGTTTTGGCAGGTATTGCCGTTTTTGTTGCTCGCTGCCGTTGATGCGGATTTGATTAACACACAGGTTGGAATGGGCCCCGTAGGACAAACCGATCGATGCCGATGCCCGGCTGATTTCCTCCATGGCAACAATATGTTCCAGATAGCCCATGTCGGCGCCACCATATTCCTGCTCTACGGTAATACCCAACAAACCCATGTTGCCGAGTTTTCGCCACAATGGCCGGGGAAATTCATTCTTGAGGTCAATGTCCGCTGCATGGGGTGCGATCTCCGACTGGGCGAAATCACGTACGGACTGGCGCAGCATATCGACCGTTTCTCCAAGATTGAAGTTCAGTTCAGGGTAGTGGGCAATCGTCATTGTTATAATTCGTCTCTAACTTTACGTTAACGTTAATTACTGAAATCAAACTCCTTCGGCAGAAGCATTTTCTATTAGTTGGGCAAGACAATTATTTTCAACCTGGCTCATTGCTTCGAGCGTTTTTTCTATGTCCTTTAGTTTTGCCAGAAGTTGCACGCGGTGTTCACGGATCTTCTGACATAAGTGTAGTAACTGCAGGTTGTCATCAGGCTGCGCTGGATCACGCATGTTTATGATATTAAGACATTCATTAAGATTTAAACCGAGTCGTTTACCACGCAGTGTCAGCCTCAGCCTGGTCTTGTCACGCTCCGAATAAAAACGCTTTGTACCGCGCCGGTCTGGATCGAGAATACCTTTATCCTCATAAAAACGCAGTGTCCTGTGTGTCACGGAAAACTCTTTTGAGAGTTCTGCAATGCTGTAGGTTGGGCTCATAACTATTTATACTTTACGTTAACGTAAACTATAAAACGATTGACTTGCTAATGCAAGAGGGAATCTGTTTTTTGCTTTTAGTGGACTGAGTGACACGCAGGCACTCAATTTGCAGCAATAAATTTACCAATCTCCGCCCACGCCTCACCCGCCTGTGGCAACTCACGGTCAAAGATTTGCCAGACGTGCAACATGCCCGACCAGGTCTGTAATACGGCGGGTGTGCCGGAGGCACGGGCCTTGTACACATAGCGGCGGGCGTCGTCCAGCAACATTTCGGCCTCGCTGGCCTGTACCAGGATAGGCGGCAGCCCGGACAGATCACCAAGCAGTGGTGAAACAACCGGGTTGGCAGGCCGTACCCGGTAGCCCCAGACCACCCACAGGCTCTTGATAAAGCGTGGCAGTTTGACCAGCAGCCCGAGCAGGGGCGCCAGCATGATGTCGCTGGCCATGTTTGCGCGGATACTGGCACCCGAAAATGTACCGTCGGTCAAGGGCGACATGGCTACCACCGCGTCGGGCAGACGAAGATGGTTGTCCCTGAGCCATGCGACCAGCGAGAGGGCAAGGTTGCCACCGGCGGAATCACCTGCGATATAGGTCTGACTGGCGAGCGCCAACCCTTGCGGTCCGTTATCCAGCATCCATTGATAAGCGCCACGGCAGTCCATCACCGCATCCATGAAGCGGTACTCTGGCAACAGGCGGTAATCGATGGCCAGCACAGCGCAACCGCTAACCTCAGAAAATTTACTGGTTATCGTGCGGTGACTTTTTGCACTGCCCAGTGCGAAACCCCCGCCATGAATATAGAGCACCCGGCGCGAGCTGTCGGCGCCTGGTGCCAGCACCCACTCAGCCTGGACGCCGCCCGCGTCGGCGGGATGGAAGCCGCTCTGGTAGTGACGTTCATCACTGAGGCTGTCCATCAGCGAACGCGCGGCCTGCAACCGGTGTTTGCGCAAGTCTCTTGCAATCCGTCCGGAGAGATCCCTGATCTCCTGCACCAGTGCTTCGAACTGTGGCGGTGGTGCGTCCGGACCGGTGAATCGGCGCACTACTTCCGGGTTGACGGGCAGCGGGTAGTCGCGGGGGGTCGAACCCCGCAGGTAGAACCGTTCGAACGCCCAGACAAGTAATGAAATGACTACGAAAAAGATCAATAGGTTCATGGTTTATAACCTTTCGGAATAACTCAACGATAGCGTGTAACTTTAAGCTAAAATAGCGTCCGTAAACAGTGATTATTAAACCAAGTGACCGGCCACCAGGAGCCCATTGATTTGAGCGGAACACAACAAAAGGAGCCGATCTCCAGGGTGGACACGGCCTGGTTGCGTATGGAGCAACCGACCAACCTGATGATGATCAACGGTGTTGTCATTCTGGATGGGCAATTGGATTACCAGAAACTGCTCGAGACCATTGAACAACGTTTCCTCGCCTTCAGACGGTTCCGGCAAAAAGCGGTTGACAACGGCACCCGCGCCCACTGGGTACTGGATGAGGACTTTGATATCCATGATCATGTCCGCCGCAGGGCCTTGCCGGGGGCCGCGGACCAGACCGAGCTCGAAATCCTGGTGTCGGAACTGGCCAGTACACCACTGGATCCATCACGCCCGCTGTGGCAGTTCCACCTGGTCGAAAACTACGTGGGAGGACCGGCGCTCATCATGCGGATACACCATTGCATTGCCGATGGCATTGCACTGGTACAGGTTTTCCTGTCGCTGACAGACCCGACGCGGGCAGGCAGACCTTCTGCACTCAAGGCGGAAACCTGGAAAACCCGCCGCGCGAGTGAGTCGCAGGTGTTTCAACGTCTGCTGGACCCGGCGCGTGAAGGCCTGGATTTTGCCACACACCTGGGCCGGCGTCTGATCCGGGAGGGCGGCAGGATATTGCAGAATCCGGCCATTGCCGGCAACTATGCCAATGAAGCTGGTGAAATCGTGCGTGAACTGGCGCACTCGCTGACCCTGCCAAATGACCCGGTAACCCGACTGAAAGGACGTCTCGGGGCACGCAAGATAGTCGCGTGGGCGGAGCCCTTGCCATTGGCCGAAGTCAAAGCGGTCAGCAAGGCCTTTGGCTGCACCGTCAATGACGTGCTCATCGCTGCGGTCGCGGGTGCGCTGCGTCGCTATATGCTTGAAGCCGGTGACAAGCCACAGGATATTGCGGATATTCGGGCGACCGTACCCGTCAATCTGAGACCACTGGAGCACGCCCATGAATTGGGCAATCATTTTGGCTTGGTGTTCCTGTCCCTGCCGTTGGGTATGGGCAGCCCATTGGAGCGCCTGTACGCGGTCAACGAGCGTATGAATGAACTCAAGACCTCAAAACAGGCGGCGGTCACGCTGGGTTTCCTGGCGGCACTGGGGATGGGACCCGGCGCCGTGCAAAAACCGGTTCTGGACCTGCTCAGCCAAAAAGCGACCGCGGTACTCACCAATGTACCCGGACCACAACAGCCCATCTACCTGGCGGGCTCAAAAATGAAGGAAATGATGTTTTGGGTACCACAAAATGGCAGTGTCGGTGTCGGCATCAGCATACTGAGCTACAACGGCAAGGTCTTTTTTGGTCTGATCACAGACCGTCGGCTGGTCGCGTCACCGGCGGATATAATTATTCGGTTCAGGAAGGAATTCGAAAAACTCCTGTACCTGGGGCTGATGTTGCCGCTCACCGACCGGCCAGGAACACATATTGCACAAGACTTGCTGCAGCATGCATTGCTGGCTGGCGACATCGAAAATTGATTCTCCGGGTCGCTTGTTTTTACCTGCTGGCCACGATTTCCGTGGCGTTTGCCGATGAGAAAAAAGTATCGATCAGTGATGGGGATCTGGACGAGGTAACGGTGCGCGCCAGCCGGGTTGCGAATTTGCAACCCGCGGGCAGTTATGCGTCACTGGCGACCCGCTTGCGATTTGACCCACAGACGGAGTTGCAGTCGCGGGGACTGCCCGAGGGTCAGGCGGACGTGACCATTCGGGGTGGCGTCTTTGAGAACACCGGTTTTGTCATTGGTGCCAGCACCATCATGGATCCGCAGACGGGTCATTATGCGGCGGGTTTGCCTGTTGATCCCAAATTCCTGAAGACACCCGTATTACACACCGGTATCAACAATGCATTGCGCGGCTTCAATTCGAATATTGCCACGCTCGTATACTCACTACCGGTGCTCACGGACGGTGGTGATGTGCTACTGGGTCTCGGTGATAATGACCTCTGGTATACCTCGCTGAGACAGGCAAAGGCCAGCACCCTTGAAAATGGCGCTACAGTGGCGGTGGCAGCGTCTGTCGCACTATCAAAGGGTGATGGAACCCGGGCCAATGGCGATCATGATTTTACCCGCTATAACCTTTTTATTCAGCACCGTCAGGGCAACACGCAAACCGATGTGCTGGTGGCATACCAGGATAAATTCTATGCCTGGCCCGGTGCATACACCGGCTTTGCTTCCCTGGCGGAAACCGATCACACCAAGACCCGCCTGTTGCACGCCAATCACCGCCGCGAGGGTGCCAGCGGCTGGCTGGAGTTCAGTGCCTATTACCGGGGTCTTGAAGACGACTATGATTTTGACCGGTTCACGCAGGAGAGCGGGTCGCCCGGTTCATTCGACCACAAGACCCGTGTGGTTGCCGCCGGCGTTCAGGGTGCATGGCGCAATGGTGTGGTCGAATGGCGTTTTGGCGGGCAACTGACCAGTGATCGCTTGCTACGCTCGACCGACCTCACCAGTGGCCGCTTCAACAGCCGCCGTTATGCCAAACTCAGCCTGGTGCCATCCGTTGATCTGGCCCATTCCGGCAACCGGAAAATCAATATCAGAGCGGGTGCAAGCCTGGATACCTCGAACCGTGACGGCAGTGCGGTCTCACCGCTCGTTGGGCTGAGCGTTCAACGGACATCAGCCGCCGTCAATGAGCGATTCAGTATTGAATATGCCACGACCTCCCAGTTGCCCGGCTACACGGCGCTCAATTCCCGTCCGGCTGGTCTTTTTGGTGGCAACCCGGACCTCGGACGGGAAAAAGCCCGGCAATTATCTGTCTCCCTCAAAAGGGAATCGTCGGTCTGGACGGGGTCGGCGACGATCTTCTACCGCAAGGACAGCAATCTCGTCGACTGGACCTTCTTTACGGGTGTACCCTTTTCCCGCCAGGCGAACGCGGTCGATCTGGATGTCATCGGTCTTGAAGCGGTCATGACACGGCAATGGAATTTGCTGGAACTCGTCGCTGCGTATACCTACCTCGACAAGGATTCGGACTACGGGGCAAGCGATGTCGACGCGAGTTTTTACGCGCTCAATTTTGCCCGTCACAGGGCGACACTCGCACTACGTTATCACTTGACCAGCCAGTTGGAATTACGTCTGGATAACGAATACCGCGTACAGCGGGACAACCCTTTACGGACCAGCAGCGAGCGGACGTATTTTGGCTCGCTCGCGTTGTCCTGGAAGCCGCTCAATCTGGATGGTCTGGCGCTGATCCTGACGGCGGATAACCTGACCGACAGCAGCTACCAGTTCTTTCCCGGTACGCCCGCCGTCGGCCGGCAGTTAAGCGCGAGTGCCGCCTACCGCTGGTAACTACCCGGGGTTTGAATGGTCGCTATTCCAACTCTGCCAGCGCGGCTTCCACGTCCAGTTTTTCCATCGCGTCCTGGGGTTGAATTTCAGAAGCCTTGATATACAAATCGGTGACCTCATCCAGCCTGTCGTCGCCGAACAGCAAATAGAGCCCGTTGCCGTATTCGATGTGTGCGATGGGTGAGTGGGGTGTCAGTTCCAGGGCCTGCTCAAAATGTTGCAGGGCCTTGTCGCTGCTTGCGCCATAGGTCATTTTGCCAATCATCCGGCCAACCTTGTCGATGATTTCGGCGTGGTACATCGCCAGTGCGGTGTGCGCCTCGGCATGTTCAGCCTCAAGGTCAAGCGTTGTCCTGAGACTCGTCAGGATCTTGCCACCGAGTCCCTGGCTCAATGCCTTGACCACGGAAATGCTCTGGCTGTAACGGCCAAGATTAAAGGCGTGAAAGTAATGGCTGTTCGGGTTATCCGGCAAGCTGTCAATGGCGGATTCTGCACGGCTCACGGCCGCCAGGAAGCAGGCCCGTTTTAACTTTTCGTCAGTTTCCAGATATGTCGCGTAAATCCCGCTGGCCTTGTTGGCCGGTGCGTGTGCAAGACTGCCGCATTGCTCGGACAATTCAAGCGCCTTTTGAAACTCGCCGCGGTGGAAACAACGCCAGGCATCCTGGATGGTGGCCGCCAGTGCCGCGACATCACCGTCGAAGGCGTGCGGGGCCGCGTCCGGCGTCTCATCCAGGCATTGCTGCACCCA
>CAZYVH010000003.1:18229-80073 GCA_964650905.1 uncultured Wenzhouxiangellaceae bacterium | reverse complement strand
TTATGATCTCTTGCCAGGGTCCCTGAATTTGGAGAAGCGGGGTATAGAAGCAATCCCGGGGTACACTTTGCACACAGCCCGTTTAACCCGCATATTGCACCAGCATCCCGGAAGCTGGCGCAGAACAGGTGCGGCTGAGCGCCGGGCTGGACCGAGAGCCATAGCCGTAGCTACGGCTGGAGGGAAGGGGTTAATCGTCATCGAACTCTTCATCGGTCATTGACGGGTCAACATTACCTTTGAAAGCCTCACAAATGTTCTTAGGACAAGGAATATTTTGTGAATCCAGACTTTGCACAGCGTGGTTTGCCGCCGAAACAAACACCGTGAAACGCTGAGCTTGTCGCATAAAACGTGTTGATCGGACAACTGACTGAGAAATACTGCTGATGCTGGACAGAAAATACCTTAGCGCGACCAGGTAAGTCAGCCATAGGCTCCAGTTTTCTTTTTGCTCGCTCATTACCAGGAACCCGAGCGATAACACGAGTACCATGATACCCAGGGCATTGGCCGCGTCAATCAGAAACACGCCGTAAGCTTTGGCTCTCAACCGCCTGAAATACTGCCGGTATTTGGAATCCGGCTGCCCCAGGGTAACTTCCCAGTCAATCTCTCTTTGCGAAAGAGGTGCTTTAAATTTCCAACTCTTGTCCAGCAATTGTTGCTGCTGTTTGAAAACGGACGAAGAAGCGACCTCCCGGGTGGTGACGGTATCCGCGACTCTCTGACCCACTGAATAAAGCCTCAGAATCGGTATCCCGACAACCAGCATTACCAGCGCGGAAAACTGCGGGTTCATATGCAGCAAAGCTACCGTGCATACGATCAATCGGGCCGTGGGGATTATCGTCTGCAGCAGTAAACGCGCCAGCCGGCTACGGTGGTGGACATCTACGGCCAGCAATTGTTTAAGGTGCCTGACAGAAATATGCTGCGCATTGTCGGCTACAAACCAGTGCGGCAGTTTGCTTGCCAGTGACATAGCCTCCTGGGCACCCACATTTTGGTACTGACGGCAAAGACTGAACGTTGCAGTACTTGCACGATACGTCAAAAAGGCATAGCCATTGAGGAGTATGAATGTGACGATGGCGACCATTGCAAACAAGGCCAAAGAGCCCCGGGAGGCAAAACCAAAGATGGCCTGATTGTTCTCCAGGGCGTGAAGGTATAGGTAAAGAGCCGCCAAGCTGAATGCCTGGCAAGCAAGACTGGCGCCACTTGCTATAAGAATCTTTATGGTATCTACCGGAAATTGATGGAAAATATTTAGTCCAAGCCGACTCATCTGGCTTAAGTAATGAAGGCTCACCGTAAAAAGTTGAGAGCCCCGGTCTTTTGTGGTTATCGGACTCATGACGGGTACGGATTTTCCCATTTTAGTGCTGCCTTTTTTGTCATCAGTGGTCAGATTGAGCAACACAAACCGGGGTGACTCGAATTAACCACCAAGACATGCATCTGTCTGTCCTAACCTAAGGACTCAGGGGTCTTTGCGCCGCACCCCAACACCAGGCGAGCTTGGCCAGAAATAAACCCGGAAGCACACACCAGAACCGCAGGAACACCGATGGGCTCTTTAGCACAATGCGTGCAGTTACCACCGTGGCAATAAGTGGGGAAAAAAACAGGATCAGCAGGCGGTGTTTCAACCACCAGGGTGCAAAAAGCAACGCTTTGTTCTGCAGGCGAACCCTCCTCATAAAATAACCGGATCTGGCGCAGTCATCCCATACATGACTCAGCGAATTGCGGTAATGGATATGTTGCACAACGGCCCCGGGCCAGAAACAGGGTTGCCGGCCCGCCTTTTTTGCACGTAGCGTCCACTCGATGTCCTGGCCACGGGTCAGGTTTTCGTCGAAAACACCCACCTGATCGAATACCTCCTTTTGAATCGATAAATTCAAGGTGGGCAGGTAGTCACAGCGTTTTGCGGGAAGATTACTGAGGAATTCATGAAACAATGCCAGGTTATAGGTCAGGCTCCAGTAGTTGTCACCGGAGGGCAGAATACCACCACCCACAATACAGTGACCTGCCTCATGTGCTTCAATGTGTTTTTGCAAGCAATCGGCCTGTGGCAGGCAGTCGCTATCCAGAAATAGCAACAACGGGTTACTTGAATTATTGATGCCAATATTTCGAGCTTCCGAGGACCCAACAGGACTCCCGGTGTCGATGTACCGCACTTTAGCTGCAGTTTTTACCTGGCCGGTCGAGTCGCGTCCAACAACCAGAATCTCGTCAATGACCTCACTTGCCGTCTGATTATCCAGGTGCTCCAGCACGCGGCATATTAGTGGAGAATTCAGGCAGGGGATGATTACGGATACTTTAGCCCGCATATGACACCAGACAGCATAGCGTGTCATCACATTTATGTGAGTTAGTTGAAATAAATGGCACTTTTACAAGTAGCTCCTGAGTTACACTTTGTACCCGATCCTATATCTATCCCGGTTCAGACGAAGATTTTTCCCGATAAATTTTAGCTGATGATAAAATAATTAGACAGCATTGCTATCCGGATTTTTACAAGGGTAATATCAAAAAGGTAAAAAAACATTCAAAGGGTTTAACGGATAACTGGTGCCATGAATTCACAAAGCCGCAATACGCGAATAGAAATCACCCTGCTTATGGCAGTCCTGGTGGGTCAGAACGCCATACCATTAACTTCTTTCGAAACGCGCCTCAGTCGCAGACAGTTGTAAGGTAATCACCATGAAGCTGATCGTTCAGATCCCCTGTTTAAATGAGGAAGCAACCCTGCCAGCGACGCTCGCGGAAATACCCAGAAAAATACCGGGCATAGACACTGTTGAAATTCTGCTCATCGATGATGGCTGTAGCGATAGAACGGTGGAGGTGGCCAGACAACTCGGAGTGGAACATATTCTGTCGTTTACATGTAACCAGGGACTTGGCAGGGCCTTCCGGGCCGGCCTGGACCAAGCCGTCAAGCTTGGTGCAGATATCATTGTCAATACAGATGGAGATGGACAATATGTCGGCCATGACATTCCTTTACTGATCAAACCAATCATCCAGGGTCAGGCGGACATAGTCATTGGCGATCGACAGCTGAAATATAAGAATGAAAACAGTATGATAAAGAAATCACTGCAATGGTTTGGCAGTTATTTTGCCAGCAGATTAAGTGATGTTTCAATACCGGATGCAGTGTCTGGTTTTCGTGCCATTTCCAGGTCGGCGGCCCTAAAGCTGAATATTTTATCCAGATTCAGCTACACCCTTGAAATGATAATACAGGCTGGCAACAAGCGCCTGAACATTGTCAGTGTTCCCATCCGTACCAATAAAAAGACCAGGGAATCCCGATTGTTTCGAAGCACTCCACACTTTGTTATCAAGCAATTTGTAACCATGTTGCGTATGTACATTATGTATCGCCCCTTACGATTTTTTGTCTACATATCGGCATTGCTGTCGTTTGTGGGGATCATCCCGGTTTTACGGTTTCTGATAAAATACATGTCTGGTGACGGGTCGGGCAATATCCAGTCAATTGTCCTTGGAGGTGTTTTTCTGACTGCAGGTCTTATTTTTTTTATTGCAGGCTTACTGTCGGATCTGATATCTCAAAACCGGCAATTGAGCGAATTGTCGCTCACGAAAATCCGTAAGCTGGAATTGCAATATTCAGAGGACGCGAATTCAAGCAGGGTAATACCGGAAGCTGATAGAGATTGAACTATTGAAAATTGCCATGCTGGGTCCATCCTATCCCTATAAGGGTGGCATCTCCCAATACACTACAGCCCTATTCAGGGCAATCAAACAGCGACATAAGGTTGTTTTTATTACGTTTAAGCGCCAGTACCCTGGTTTCCTTTACCCAGGGGGAAATGACGTTGATAAATCGACGGCTTCGTTACAGGAACCCGAAGCCCACCCTGTCTTTGACTCGCTAAACCCGTGTACGTGGTGGCGGGCTGCCAGAAAAATAATCGCTTTTGAAGCCGATGTACTGATATTGCCATGGTGGGTGTCTTTTTGGGCACCACAGTTTGCTGCGACGATATGGATGATTCGTCACAAGCGAACAAATATCAAGGTGATCTTCATTTGCCACAACGTAACGGCCCACGAGAGCAACTGGATGACGAGATTTATTACTCGCCGGATTCTGGTTTTGGGTGATGCTTACCTGGTACATTCCCAAATCGACCGTCAACAGCTTGAGCAGCAACTGGATGAACCAGATATTGCCGTAGCGGAACACCCTGTTTATGACGTGGGCAAACCGGTCACCAAGGCTGATGCACGCAGTGCTTTGCAAGTTGAGGGACCAAGCCTGCTTTTTTTTGGCTTTGTCCGACCATACAAAGGATTGGATGTGCTTATCCATGCGATGCCCGAAGTGCTTGCGAAGCTTGAATGCACTTTACTGGTCGTGGGTGAGTTCTGGAAGGATATCGGCCACTACAAGTCATTGGTGAGCGAGCTTGGGCTGACAAGACATGTCCGGCTGGAGAACCGCTACGTACCCATGAACGAGGTCGCGAACTATTTCTGCGCCAGCGATATCGTGGTGCTGCCCTACCTTTCTGCATCAGGTAGTGGTATAGCTAAGCTGGCTTACAGTTTCAGCAGACCGGTAATCGTGTCAGACGTTGGTGCACTGCCCGGGTCAGTGGTAGAGGGTGTCAATGGCTATGTCGTACCACCCGGATGCCCCCACTCACTTGCCCAAACGCTGATCAGACATTTTCAGGCGGACAAACAGACACAGATGGAGCAATCAGCGGTGAGACTGGGTCAACAGTTTAGCTGGCAAAACCTGCTCAAGAAACTCGAGGTATTGATAGATGGTCCAGGCCAGGAGTTTGCACAGTAAGAATACTTTCTACGAAACAGCCTTCAAGTTGAAGACTGTCTCTATTGAGCACTACCCTCTTCATCCAGCGTGTTCAGGTGGAGTAAATACACAAAAAAATTGCGGCAGTTCTCTAGCCGGAAGACGTAGACTTTGCCTTGGGGGTTGCCAATATGAGCCAATTGCTCCAGCAGTGTGTCGCTAGCATCGACTAACTGCTGCAATTGCTCTGCAGACAACGAAGATGCGGTTTGCGTTTGCCTGCAGATACGCTCGAACTCCTCTTTCCATGTCGTTGATGCGGAGTTGCAAACCCCCGCAAGTGACAGGCCCGCCAGAATAGTCAGTAACACAGTGAAAACCGGCCTTGAACTCATCCTATTTCATGTCGGGGTGGCAACGCTGGCAGTCATTCAGGGGAAATGCTACCTTGAGATGGCAGCTGCCACAGAATTTTCCTTCAAGTATGTAACGCATTTCAAAATGCCTGGTAGTTTTCTTTTTTACATTGAAGAGACCGGGGTGACAATCCCCGCAATCGAGCCAATCTGTGTGCTTTTCATGCGAAAAAATGGCGGGTGGGATCATCCCCCAGTCCGCTTCAAGCTGGAGTTCCCGTGTATATTCCACCGGTTTAAATTCGTCCTCGTAGATGCTGGCTTTGGGATGAATCAAGCCATATTCCAGGGCCTTTACCCAGTCAATCGCATTGCCAAAAGGTGCTTGCGGCAGGGGGCCAAGTCTTTTGAACTGCTTTTCATAATCCACCCAACCGTTATTGTGACACCGTGAACAATGCTCATCGGTGTGACCAAAGGCAATTTCACCATTGTGACAGGCACCGCAATACTCACCATTTCGGTTGCCATTTTCGGTAATTTCGGTCGTATTGACTTGCATTGCGAAACCCAGTTCAAAATGACAGACCCTGCAAGTGTAGTAGGTCCTGTGTGACCAGTGGGAAAACGAAACCGGCCGTTTGTTACTGGTCGCGGCCTGTCTTGTAATCAGAACATTGCCGTACTTCCATTCTTGTGGCAGTTGCGGAAGTTCAAAAAACCGGGCGGACACGACAGGTGTAATCATCACCGTCATGGCAAGGGCACACTGCAGTAATCGGTTTTTCCCCATTGGTCAGGCTGCTTTTCTCAGTAAGATTCCCTTGTGTGACAGAGCTGACACTCCAGGGTCATGAAGGCTACCTTGCCATGACAGGCACCGCAGAATTTGCCATCAAAAATATCCTGCATTTCGTACACGCTGCTTGCCTTCCTGACAGCGAAAATCTGTGGGTGACAAAGCTCACAACCGTTCCAAACAGCATGTTTCTCATGTGAAAAAACGATGTCAGGCATCTGGGCTACCCTGGCATCAATTTCAACATCGAGCGGAAGCTCCAGGCTGTTGCGCTTGATTGATATTCCCTCCAGGAAATCTATGAGTTGAATACGCCCCTCTTCCTCGGCCTTGAGCCAGTCCACGCGATTGCCCATACGTGCACTTGGAAAGCCTCTGGTGAAGGCATAGAAATCATTCTTCAGCTTAATTTCCCGGCCAAGGGAATGGCAGCGTTGGCAGGTAGTCTTGTCTGCCTCATGATGTCCGGCTGTCCCGGCACTGAACGCGATTTTGCCGTTATGGCAAGAGCCGCAATAAAGACCGTTACGAATATCCGCCTCACGTATATGTGTTTGCCCGGCCCGCATCGCGAAACCGAGATCGACATGGCACAGCCTGCATGTGTACCTGGCGCGATGCAGCCAGTGCCTGAATATCACGGCTGCGATGCCAGCATTTTCAGAGTAGTTATTGATCTCAACGTTGCCGTACTGGTCCGGTCGCGGCATGGGTTGCCTGGTACCGAAAGTCTGGGCCATTATGGGGGTGGAATGTATGAGAAACACTACAAGCAGAACGAAACATGATTGCTTCATAATCGTGCGCTCCAGTATCGCTGTTTTCGCTTCAGACCGAGCAGCCTGATGAGATGACCTATCGGTGTATATTATATTCTTCTAATAAACCAAGTGCCAACTATTCTGGTCGCACTGGCACCGAGTAGGATCAGCGCTGCCGCGAGATGGATTACGACCGGTTACCGGCCTGCCTGATTTGTTGAGTCACGATCTCCAGCAACTCTGTTTTCGCCCTGGTGTATTTCGCACTGTCGGGCTCGTAAACGCCCAGATTTTTGAAAATACCCATCAGACGGGACTTATCCCGGGCAGAACTGCCAGCCAATGGACTCTTCTGCGTGATCGACAGAGGTTCGCGCACCGCGTGTGTACGGCGGCAGATCAACTGCATGTGGCGCACAGCTCGTCCCAGTACAACGAAGGGAAAATTGGGGTGTTGAATGGGGCCATAGCTCAGTGTCTGGCCACCGGCCAGCATACCCTTGATACTGAATGAACCGATCTCATTGGAATACCGCCAGCCACCGTAAGCACCAGCGAGCCCGCCCAGGATGGCGCCCCCCAGCAGTGAATGACCACCTACGGCCACATCAAACAGCAGGCCCGCAGAAGCGCCAGCGCTCGCAGAGGCCAGCAGCAACTGCTTCCTGCTCAGTCCGAACAGGTACCAGGTTTGTTGATCGAACAGGTCGGCAGCGTCGATATCCAGCGCCTGTTCCCGTGTTTGCAAGCGGTAATAGTTATAGATTTCCTCAACGCGCCGGCGACACTTCCTTTCGCTTTTCCTGATGGCTGCCTCATATTTTTTTGCAAGTATTTTTTTAACCGGTTCAGGTGCGATGTCATTGGGCAATTTTTGACTTTCCCGGTGCCGCACAATGTAGCTCAGCATATCGGTGATCTCCTCGGCAGCACGCAGCAACTGACGTTCGTACTCAGTCTTGAGGCACCGCACGGCCTTTTCCAGCGGCCGCTGCCAGGTCGGGTGCAATTGTCCGAATACCATTAATAATTCGACACGTTTATCAAATTCCGCCCAGTGGGCATTAAAAATCCGTACGGTCTTGAAATACTGGCCGAGGGCGTTCTCCCAGACCTGCACATAAGTGTCATTATCGATCGGGTTGATGAGGGCCAGGCTGGGCTGCCCGGTCCAGCGCAGGATTTCCATTTCCGGCGTGTATTCGGGCCCGTAAGGCAGCGAACCGTCCACCACGTAAATGATTCCAGCGCCATCGACAATCGCTTGCAACAATTCGCATTCATTGACGAAATCCCTCTCATCCCGCTTCTGTTCGCAAAATGTCCTGACGGTAGCTGGACGTTGCGAGACATCGTCACAATGCTGCCTCAGCCAGTCATATGTGGCGCGTGGGCGCTGGAAACCCGGTGTATCGATCAACTCGTAGAGCATTTCACCATCCACCTGCATGGGGTAACGGCGCGCTTTTAAGGTAGAACCGGAAAGACGGTCAATATAGACTGAATCATCTTGTGCCAGGGTCGCAACGATACTGGATTTGCCCTTATTGGGGTGACCAACGACCGCGAAGCGTGGGGTGGTCATGGCGCGGGCGCAGTTTGTGATGGGTGGCTTTCAACTGTCAGGATGAGCAAACGCCGGCGCGGCAGTTGCCCAACAAAATGCTGCCAGTCCTGCTTCTCAGCCTTGCTTATTCTGCTGCCCTTTAAGGGCAACAGCAGCAGGAAGCAATCACCGCCGGTCTCCAGTGCGAGGAGAAAATCTGCCAGGTCCGCGAGCGGAGGTTCCCAACTTTTTACCGCGATAGCGAGTGTTGCCGGTTTGTCCCGGTTCAAATCCGAAATCAGTTCAAGGTCATCGGCCGACTGCAACCCGGCCTGCTCTATCATACCCGCATTAACACCCAGCGCCTGCAGACCCTCTGAACTGTCGGCCACGGCGGCAGCCCAGTCAATAAGTACAGTGAAGTGACGACCGTATACCAGTGTTCCGACATCCTGCCCCGGGGCCAGCCCAGCCTCTTGCATATCTGTGTCAGAACGCGTATCAACACGTGGTGAGGCCATACGTTCCAACACCAGGCCGGCACCGGGGTAATGCAAAAATGCCGCGTCCAGTCGTCGCCGGTATTGCAACTGAAAAAAGGCCCACAAAATCGCACGCGGCAGAAGGCCATAAACAATCATGTTGAGAAACAAAAACGGCCACCAGGCACGCATCGCTGCGACCTGTTGGGCATCGAACACCACCTGTAATGCACGGAAACGGGTAATGGCGATGATGTCCGGGCTTATTTCTGTGGCTGGCAGCCATTGGGACCATGGTGCTGACAGGACTTGCGTGATACGCAACAGCACCTGGTCGGAAATCTCCAGCGTTGAACTCCAGCCAAAACTGCGGTCGGTTACCAGCAGGATAAGCATGAAGGCTACGGCTGCCCCGATATTGAAGGCGACGCCAAATAGCTGCCCCCAACGAAGTAACGCAAGACGGCCAACCGTGGCAAAGCTCGCCTCACCGATGTGCTTTGTCAGCCTGGCCAGCACACGCCTCAGCATGAACCTGGCCGGGTTAAGGCTCTCAAATGGCAGATGCAGTGCGCCAGCCCGCGCCATACTGAGGCTGACGACGAGGGTCAGCAGTAAAAACAGTAGCTGTGTACCGATGAAAAGCGTCAGGAACAGCAACACATTGACCGGTTGTTGGCGGCCCATCACCAGCAAGCCGGTCATCACACAGATACCTGAGATAAATCCTGCGATCCCCAGCCATGCGCTGATTGTGGTAACCAGGCTGTCCAGATGAAGGTCTGTTCTGCTACCCAGCGCATCCAGCCAGGCCATGAGTTTCGATTGATCGCTGCCGGTCTTATACTGCATACCGATCTTACGGTCACGCGCCGCGAGTTTATGCAACGGCATGTCGCTGTCCGCGTTCAGTTGCTCGGCAAGACGCGCCAGGTCATTAAGACGAATAGGTGGTTTATACACGGGATTCATTATAGGATAATTCCCCTGTGGGGCCGTAGCTCAGCTGGGAGAGCGTCGCGTTCGCAATGCGAAGGTCGGGAGTTCGATCCTCCTCGGCTCCACCATTTTTTTCAGATTTCTGGGATGTTTTTCTCTTCGAGTGCTTCCCAACGTGCAAAGGTTTTCGCCAGCTCTGCATCCAGCCGCACAAGTTGTGCCTGCGTCTGCTTTATTTTTACCGCGTCTTGCCGGTAGAAACCGTTCGCAGCCATTTGTTCGTGTAAGCGACGCTGCTGCTGCTCAAGTTTTTCCAGTTTTATGGGCAGGCGGGATAGCTCCTGGCGTTCGTTATAGTTCAGGGCGCGGGGGGCACCGACTCTCGTTTCAGGTGCCTTCTTCGGGCGGCCGGTCTGCCGGGTGCTTTTATGTGCTGTCTGGCTCTGTCGCAGCCAGTCGCTGTAGCCACCGACATATTCGTGCACCCTGCCCTGGCCTTCAAATACGATCGTTGAGGTCACGACGTGGTCGAGGAAGGCACGGTCGTGTGAAATCAGCAGCACCGTTCCCGGATATTCGACCAGGCGTTCTTCGAGCAGGTCGAGCGTATCGGCGTCCAGGTCGTTGGTCGGCTCATCAAGCACCAGTACATTCGAGGGTCGCGAAAACAAGCGTGCCAGCAACAAGCGGTTACGTTCACCACCGGAGAGCGCCTTGACGGGCTGGCGTACACGCTCCGGGGCAAACAGGAAGTCGCGCAGGTACGAAATCACATGACGGTCCTTGCCCTCGATGCTCACCATATCACTGCCACCGGCGATACTGTCCTGCACGGTTGTTTCCTCATCCAGAACAGCGCGGTGCTGGTCAAAGTAAGCGATCTTCAGCCGGGTGCCGGTCTTCACGTGCCCCTTTGTGGGTGACAATTCGCCAAGTAATAAGCGGACCAGCGTTGTTTTACCCGCGCCATTGGGGCCGATGATGCCGACCTTGTCGCCTCTGAGTACCGTTGTACTGAAGCCTTCAATCACGGACTTATCTTCCCAGGCATAAGAAACGTCTTCAGCGTCCAGAACAATTTTTCCGGAATTCTCCGCCGTCTGTATCTGTACCCTGGCGCTACCGGTGAACACACGTCTTTGTGCACGTTTACGCCGTAGCGCCTCGAGTGCGCGCACACGCCCCTCATTACGGGTACGACGCGCCTTGATGCCCTGGCGTATCCAGATCTCTTCACGCGCAAGCTTCTTGTCAAACAGGGCGTTTTCACTTTCTTCATCAGCAAGTGCTTTTTGTTTACGAGCAACATAGGTCGGGTAGTCACCCGGCCAGTTGCTCAGTTGGCCGCGGTCAATTTCAATGATACGGGTTGCGAGCTTTTGCACAAAGGCGCGGTCGTGGCTGATAAACAACAGGCTGCCGTTCCAGTCCAGCAGAAACTTTTCCAGCCAGATGATGGAATCGATATCCAGGTGGTTCGTCGGCTCATCCAACAACAACAGGTCAGGTTGGTTGACCAGCGCACGGGCCAGTAGCACGCGGCGTTTCAACCCACCCGACAGTTTGTTGAAATCGGTATTCCCAGCGAGTTGCAGTTTTGTAATGACGGCATCGAGACGCTGCGAGATTTCCCATCCACCCGCATCTTCGAGTTGCTGCTGGCAATCACCCAGTTGCTTGAGCAAGCGCTCATCCGCGTGGCCGGCGATGTCATGCAATAGGTGATAATAACGTTGCAACAGCTTGCCCGCTCGCTCCAGTCCCCCCGCTACCACCTCGTTGACGGTACCGTCCATGACCGCCGGCAGTTCCTGGCTTAGCCTGGCTATCCTGACACCCTGTGGAACACGGATGCTGCCCTCATCGGCCTGGATTTCGCCGTTGACAAGTTTTAACAGGGTCGACTTACCGGTACCGTTACGCCCCAGCAGACAGACCCTTTCATTGGCCTTGATATGTAAATTGACAGCCTGCAGCAATGGCGGCGAACCAAAGCTTAAACTGATGTTTTTGAGGGTGATCGGCGACATGAAATTACTTTGCTGGTGTGTTTCAATGGTCCGTCCTGTTGTTGAATCCGGCGGGTTTCACAATTATTGCATGAATGCGCCTACAGCCAAATACGAGAGATATGAAAAAATTATTGACTGCCATTGAAGATATCGTCGGGCCCGGGGGACTTTTACGGGGTAAAGACGTCACCACTCGCTCAGACTTCTGGCCACCTATGGGCGGTTGCCAGGCTACAGCTATCGTTCGTCCCAGGAGCACTGCGGAGGTTGCCGGGGTGTTGAAGCTCTGCCACGCAGCAGGCCAGAGTGTGGTGACCCATGGCGGTCTGACGGGTTTGGCGGGAGGCGCACGGACCGCTCCCGGGGACCTGGTCCTGTCGTTGGAGCGTATGCGTGGCATCGAGCCCGTTGACAGCGTCAACCGCACGTTGAGCGTGGAAGCCGGCGCAGCGCTGCAACGGGTGCAGGAAGCTGCTGCCGATGCCGGCTTGCTGTTCGCACTGGACCTTGGCGCGCGTGGCAGTTGCACCATCGGTGGCAACATCTCAACCAATGCCGGCGGGAACAGCGTTATCCGTTACGGTATGATGCGCGAGCAGGTGCTCGGCATCGAGGCAGTGCTCGCTGACGGCACCGTCATTTCATCCTTGAAAGGTGTCCTCAAGAACAACACCGGCTATGACCTGAAACAACTCTTTATCGGCTCGGAAGGTACCCTCGGGATCGTAACACGCGCTGTACTGCGCCTGCGTCCTGCACCGTGTTCGTGCGACACTGCACTGGTGGCGGTAGCAGACTTTGAAAGCCTCGGGCAACTGCTGCGGAAAATGGATTCTGATCTGGGCGGAACCCTGAGTGCATTTGAAGTGATGTGGAACGATTTTTACACCCTGGTAACCGGTGATGGCGCCAAACATGGCCTGCCGCTGGACCAGTCCTATCCATTTTATGTTTTGCTCGAGTCCACCGGCGGCAATGAAGTTGCGGATCGGGAGCGTTTTGAAAGCACCCTGGCTGCAGCCCTTGATCAAAACCTGGCCGATGACGCCGTCATTGCACAGAGCAAACAGCAGCGTTCGGACCTGTGGGGGATACGTGATGATATTGAGGGACTCAATCGCAAGATGTTTCCACCCATGGTTTTCGACATCAGTCTGGGTATTCCCGAAATGGCGGACTATGTCGAAGACGTGCGTGAGCAACTGAGTCAACACTGGCCCACCTCGCGCATGGTTGTTTTTGGCCACATCGGCGACGGTAACATCCACCTTGTCATTACACTGGGTACGCTGGGTGAAACTGAAGTGCTCGCGGTTGAGCGCATTGTCTACGATGAACTGGAGCGCCGTGCCGCGGTCATTTCTGCCGAACACGGTATTGGACTGGCCAAACGCGCCTATCTGGGGCACTCACGCAGCGAGGCTGAAATTGCCCTGATGAAAACCCTGAAACGCGCGCTCGATCCAAAAGGAATACTGAATCCGGGCAAAATTTTCAAGCTGGAACCGACAGCATGAATGGTGCGGAAAGCCTATTGGAAACCCTGGTGGACAGCGGGGTGGAAATCTGTTTCACAAACCCCGGCACGTCGGAAATGCAGCTGGTTTCAGCCATTGGTAAACACGAAAAAATGCGGGCGGTGCTGTGTCTGTTTGAGGGCGTGGTCGCGGCTGCCGCCGATGGCTACGCACGTATGCTCGACAAGCCGGCGGCAACCCTTTTACACCTCGGCCCGGGTTTTTCCAACTCCATGGCCAACCAGCACAACGCCCGCCGCGCACACGTACCACTGGTCAATATCATCGGTGACCATGCCACCGGTCATCTGCAGTACGATGCACCCCTGACCTCCGACGTCCCGGCGCAGGCAAAAATCTGTTCTGACTGGGTTCGTGTCTCACAATCGGCGGATGACCTGGTCGTGGCGGGTGCCGAGGCTGTCAGGGCTGCGAAACAGGGCTGGGGAAAGATCGCAACCATGATCGCACCTGCCAACCACACCTGGGAAGATTCGACATGCCGGGCTTCTGTCCTGCCCAACCAGCGTTTGGCTACGATTGAAGAAGCCACCATACAGACCGTTGCCGATGCACTCGCCACTAAAAAGAAGTCAGCATTCCTGCTGGGTGGCCGGGCTTTACGTGAAGACTGTCTCGAGATGGTTGGGCGTGTTGCCAGGGCCACTGGCGCACGTATCCTGTGTGAAACCTTTCCCGCACGTCTGCAGCGCGGCGCCGGGCGGGTGGCGGTCGAGCGTCTGCCCTATTTCGCCGAGCAGGTTGTGGAAATGCTGCGAGGCACTGAACAACTGATCCTGGTCGGCGCCGTCGCACCGGTGTCATTTTTTGCTTACCCCGGAAAAGAAAGCTGGCTGACACCCGCGGAATGTGAGGTACTGAGCCTGGTGGAGGTTGATCAGGATGTGCGGGCGGCGTTGGCGGCACTGGTGACAGCGACAGCGGCCGTGCAGCCCCCGTTAACCGTACAGCCTGCGGCGCAGCACCCGCTACCAACGGGTGCACTTACACCGATGGCCATCGCTCGGAGTCTTGGTCTGTTGATGCCAGAGGACGCCATCGTTTCAGATGAAGCCGCGACCTGTGGCCTGGCCATGTTCCCGGCCACCATCGATACCCCACCCCATGACTGGTTGACACTGACAGGCGGCGCCATAGGCCAGGGGCTGGGTCTCAGTCTCGGTGCGGCGCTGGCCTGCCCGCAGCGCAAGGTCATCGCTCTGGAGGCCGATGGCAGTGCGATGTACACTATCCAGGCCTTGTGGTCCATGGCCCGGGAAAACACCGACGTGACCGTGGTCATCATGAATAATCGCAGCTATGCGATCCTCAACATCGAGCTGGCCCGCGTTGGCGCCGTCAAACCTACGCCAAAGACATTGTCGATGCTTGACCTGTCCAGGCCGGATATTGATTTTGTATCGATTGCTCAAGGGATGGGTGTACCCGCAACCCGTGCCACCAGCGCCGAAATGTTTCACCAGCAGTTTGCAGACGCCATGGCAACACGTGGCCCACGGCTCATTGAAGCCATGGTGGTGCAGTCAGCTACCTGATATAAAGCTGGTACGCAGCCCAGCTGCGAGAGCCGTCGTTGTTGTACTTGCGTAAATAGTCCCGCTTGCTTTGGGTCATTGCACCTGTGATATCGTTTGATACCGCCAGTGAGCGGTAGAAACCCGTCACCAGTTCTGTCGCCAGCTGACTGGCCGGTCGCCAGGAACCGGCAATAATAGCGTGCGCACCGGTCGCCAGGTAGTCCGTCACCAGGGCTGGCTGGCCTGCAAATGTCGCGTCGATCTCGCCCTGGATACGGCTCGCACTAAGAAACACCAGCCTGGCCTGCAGGCGGTTCGCGCTGATATCTGTCAATGACAGCATCTCCCGGCCTGCATCGCGTCGTGGCTCGGACAACATCAGTCCGGAGCGTTGCCGCTGATCAAAATCCATCACAGCGGGCATGGACAGGTGCACCAGTTCAGCGCGTTGCAGGCGGGTGTCATCAAATTCGTCACGTAGCAGAGCTCTCCCCTGCACGATATGCAAACCCGGTCCGATGAACTGCTCGGCAACCGCCTGGATTTCCGGGGATGTTGCCAGGCGGGATTCGACCCAGGCCGAGTAGTCCTGTGGGGAACCGGCAATGAAAACACGTTGTGGTGCGGTTGTGTGCAGGCTGGCTATTGGCCGTGGATCAGATGGGAATGCCAGCACATTGACCAGCCGGTGGTGTTCGATGAGGTATTCCTGCCCCAGGCGCAGTGCGTCTACGGGAAAACCTGTCAGCAAACCTTCGGGAACAAAATATATCGTTTCAGGCAAGCTGCCGGCCAGTGGTTTGAGCAGTTGTTCACCGATCTCCTGCATCATCACGTCAAATGCCGGGCCCGAAGTGGCCGGGAGATCGTCATGGGCCCGTTGCAGCTTTGTAAAAAGCCGATCAGGGTGTGCGATGACAAAGCGCCGGACCTGGCCGTTTTTTCCCAGCCAGGCCAGTGCTTCATCTCGTGTAAGGTGGTAGGTCAAGACGGCTTCGCTCCTTGCAAGACCATCCAGGGCTTTCTTTAAACCCGAGCGGCTTAGAAAAGCGAATGTGTGATTAAAGGCTGTCTGCAGACTGTCAACATCCCGTTGAAGGCCGGTGATCAGCTCTGCGGTCTCTTCACCCGCAGTGCTGTTTGCGAGCATTGCAAACCGTTGCCGTAGCGAATCACCTGCTGCAAGGTCAGTGCTCGACAGGCGCTCGCTACTGACCGGACGTGCAGCAAACCTGATCCGACTCAGCGCCAGTAGTGATTCGAAATCTCGTTCCCCGTTACTACCTGCTGAAGTTGTAGTGGTACTCGCCAGATCAAGGTAAGCGGTAAACAGATCATTCCGGTGCTGCCAGTACCAGGCTCCCAGCATGCCGGGCATCATCTGACGGTAAAAATGAATATCGTCGACCGCCTGTTCCATAATCGCCATAGCGGCCTTTCTCTGTCCGTGTCTGGCCTGGTAACGGGCGCGCAGAAACCGGGCCTCAACTACCTGCCGGGGGATACGGTTGGAAACCAGCTTCTGGTAGGCACGCAAAGCGTTGCCGGGTGTACACAGACCTGCTTTTTCCGCCCCCAGCACACACAGCTGCATTTGTGCGAGCAGTCGTAACCCGGGTGGCTGTGCATAACCCTTTGCCTGGTAGCTTTTTCGGAAAAAAGCCACTGCCTGCACCCGCTTACCGCCCCCCCTGGCCAGCGCATCCAGACCCCGCTGATAAAAATACCGGGCTTGATCCACGCCCGTTGGCAACCAGTCGTGCTGCACCTGGCGTACGCTTTGCATGTGCTCATACTCGCCCCGGGCACGATAGATCGCCGCCTTGATTTCCAGCCCCGCAGCCACGTCCAGATCGCGTTTGCCATTTCTCGCTGGCCGCAGGTCGTCGCTGACACCGGCAGCATCCAGGTACGCCAAAGCTGCATCAGGGTCACCGTCTTCATAACTGGCTGTTGCAAGGGCCAAATTTGCACGACTGCGGATCGAACTGTCGTTCTGTTGTTCAAGTGCCTGTGTGAGTACCTCGATGGCCTCTGCCCAGCGGTGGGTGCCAAGCAGCAGATCGCCTTGTTGCAACAGGTTGAGTGCCAGTTCATCGCCACCGCCTTCACGCAGCAGTTGCGTCTCAATCTGTTGCAGCACCTGACCGGATGCCGGGGCATTGCCCTGCCTGGCATTGACGGCAACCACACTTTCCCTGATCTCTTTTAAAAAAAGGTCGTCTGCGAGAGGTTGTGCCAGCTTCAGAGCGTTCTGGTACTGTGCCGAGGCCTGCGCGAAAAGCCCCTGGCCGGCGTAGACCAGACCGCTTGTGTAGACTGCGCTGGCCTGTTCAAAGCCAAACCCTGTGGATTGGGCGAACTGCGCCGCAGCGAATAACGCTGCCTGTACAGGGTCTGTACGCTTTCCGGAATCCTGCATGACATTGCTGTCGCTGAGTTTGATGAGTATATCTGCTTTAAGTTGCAGCGCGGCAAGTCTGATTTCCTGCCAGTGTGGCGCATTGGTTTCCTCGAGTACTGTGTCGTTGAGCCTGGCAGCGAACGGATAATCACCGAGTCGGTAATAGACGAGGTAGGCAGCCAGGTAAGTGGACCACAAACGTTGTTCGCGCATGCCGTACTGCGCAAAAATTTTGCTCGCGCCCAGCAGACTGCTGACATTGACACTCCAGTCAGTTGAACCCGGCCCCAGTTGGGCCTGCATGGCGTAAGCGAGTAAGTGATAGGCACGCACCAGCAGACCACTTCTTTCGTCCCAGTCCCTGAGCCGGGTAAACTCGATCTCAAATTTACTATTGCCGGTACTGCGTTTTGAGCTAACCTGAATATCCAGTTGTCGCTGGCTGTGGGTTGCATCAATAAACTGGAATAGCGGAGCAATCCGGTTGCCGGGTAAGGCGGACACTGATAACAGCGACTTTTGTGGATCATAGACACGTGATTCGATTTCTGCCTCAAAGGCACTGATCCTGATCAGCAGCGCCTCACCACCCTGCTGGCGGACAAAATACTCCTGGCTGGGTGGTGCTTCAGCAGGCTGTGCCAGTGCCAGTGCCCACTGAGACTGTATTGCGCCCGTCAAGACAATGGCAAAAAGCAGTAGATTGATTAAGACCTGTTTGATTATCCTGAACCTCATTGCGGTTTCGTTTAAAATTGGCTAAGGACCGCATTGAACATAATCGCCGTCCCTGGTGTCAACTTCCAAACGGCTGATTCCCGGAAACCTGTGAAAATACCTGACAGAGACACTGCTGTATTCTCGACGTCCGCCGTGGACCTGTTCGCCTCTGCCCTGGGTGCATTTATCCTGCTCGTTATGCTGCTGTTTCCCTACTATCAACACGCCGACCCCGACGAGGCTTTTGCAAAGACACGGGACGTCATGCAAAAACGCAGCCTTGCATCCGGCCAGCTTGAGGAGCGGCTGGCGGAGAAGGAGCAGTTGCAACGCGAACTGCTGGACGCCAATGTATCCAACCAGGGTGTCGAGACACGTATCGCCCGCTTGAAAAAGCAGTTGGCTGACAGCAGACGGCAACTGGCGGACCTGCCCACACCAGTGGCCGAGCCGCTTAAGGTCGTCAAACCGGAGCCACAGCCCAAGGCCATTACCCACGGCGTGGAATTTTCGATACTCGGTCTGGCGACCCATGCAAAGAGTTTTGTCATCGTTATTGACATGTCGGGCAGTATGACCCGTTACGAGAACCTGATGATACAGACGGTCCTGGAATTGCTGAAACCACTGGACGAAAGCAACCGGTTTGCGATCATCGGTTACCAGGGTAACCCGCAGCCCGTCCTCTGGACTTTTCCCGGTAACAAGACGCTGGCTACTGCCAACAAGGAAAACCTTTACCAGGCATCGGTTTTCGCACGCTCGCTGGTGCATCGCTTTGTCGGTTCAACCCCGACCCATTATGCACTGCAGGCCGCACTGGAATACCCCGCCAGCGCCGTGATCCTGATGAGTGACGGTGAGCCCAATACACAGCCGGGGTATATCCTGCAGGAGATCACCCGTCTGAACCAGTTCAGGCAAACCGAATTGCACACCGTCGCCATCGGCGACTACACCCATAACCGTAATCTGGTGCTCTTCCTGCAGACCCTGGCCCGGCTCAACAATGGTGATTTTGTAGGTGTCTCTGGATGAGGACACGGCTGCGCAGTTTCGGTGTGTTCTCGCTCTCAGCCATTGATCTGTTTGCCTCTGCCATGGGTGCTTTCATCATCATCACGATCATCATGATGCCGGATTACCAAAAGGAGGCCCAACTGGTCAAGCACTTGGATTATATCGAATCAGAGACCAATCAAACCGAGGCCGAGCTGGATGATACGGTGGCCGGTATCAGTAAGGCCCGCCAGGCCATTGCGGCGGCGAGCACCCGGCAGCGGGAGCTCATCGCCGAGCAGGATATTGTTTCCAGTGAAATCCGGGCCATCCATGCCCGTTTGCAGGCACACAAGGACCAGCCACCACCCCCACCGTCTTCACCAGTGGAAACGCGGAAGAAAACCGGCAGCAAGCTGGTGACCTTCAGGTTTCTCGGTCTGAAAACCGACAAAACCCGCATCCTGTTCATGATCGACATGAACAAGTATTTAGCTCAATACGATGAACTGGTCTGGCGGACCGTCGCGCGGGCCATGGATTCACTCAGGCCTGGTTATGAATTTGGTATCCTCGGTTTTCAGCAACTGGATTCGGGCCCGAGCTATCACCGTTGGCCAGCCGATGGTTCGCTGGTGGTCATGAGCCACCAGAATCGCACCGGGGCAATGCACTTTATCAGCCAGCTGAAGGGTCAGTTTGCCGGTGCCTCGTCGCTCAAGGACGCTTTCCAGGTGGCTTTCAAGGGTCCGTCGGAAGCTATCATCCTGCTCAGCGATGGTCTCCCCAATCCGGTCTATAACGGCAATCTGCCGCCGCGCTCGCTGGCCCAGAACATCACGATGTCCAATACCTCACACAAGGAAATCCACACGGTGACCATCGGTGATTATTTCAAATACAAGGGCACGGTCGAGTTTATGCAAAACCTCGCGCGGGGTAATTCCGGTGGTTTCCTGGCGCTTGCACAATGAGACAGGCGGCCATCAATTGGCGTTTATGCCGGCATCGTGCGGTATGATAACCACAAGGAGTTATTTGAATTGATCAGTAAAAGCTGTGGCCGGAACGCCGCCTGTGACCTGGTGCTGGATCACCCGACCGTGTCGCGTGTCCACGCGTCTATTGAACGCTCCACGGACGGACGTGTCTGGGTAGTGGACGCTGATTCCAGGAACGGTATTTTTTTGCAGCGTAACGGAGCATGGATCCGTGTCCGCAGGGTCAGCTTGTGTACCGGCGATCTGATTCGCATGGGTGAGGTCGAGATACCACTGGAACGCCTGACTTCGGTGTTTGCTAAACACACTGACCTCAGGCTGGGTGAAAAACATTTTTCATTACGTAGCGGAAATACCCCCGTACGCTCAATGACGGGCTTTACCGAACCCGGGCCGGGTCTGAGCAACCCAAAACGAAACCCCCTGACCGGGAAAATTGAAGAAGATCAACCCTGACAAACGGATTAATGACACCATGCGCTATCTGACATTGCTGATAAGTTTACTCGCGGGGGTGCTGGTCATCGCCCTGCTGGCCAGGGTCCTGCCACCCCAGGCGGCGACTATCATGCTGGATATTAATCGAGGTTCCTGGCCCTTCACGCTGCAAAATGTCCTGTGGCTGACCTTTTTTGCCGGCCTGGGTGAATTATCGATCCGTTGGCGTAGCGGGCGTCTCGAGGAAAGCCAGTTTGAACGGGGTTACCTGCCACTCGACGATGAAACCGTTTTAAGACCCGGTGACGACATCACACCGATATACCAGAAAGTACGCAGCAGCATGTATCGCACCACGTGTTTTCTGCCACGTCTGATCGAGCGGTGTGTACTCAACTTCAACCTGAGCCGCTCGGTTGACCAGACCAACGCGCTGCTCAATTCAAGTCTCGAGCTGTTTTTGCACGAACTGGACCTGCGCTACAACATCGTGCGTTACATTATCTGGCTGCTGCCAACACTCGGTTTCATCGGCACCGTCATCGGTATCATGATGGCGCTCAACTACGCCGGCGACCGCGCCAACGTGGACAACCCGGATATGCTCTACCAGGTTACCGAGCGGCTCGGTGTTGCATTCAGTACGACACTGCTGGCGTTGGTGATGGCGGCCATCCTGGTATTTTTACAGAACCTGATTCAGGGCCGGGAAGAAAAGACCCTCAATCGCTCTGGCCAGTACTGTCTCGACAACCTGATCAACAGGCTTTATCCCGCCTGATGCACGCTGTACCCTGGCGCAGACCGGACCATTGCGGCGTGTTTTTGTGCTGTATCTGCCTGCTTTTGGCCCCGCCGTGCATGGCACAGATGCCCGCATCGGTGGTACTGGTACTCAAACTGGTAGCGCACGATTTTGTCAAACCTGCCACCGGGGTGGTGATCTCCGCTGATGGCATGGTCATGGTGCCCGCTGATTTTGTCGCGCAGGGTGATGAGATCGTGGTCCTCGATGGTGGCACTGACATCATCCGCAACGGCCGCCCGGCAAAAACCATCCGTCGTTCTAGCACCGATGGTCTGGCGGTCCTGATGGTCAAAGGTTTACAACGACCCGCTGTCGTACTTGCAGACAATGGTGCCGTGCTGGAAGACACGCTGCGTTTCGCGGCCTTTCCAGCAGCTGAAAAGATTGCAAAGGGCACAGCGCCCCTGTGGTTACCAGCCCGGTTCACCAGCGGCGACGGGTCCGGATCGACACCTCTATCCAAAGAAACGCCATTACCCGCCGTCAATGGGGCACTGTTTGACCGTTGCGGTTACCTGGCGGGGTTCAGACCCGGGACGACGATGGATGACCAGCAAGGCGAGCTTGCAATCGGCCTACTCGATGCAAAAAAAATCGCCCGTGTGCTTGACGATATGAACATCGATTATGAGCATAGCATCTGCGGCAGCCCCGAACAAAGCAACCTCAAGGAAACCGTTACCGCCCCAAAAATCAGCCAGCAAGCTGAACATGCAAAGGTAATGGTTGATCAAAGCGGGCCTGCAGATTCTGGTGTTGAGGCGCTGCCGGAGCGGCCCATCGCAGGGTCAAGTCAAGGTGGATCAACTGAGGAGGTGCCAACTCAAGACAGCCACAAACCGGTGGGCAGCGCCGCTCGGCAAGCCGCCCCGGGAAGCAACAATGAGGACCCCGTCTGGCTGCTGTTGGGCTTAATACCGATACTGGCCTTCGTCATCTGGTGGCTCAGACCTAAGATGGTGAGCACGCCCACATTGATACAAGACGGCCATACGCACACCGAGGAACCCGCTACCACGGAGCTTGCCACCAGCCCGGCAATCTCCCACCCTCGTGTGTCCACTGCGTCATTTGATGAACCCGAAATACCCGCCATCGAGGATCTGCCAGCCGTGTACTCCGGTATGCTCCTGCTCGAAGGGATATTGGCCAACGGAGAAGCGGTGCAACGTTACTGCGGTATTGAAGCCGGACCCATCGATGTTGTTATTGGCAGGGGTGAAGCCGGTCTCAGGCTGCAGTCGGCTGCAATCAGCCGTGCGCACGCGCGTTTGCAAGGTCGGCCGGGGACACTGACACTTACCGATCTGGGATCCAGTAACGGCACATTTATCAGCACGATCCCCTGTCTGCCCGGCGAAATCCTGTTTGTCTCGCCGGACGATGAAATCCTGCTGGGGGATGTGCTCATTCGGCTGAGGATACATATGAAACCAGGGGTAGAGGAGTGAGTACAATACCTTCCTCCTTGCCGCCCGGGGCATTCATACGCGACCTGCAGGTCAATGCCGTGCTCGGCAGCGGCGCAAACGGTGTCACCTACCAGGTATCAGATACTGCGATCGGAACACAGTTTGCACTCAAGGAATACCTGCCGGCTAAGCACGTTTCCCGGCGCGGTGACGGAACGCTGTCTGCCCGGAACCCGGCATCCGGGAAGTCATTTAAAGAGGGTCTTGAACGTTTTCTGACCGAAGGCCGCCTGCTGGCTGAACTGGAGCATCCCAATATCGTCAGGATACTTCGCTATTTTGAAGCCAATGGCACCGCTTACTTCCTGATGCCCTATTACCCCGGCAAGCCCCTGAGCGAAATCCTGCAAACCACGGACATCCTGGACCCTAAGCAAACAAGCAGCCTGATGCTGGCAATGATGGACGGACTCACCTACATCCACGAGCACGGGATCATCCACCAGGACATCAAGCCCGCCAACATCTACATGGGCGACGAGCACGGCCCCATTCTGCTGGATTTCGGTATCGCCGCCTCACCGCTCGATCGATCTGAGCGCTTTCCGCGGGGCAGCGAGGGTTACGCAGCACTGGAGCAATCCGCGGTCGATGGGCGTATTGGTCCGTGGACGGATATTTATGGTCTGGCAGCCACCCTCTACCGCTGCGTGAGCGGGAAAATTCCACCACCGGCAAGCGCCCGGCAAAAAGCACTCGACGCCGGCGAGGCGGACCCGTTGATAGCGCCTGGCGAATTGTTGACAGACACTCGATTTGCAAGCATTGCCACTGTCATCGGGCAGGGCCTGTATCTGCTGCCGCAGGACAGGCCGATGGACGTCAGGCAATGGCAGAAAACATTCAAGAGCCTCGACTGGCGGCGCTCGGTGCCGGGTGGCAAATCCATTGCCAGCGATCCGCGCGAAGGCAAGGAATGGTTGCCGCGTGTGTTACTCGGGGTGTTGCTTCTGGTCATGGTCACTATTGCTCTATTTTTGCTGACAGAAAAGAGCCCCCCGGGTGCTGCGCTGTCGCCGACGCCCGAGAATACGGAAAGTATTCCGTCAGCCACCGCCAGACCTGCTGTGGAGGAGACCAGCCGCTGGCATGCCGCGCTGGAGGCCGACACAACCTTGTCGTACCGGCGTTTCATGCAGGATTTTCCGGCGTCGGTCTATGTCGCACAGGCCCGGGTTCAACTGGAGGTGCTTGATGATAAGACCTGGCAGGAATTAAATACCGAAGGCACGGTAGCCGCTTTTGAAGATTACCTCGATCAATTCCCCAATGGACTGCACCAGAGCGAGGCCATGCAGCACATCGATGCACTCAAAAAGAGAGAGGCGAAACAGGAACGAGAGCGTTTGGCAAAAATCCGCCAGGAGCAGGATGCCTGGCAGGCGGCGATTGACAAGCGTACGCTGGCATCGCTGGATAATTACATCCATGCCTGGCCGGCCGGTCAGCACATCGAGGAAGCCGGACGCATCCACCGCCTTCTCAAGGACCAGCGTGATGACGCAAATGCTTTTGCCAGCGCACTAAAGCTGGACACAAAGGCTGCTTATCAGGCGTATGTTGATGCCTTTCCGAGGGGGTCTAGTGTCAGCTCCGCCCTGCAACATCTCGACCAGCTGACATTAAGACCGGGTAAATCTTTCAGTGACTGCAACACGTGCCCACAAATGATCGTGGTTCCCAGTGGCAGTTACTGGCAGGGTTCTGCAGAATCCTCCCCGCTGGCGCTCGGTCTGGAAAAACCCCGTCGTATGATCAGTATCAATGCACCGTTCGCAGTCGCTATCTTCGAGGTCACACTACAAGAATGGGACGCCTGTGTTGACGCCGGGGGCTGCACAACCCGGCCCGACGACAATGGCTGGGGTCGAGGCCAACACCCGGTGATCATGGTTTCCTGGAATGACGCCGGTGAGTACGTGCGCTGGCTGAGTGATAAAACCGGTCAAAGTTACCGTCTTCCGAGTGAAAGTGAGTGGGAATATTTCGCGCGAGCCGGGGAGACCGGGGAATGGCTGGGCGGAACCCCGGCCGGTCTGTGCCGCTTCGCCAACATTGCCGGGAGTGAGACCAGCTTCCGCTGGCAACACGCCGCCTGTGCTGACACCTTGGCAGTTGGAACGGCGCTGGTCGGCACCTTTATGGCCAATGCTTTTGGTCTTTACGATGTCATCGGTAATGTCGCCGAATGGACGGCTGATTGTATGAACCTCTCCTATCTCGACGCGCCTTCAGATGGCAAGGCCTGGGGCCAGGGGTTGTGCAGTTCGCACATGACGCGTGGCGGTTCATGGTTGACCGGAACACGTGACATACGGTTACCGGCCCGTTTTAACCTGAAAAATGGCGACCGTAATGATTTTACCGGTTTTCGTGTCGTCAGGTCGATCAGGGAGTAAGCTAATGAGCATGACGAGAAGAATCGTATTCACGACATTGCTTGTTTTTGCTGCGTCTGAACTTTTTACCCCGGTTTTTGCCCAGGACGCTGAAGACCCGGCGTATGAGGACACGCAGAAAACAGGCCAGGAAGTGGAAATCAGCGAGGATAATTACCGGCGCTTTATGGAACTGAAAGACGACCGGATCAAAAGAAGTACACTACCCTTGGCTGCCTATGAGGCCCCAACGGGTCCGCAAAAAATTGAAGCCTTGCCCCAGGCGTCACAAAAACACCTGCGCAATCAGTTGCGGGAGATAATCCTTGAGAGTGACCAGTGGGTCCCCTCGGACGCCAGGATCAAACACCCGTACGTACCCAGCGAAGCAGCGCTCAATAATCGTCCTTTACAGAATCAGGAAGCGGCGGCCTGGGATGAACTGCTGGAAAAATACAACCAAAGGGAAGCGGAAAACTACGCCCGTGCCAACGCCGCAAATGATCGGGCTGCAAAAGCTGGTGAAAAAGGACAGGCATCACCAACGGGTGACGCCGTGTCTGGTCAAATTGGACAAAAAGGCGCCAAGCAGTCACAAACAGTCGCGCAACAATCCTCACAACAGGATGGGCAAAATGACATGCAGCAGGACGCAGACGACAGCTATTCGCCATCGGCCCATGAATCCGATGAGCCCAGCACCGCCGGTACATCCCAGAGCGCGCTTCAGTTCCTGCAGAAAAACCGAATGGCGGGTGCGTCTGGTGCGGCACCGGGCGAGACGCAAAACAGGCCGTCAAACAACCCGCAAGCCACCTCCTCAAAGGTACAAGCTGCCCAATCGACCAGCCAACAGGCAACATCTTCAGCAGCACAGCAAGCCCAATCAGCCAACCAGCAGGCAGTATCGTCTGCAACACAGCAAGCTCAATCAGCCAGCCAGCAGACTTCATCACA
The DNA here is from genome assembly GCA_964650905.1 of uncultured Wenzhouxiangellaceae bacterium. Lineage (GTDB taxonomy): Bacteria > Pseudomonadota > Gammaproteobacteria > Xanthomonadales > SZUA-36 > SZUA-36. Next base: position 54,118 of record CAZYVH010000003.1, on the reverse strand, counting down.
CGAAGCCCGGGAAAACGAATCATCTGAGCAGCAGGCCTCGCCCGCCGCAGCCCAGGAAAGCGAATCATCTGAGCAGCAGGTTTCATCTTCCACAGCCCAGGAAAGCGAATCATCCGAGCAGCAAGCTTCGTCTTCCACTGCCCGGGAGCATGAGTCATCTGAACAGCAGACAGTAAAGGATTCCAGCGAGTTTAGGGTCAGGTCAAAGGATACGCTTTCGATCAAGGACCTGGTCAATGCCCGGGGTGTCAGTGTACCCGCCAGTTCCGCCAGCAATACACCCGACACTGGGTCACCCGACAAGCCGCCCGATGGAGACGGTGACGGCTAACTGTGAATTCCAGCAACGTTGATTACGCCTGCGAGTGTGCTCGGCGGGGGTACCGGAAGCGGTCTCCGGGACACACTTTAGTGTACGATGCAGTACACTAGCCATCCATGGGCGTTCGGAATCCGTTCCCTACGGATTACGGTCCCGGACACCGCCACCGGCACCCCCTCACAAGCCGTTGTGTCAGTGCATGATGATTCCACCGACCGGCGGACATCAATGTTTGTCCTACTTAGTGATTAACTTCGCTTTGCGACTCAACCACATTCTTGATGATTTCCTCGGTCATCTCGGCGGCGTGTTTATCAAACGCCTTATCGCGCTTGTAAATATAATCCGCCGTCTCGATTTGCCGTTTAAAACCCTTGGCAACCACCTCGTCATCAAACATACGCTGGTAAGCATCCGACTGACCACCGACGGCGCGGATGGATTCGGCGGTGATGCGGTCAAGTTCCGCACTAAAACTGGCAAACTCCATTTCGTTTCGAAGACGCAGTGTGCGTGTCCTGTAAGCCTCCAGTAAATGGGCAAGTGTTTTAGCTTCCAGACCGGCGTAACTGATGCTGTCAGCGATTGCATTGCGGATGATGATTGCATCTTCGCTGACCGCCTGGCCGTCCAGCATACTGATAAGGACCGGGTTTGCAACTTCGATGGCGCTCAGCTTGGCGCGAATCTCTTTCTGGGAGCGATTGGCAAAGCGCAACAACCTTGCTGCACCGCTCAACATTGTTTGCTGGTCGACAATGCGGGTGAGCGGTGTTTTATAGACATCGGGGTCAAAGCTTGAGTCTTGATCCGCTTCTTTTTGTGAGGATTCATGCAGCAGGCTGTCAACCAATGCCGGGTCTGCCCCGGCGGCAACCATCAGCACCAGACTGAGTTGCCGGTATTGTTCACCGGGTGGAAGCGTCTCGATTGTTACGAAATTGATGCTACCGGCGCACAACAGCGGCGTCAGCAACACGCCGGCAACAAAGACCATGGTAGTTAGCCCGGACATTTCACCAAGGCGGACGATAAAATGATAAATTTTCATGAAAACAAATGATTATGCATGTTTGTAGTATTTTTCAAAAAAGACAGTTTGTCCTATCCGGTTTTGCACAGCATCTGGCTTCACATTTCGGTCGATCCTTCTCACACCATAGCTACCGCTATGCTTATTCGAACGATCGGCCAGACTGTTTTGCCAGCTACAGCGCAATTCCCGGATCCTTGATGAAATGTCCGGGTTAGCGAACGAATCACGGCTTCAGTGACCGGTCACTTGCCTGGCTTGAGACAAAGCTCAGTCTCTGTAAAAGATCTGCATTACCCCTGCCTGCATCAACACCCGCTTTAAAACGCCGCAACTGAGGTTGCGAACCGGGTTTTTCGATACGCACCGTTCCGTCGAGCCTGCCATTTTTGAATGAGCCCTCATAATAGTTTGCAGCCAACTGACCCTCTTTCCTGATGATCATACCACCGGTACCGGATGCCAGCCCTTTTCTGGCCTCACCAAGGTATTCCACGCTGTCGCCCTGCCCGTTCCTGATCAATCCGTATCCCCGGCCACTTGCCAGGCCGTGTTGACACACCCCATACCAGCGCCCTGTTTGCCTTAACCCCGGGTGTTTGAAGCGGCAGTGTTCGCTACCACTGATACGCATGGTCCTGACCCGTGACTGGTACAGACTCAGGGTCTTGTTTCTGAATTCGGCGAAGCCCTTTGCCGTGATCACTTCTTTTGACTCTAGCCATTCCATCTGCACAGACATCTGTCGGTCAAAAGCGGGTGCCATGCGGGCCATGAAATACTTGCCGACCTCTTCAGACTCGGTCCTGGTCTCAAACGACTGGTGCATGGCCCACACGGAACCACCCAGCGCTGCGCCTGACACCGCCGCTACACTCGCCGCGCCCGCCGAAGTCGATGCCACGGCAGTACCATATACCGAACCGGCCAGGGCGATGGCCGCGACCGCCGTGGTTATATTTTGTTTGCGTGCCAGGTGCCGGCGTTGCTCAAGCATGCGGTATTCCGCTGCGATAATTTTGCGCATTTTTAAACCGTAACTGCCCGCATAGGTTCCCTCGTAAATACTGTCGGATTGCGCCGCAAGAAACGTCCTCTCGGCACCCACGAGGGCCTCGGCAAGTTGCAGACGTGCCCGTACACTCTCGTCCCCGGACTGCACAAAAAATACATTTGCAAGCTCGGGATCAAAACGGCCCAGGGCCCTCTGACGGGCAAAAAATGTCGCCCGCTCTTGATCGATCGAACTGAGCATATCGATGATACGTCTGCTCGCGCCTTTAACAAAACCGCTGACGAATGGATCAACTGAACCATCATCTTCCAGGGCTGCAATGGCCGCACCGTCCATCTGTATTTTTTCCAAGGGGTATTGTTCGATGGCGAACGAACCGCTACTCCCCGCCATTGCCGTTTTGAAGGGTATCTGCAGGGTGTTTTTGTTACGCTCACGCAAAAAAGCGATAAAGTCCAGTGAAGCAACCTCATCGTCTCCCCTGCCCTCAAGACGTGAATTGAAATGCCGTTCACCGTCCCTGGTTGCCTGACGCCAGGCAGAACTGGCCAGCGGCGGACTGGCTATCAACAGGCCATTTAAGGCTGGCTGTATCCAGCGGTTGCCTTTCACAACGATGAGCGGTGTCACCAGGTCGCCAAACGTGACGGGTGGCGAATCCATGATCTTGTTGATGTCGGGATAGGAATAAACGTTAAAGTCGATGGTCAGGACGCTGGGTACCTGTTCTGTTGCAAGTATCGGGCGTGTGTACAACTGGCGTTTCTTATCCCACGCGATGATATGCGGTGATAACAGCACAGAAGCTTCGGGCAGCTCAGCTTTTAATTCACGGTACAGCGACATCGCGTAATAACTGGACTTCTCAACCACCGATTGTGCAATTCTGGCGGCCTGCGATTTTGCCGTCGAGGTGGTGACCTCACCGCCAATGGCCTTGATCGCAAAAGAACTGACATACAGGTTTTCAGCATAATCATGGATCATGGCCGGGTAGCGAATGATCACCAGGGCGGCAGCCTCGGGCGTGGTCTGGCTGGTCGCTTTCCCGGCTTTGAGACGGGAATAAACCGAACTGTCGATACCCTGCGCGGTGCCTGCACAGCCAGCGACGATCGCCGCTGACACTACCGACAGCATTACCAGACAGATTTGCAAGGCTGCGGCAGGTGCTCTTTTACGCTTAGCGAAAGGCATTTTCTATGTGTTTCTACTCATACGAAATTTATTGGAACGCAAATGACAGGCAGGGTTCAAGACCTGGGCTTAAAAAACCGGCAAATCTGGATACATTGTAAGCTAAAGTTCCCTGAATTCGTTTTCGCCGCCGTTCCAGGAGAACAAAACAAGGGCACAGCAAGACTTTCAGGGGTTTCCTGAGACGTCTTGAATGAGGATAATGGAGGCCAGGGTCGGAATCGAACCGGCGTAGACGGCTTTGCAGGCCGCAGCATAACCACTCTGCCACCTGGCCCCGTGAAGCGTACCCGTGCACACCTCGTGACGGGCATTTAAAACTGGAGCGGGAAACGAGACTCGAACTCGCGACCCCAACCTTGGCAAGGTTGTGCTCTACCAACTGAGCTATTCCCGCAGTAAGGGGGCGTATTGTAGCCAAAAGGCCAGTAGTGTCAACCATACAAAGCCAATATAAATCACCTTACCCCCTACCGAAGCCGGCCAGTCAGTGGCACAATACCGCCACCTGATAATGGCATGGGAAATCATGGTAAAAGAAGATGTAATTGAAATGGAAGGCAAGGTACTCGATACCTTGCCGAATACGCTTTTTAAAGTTGAGCTTGAAAATGGCCATGTCGTGACCGCGCACATCTCCGGGCGGATGCGTAAACACTATATCAGGATACTCACCGGTGACATGGTCAAGGTCGAACTGACACCCTACGACCTTTCCAAGGGACGTATCACCTACCGTATGAAATGACGGTTAGCCGTCTTCTGATTCCGTTGCTGCCGGCAATGCCTTTTGTGGCTCCAGTTTTGGCCGGGTGCGAATTTTCAATGGGTTCTTGTCTTTCTTCGACAAGGTAATCCCCACTTCCCCGCCTGCCGCCAGGTCGCCGAACAACAGGTCGTCTGCCAGGCGGCGTTTGATCTGGTCCTGAATGACCCGCTTCATCGGTCGCGCGCCCATCTGCCTGTCAAAGCCCTGCTCTGCCAGCCATTCGCGCGCCGCCGTGGACACGCCGATACTGACATCCTTCAACGCCAGTTGGGCTTCAAGCTCAAGGATAAATTTGTCAACGATCAGCAGTACAATGTTGAAATCCAGCGCCTTGAACTGGATCACCGCGTCCAGCCGGTTACGAAATTCCGGTGTAAATGTCCTGCGGATGGCCTCGGTGGAATCCGGTTCGTGATCCTGATCGGTGAAGCCGATGACACGTCTGGCACTCTGCTGCGCACCCGCATTGGTGGTCATGACCAGGATAACGTTGCGAAAATCAGCCTCACGGCCATTGGTATCGGTGAGTGTGCCATGGTCCATGATCTGCAAAAGCATGTTGTAGACGTCCGGGTGAGCCTTTTCGATTTCATCCAGCAACAGGACGGCATGCGGGTTGCGTGTGACCGCTTCGGTCAACAAACCACCCTGGTCAAAACCGACGTAGCCGGGCGGTGCGCCAACCATCCGGGAAACCGAGTGCGCCTCCATGTATTCCGACATATCAAACCGTATCAGCTCGATACCCATGACCATGGCAAGTTGCCGGGTCACCTCGGTCTTGCCGACACCGGTCGGCCCGGCAAACAGAAACGAACCGATTGGGTGGTCTTCCTCACCAAGACCTGAACGGGCCATCTTGATCGCAGAAGTCAATGCTTCAATGGCCTCATCCTGTCCAAATACGGTCAGCTTCAGATCACGGTCCAGGTTACGCAGTGCATCCCTGTCCGAACGCGATACCTGCTTCGGGGGGATCCGCGCCATGTGGGCAATCACGGTCTCGATATCATGTTCGTCAAGTCGTCTTTTGCGTTCATTTTCAGGTAACATGCGCTGCCGTGCTCCCGCCTCATCGATCACATCGATGGCTTTATCCGGCAGGTGCCTGTCAATGATGTGCCGGCTGGACAATTCTGCGGCGGCACTCAGCGCCTCATCGGTATATTCAACATTGTGGTGTTCTCCGAAACGGGTTTTGAGGCCACGCAGGATGTCAATGGTCTCCTGGACAGTGGGTTCAACAATGTCAATCTTCTGAAAACGCCGTGCCAGGGCCCGGTCTTTTTCAAATACACCACGAAATTCCTGGAATGTGGTGGAACCAATGCAACGCAATTCACCTGAAGCCAGCATCGGCTTGATCAGGTTCGACGCATCCATGACGCCACCGGACGCGGCGCCGGCACCAATGATGGTATGAATTTCATCGATGAAAAGTATTGCACCCTCGGTAGCGTACAATTCAGCCAATACCGCCTTGAGACGTTTCTCAAAATCGCCGCGGTACTTGGTACCAGCCAGCAGGGCACCCAGATCCAGTGCAAAAATTATTGCATCCTCGAGCACCTCCGGTACTTCATTGAGGGTAATCCGCAGGGCCAGGCCCTCCGCCATGGCGGTCTTGCCAACGCCCGCTTCGCCAACGAACAAGGGATTGTTTTTGCGCCGGCGACAGAGTACCTGGATGGTTCTCTCAATCTCACTCCCGCGCCCGATTAACGGATCAATTTTTCCTTCGCGAGCACGCTCGTTGAGGTTGGCTGTAAAATTGTCCAAGGCACTTTTACGGGCGTCGACTGATTCACCGGAGGTATCCTGTTCGACGTTTGCAGTGTCGGGATCCGGTTCTTTTTCAAGTGGTGAAATACCATGGGAAATATAGTTAATCACGTCCAGGCGTGTGACATCGAACTTGTTTAGCAGGTAGGTGGCGTAGGAATCTTTCTCACTGAAAATTGCAACCAGGACATTTGAGCCGACAACCTCTTGTTTGCCGGAAGACTGGACATGGTATAAGGCCCTTTGCAATACCCGTTGAAAGCCGATGGTCGGTTGGGTGTCCCGGCCTTCCTCTTCGGCAAGAATGGGTACGGTGTCCTTGAGCGTGTTGCGAAGCGCCGTCTCCAGACCAGCGATATCCACACCACAGGCACTCAATACCGACAGCGCTGAGCTGTTATCCAGCAATGCCAGCAACAGGTGTTCAACCGTCAGGAATTCGTGACTCGCACTACGGGCTTCCTGGTAAGCCTGGCTGATGGTAACTTCCAGTTCCTTGTTGAACATCAGGGTGTCTCCAGTCCGCTCATGGTTGCACTATTTCATGTGACCGGACAATAGTGCCACGGTTCAAGCTTTTTCCAATGCACATTGGAGCGGATGTTCATTCTGGCGTGCATATTCGTTGACCTGGACAACCTTGGTTTCAGCAATTTCGAGTGTGAAAATACCGCATATGCCCTTGCCTCTTGTGTGTACGTGTAACATGATCTGGGTGGCCCGGTCATGCCCCAGACCAAAAAAAGTCTGGATAACATCGACCACGAAATCCATCGGTGTAAAGTCGTCGTTCAGCAACACCACTTTGTACATCGGTGGTGGCTTGACCTCGGGGCGGACTTCTTCGACGGCCAGTCCGCGATTGTGTTGTGATTCAGGTTCCTTGCTCATTGCAGGTATTTTATAACACTTTTTAGCAATTGACCTTCGCGTCTTTGACCCCATTTACAGTTTTAATGGGCGAACATAACGGCAAAATCATGGTGGCCATGTCCGGCGGTGTGGATTCAGCGGTGGCGGCTTCACTATTGCAACTGCAGGGCCAGGATATCGAGGCCATGTTTATGAAAAACTGGGAAGAGGACGACCGACTGGGAGAATGTGCCGCAAGCGAAGACAAGGCCGATGCCGAGTCGGTGGCCCAAATTCTTGGTATCAGGCTGCATACCCGCAATTTTGCCGCAGAGTACTGGGATAATGTTTTTACGGAATTTCTGGCCGAATACCAGGCCGGGCGCACACCAAACCCGGATGTTTTGTGCAACCGCGAAATCAAGTTCAAAACCTTCCTGGAGCACGCAGAGGACTTGGGTGCTGACTTGATTGCGACCGGGCATTACGTGCGCAGCGATGCAAAGGATGGCAAAAGCCGTTTGTTAAAAGGTCGCGACCCGAACAAGGATCAAAGCTATTTTCTCTATGCGGTTGGTCATCAGCAATTGGCCAAAACACTGTTTCCAGTCGGTGAACTGAAAAAACCAACGGTCAGGCGCATGGCTGAAAAAGCCGGTTTTGCGGTGTATGACAAAAAGGACAGTACCGGTATCTGTTTTATCGGTGAACGTAATTTCAAAGCATTCCTGGCCAGCTACCTGCCCGCAGTTAAGGGAGAAATCCGTACACCCCACGAGCAGCTTATCGGTACACATGATGGCTTGATGTTTTACACACTCGGACAACGCCAGGGGCTCGGCATCGGCGGCGTCAGAGGTTATCCGGACGCACCCTGGTATGTCCTGCACAAGGACATGGAAAACAACATCCTGTATGCCGCCCAGGGACACGAACACCCATGGCTGATGTCCACCCGTCTTGAGGCAAATCAACTGGCATGGGTGTCGGGAGAAGCACCTGAACCTGGCACGCCCTTAACCGCCAGGGTGCGCTATCGCCAGCAGGACCAACCGGTACAGGTCGAAATGCTTGGCGATGACCACATGCAGGTCATTTTTTCAGCACCACAACGTGCGGTGACCCCCGGTCAATCGGTCGTCCTGTATGCTGGCGATGTGTGTCTGGGTGGCGGTAATATCCAATACATGAACACACCACCGGTGGTTGCGGGCATATGAAAAACAGAACACTGGCATTGGCGGGTATTTTCCAGGCCACCGAATTGGTCAGACAGGCGGCCAACCACGGTACCTGGTCAGGTTACGGGGCGCAGGCCTGTCTCGACAGCCTGCTCGCCATCGAAGCGGATTCCGTTGAGGCCGTGTATGGCAGTGCAAATCGTTTGCGGCTGGGGATTGAAACACTGATTGCCGTGTTGGGTGGCGACCGTCACCACATCGACAGCCTGGGTCTGGCCGTGTCAATCATGCAATTGGAGGTTCGCTTCCGTAAGAACACTCTGATGCAAACGCAGATCGGCGAAAAGCTGCAAACCATTGCCACACTTGGCGGCGATCTCGAGGACTATGAGAAAAGTGATCTGCAGGCGCAGGAAATAGCGGGTCTTTATTGTAAAACCATCAGCACAATCACACCACGGATCGTCGTCAACGGCAGACCGCAATACCTGCAGGTGCCGCGCACGGTCAACTGGATTCGCACACTCCTGTTTGCCGGTTTGCGCTCCGCGGTACTCTGGCGGCAATTGGGCGGTGGTCGCTTTAGCCTGATGTTCGGGCGCAGAAAAATGCTGCAACAGGCAGAGTCGCTATTGCCCGGATAAATCCAGAAATTATTTGGGAAATGGGTCACGGATAAGCGATAATAGGTGGTTTTCCCCTAGCCGGTAATTTTAGATAATACCCGCCCCGAAAAATCCGGGTTGAAGGTCAATGGAGGCCAGCATGCAAGACTCATTTTCTGTCAGGAAATCTTTTACAGCCAACAACAAAAACTACGCCTACTTTAGTCTGCCGGCGCTTGGTGAAAAGATCGATATCTCCCACCTGCCCTATTCCCTCAAAATCTTATTGGAAAACCTGCTGCGGCATGAAGACGGTGTGGATATCACCCGCAGTGATATCGAAGCGCTGGCCAACTGGGATGCAAAAGCTCAACCGGAAACGGAAATTGCGTTTACCCCTGCCAGGGTTGTGTTGCAGGATTTCACCGGTGTGCCCGCCGTGGTCGACCTGGCCGCGATGCGTGACGCCATGCAAAGCCTGGGTGGCGACCCGGAATTGATCAATCCTCTGTCACCGGCTGAAATGGTCATTGACCACTCTGTTCAGGTTGACCGTTACGGCAGCCTCGATGCACTCAAGGCCAACAATGAAATAGAGTTCAAACGCAACGGCGAACGCTACAGCTTCCTGAAATGGGGTCAGGGGGCGTTCAGCAATTTCCAGGTAGTGCCGCCCAATACCGGTATCGTACACCAGGTCAATCTCGAGTACCTGGCACGGGTCGTGTTCGGTGCAGAGCAAAATGGTGAACTGATGGCCTACCCTGATACCGTGGTCGGTACGGACTCGCACACCACAATGATCAATGGTATCGGTGTGCTGGGCTGGGGTGTCGGCGGTATCGAGGCAGAAGCCGCCATGCTCGGTCAGGCCATCACCATGCTGATCCCGCAAGTGGTGGGTTTTAAACTGTCCGGCAAATTACCCGAAGGCGCGACCGCTACCGACCTGGTGTTAACCGTCGTGCAAATGTTGCGTGAATTGGGTGTGGTCGGGAAATTTGTGGAATTTTTCGGCGATGGACTAGCCAGCTTGCCGCTGGCAGACAGGGCCACCATTGCCAATATGGCGCCGGAATACGGTGCGACCTGCGGAATTTTCCCGGTCGATGCCGAAAGCCTGGACTACCTGCGTCTTTCCGGGCGCCCTGAAGACCAGGTTGAACTGGTTGAAGCCTACGCGCGCGCCCAGGGCCTGTTCCACGATGCGGACTCACCTGCAGCGGTCTATTCCGATACGCTGGAACTTGATATGTCCACGGTCGTACCGAGCCTGGCAGGGCCCAAACGCCCGCAGGACCGGGTGTTGTTGACCGAAGCCAGTCAGGCCTACCAGCGCGATATGCAGGTCTTTATAAAAGGGCGGGATAACGCAAGTAGTGCCAAAGTCAACTATAACAAGCAACAATTCGACCTCGAGGATGGTGCGATTGTCATTGCAGCCATCACCTCGTGTACCAACACCTCCAACCCCGCAGTGATGCTGGGCGCTGGCTTACTCGCCAGGAATGCCGCCGCCAGGGGTCTGAAGGCCCAGCCCTGGGTCAAAACATCACTCGGCCCTGGTTCGCGCGTGGTGACCGACTATTTGAATGCCGCCGGTCTTATGGATGACCTTGAAGCGGTAGGCTTCTACGTGGTCGGTTATGGCTGCACCACCTGTATCGGTAATTCCGGCCCCCTGCCCGATCCTATTGGTGAGGCCGTTCGGGACAATGACCTGGTAGCCTGCTCGGTGCTTTCAGGCAACCGTAATTTTGAAGGCCGTATCCACGCGGATATCAAGATGAATTACCTCGCTTCACCGCCGTTGGTGGTTGCTTATGCACTCGCCGGCAATATGAATGTCGACATTACAACGGAATCACTCGGTAACGACCAGCAGGGCAATCCCGTCTACCTGCGTGATATCTGGCCAACCAGTCAAGAGGTGCAACAGTGCATCGCCGAGAGTGTTTCGGCAGACATGTTCAAAGCCCAATACAGCCATGCTTTTGCGGGTGATGAGCGCTGGCAGGCGATCGCTACGCCCGAGGGCAATATGTTCGACTGGCAGGCAGATTCCACCTATGTTCGCAACCCGCCCTATTTCTCCGCTATGACGATGGCCTTGCCAGCCAGCGGGGATTTCCACGGCGCACGCTGTCTGGCCAGGTTGGGTAATTCCATTACCACTGACCACATCTCACCGGCCGGCAACATTGCAGCGGACTCCCCGGCAGGTGATTACCTCAGGGCCAGGGGCATCCCGCGCGAGATGTTCAATTCCTATGGTTCAAGACGGGGTAACCACGAAGTCATGATGCGCGGTACGTTTGCCAACGTGCGTTTGCGTAACCAGTTGGCACCGGGAACCGAAGGCGGCTGGACCCGTTTACAGCCCGACGATGAAGAATTGACTATCTTCGATGCCTCCATGCGCTACCAGCAGGACAACACCCCGTTGATCGTGCTGGCCGGTAAGGAGTACGGCACCGGTTCGTCACGTGACTGGGCCGCCAAGGGCACTCAATTACTCGGTGTCAAAGCCGTTATCTGTGTCAGTTTTGAACGTATTCACCGCTCCAACCTGGTGGGCATGGGTGTATTGCCACTCAACTTCATGGCCGGTGAGGACGCTGACAGCCTTGGTCTTGACGGCACCGAATCCTATGCAGTTGAAGGTTTCCGCGACGGTTCGGCCAAACAGGTGACAGTGACAGCGACAGCGGCCGATGGCTCCAGTAAGCAATTCAATGCCAGGGTCCGCCTGGATACACCCAAGGAAGTGGAATACTACCGTCACGGCGGTATCCTGAACTACGTGTTGCGGCAATTGGCGGCCGGATAACCCGGTTGGCTAAACGAGGAGGACGCCGGCACCCTTGATGGCGTCCTGTTTCAGCGCCAACAGAGCCTCGTTGGCATCGCTGAGTGGGAACACCTGTGTGTGCGTTCGAATACCAGCGGCGACGGCTTCTGCAATAAACTCGCGGCCGTCCGCCCGGGTGTTATTGGCCACCGAACGTATCACCCGCTCCCAGTAAATATCCCGGTATTCGACAGCCGGAATATTGCTCATATGAATACCGCCAAGCACCAGGACACCGCCCCGCTGCAGCGCTTTGAGCGCGGCGGGTACGATTTCACCTGCCGGGGCGAAGATGATCGCGGCGTCGAGCTTTACCGGTGGTGGTTCAAATGTTCCGCCAACCCAACTCGCGCCAAGCTCCCCGGCCAGTTTTTGATGACGCGCATGGTCACGTGTACAGACATAGACATCCGCGCCACGATGACGGGCGATCTGAATCGCGATATGGCCGGCCGCGCCAAAGCCGTACAAACCCAGCTTTGCACCCGCCCAGTTTTCAATCCCGCATTGACGCAGACAGCGATAACCGATAATCCCGGCACACAGCAAGGGGGCAACTTCAACATCCGTCAACTGCGCTGGAACCGGATAAACAAAATCCTCGGGAGCCGTTACATACTCGGCAAAACCACCATTTCGGGTCCAACCGGTAAATTCCGGGTGTACACACAAATTCTCCCGACCGGTCCGGCAGAACCGGCATCTGCCACAGGTCGAGTACAACCACGGCACACCGACCCGTTGGCCGGCTTTCAGCGCTGAGGACTCAGGCGCTGACTCAATTGTACCAACCACCTGGTGCCCGGGGATAATGGGGAATTTGTATTTTGTGCCATCCAGTTCCCCCTCCATAACGTGCAGGTCGGTGCGGCAGATACCACAGGCGTGGACCTTTATAAGCACCTCACCGACACCCACAACCGGTGTTTCCACCCGGGTCCATACCAGCGGCTTTTGAGTCACCGCTTTACATTCCTCAAGGACTTGCGCGTACATACTGTTGTACCCCGTCTGTTTTCAGCGACAGGCACCGGTTTAGGGGGCGGAAAATGCCCACACCTGTCTGTGAATGCACCAACTACTGCATCAAGTGTCTTGATATTTTAAAGCGATCTGACGGTCTGTATTACGCCGAAACGTGACCGTCATTGAAATGACAAGAACTGCTGCAAAAGCAACGGCGTACATCCCTGCACCATTGAGTTCATAGAGCTTTAACAGACCCAACAGAACGGGAAACAGCAATATGCTTGCCACCAGCTTGATTTTTAACACGGAACCAGGCCTGCCACAGGCAACCAGTGCAAGGCCCAATGGAAATCCAAACAATTGCATGGTGCTCGCGAACACGATCAGGATAAGCACAGAATAGGCAGCACCAAAACCCGGACCACCATAAAGTATGAGTATCTGCTCGCCAAATGCACTCAGAATGAATAAAACCAACAAACCCATGGCAACAGCAATCAGACCGGTTCGCAGGACGACCCTGTTCAGATTGCGAAATTGCCTGGCTGCTGCAAGTTGTGATAACTCTGGATAAAGTGATTGGCCAACCAACACCATGACCTGCGTCATGGCTACCCCCAGTTTGAGTGCAACATAATAAAGTCCGGTGGCAGCCGGACCAAGAATCCAACCCACCGTCAGCGGTATCATACGGTTGCTGAGTTCTTCCAAAGATGTATCAAGCTTGGTGGTAAGAACAAAACGCCATATCCCGACATGTTGGCGGGTGATCCCGGTGGGCCACCGTACCAGGCCCTTCAGCAAGCCGCGTTTTGAAAGCTCGTGCAGACCAAAAAACCACTGTACCCCGGCCTCTGCGATGGACCCTGTCAACCATGCCAGCAGGAAGCCGCTCAAACCCGCGTCTAGGGCATAAGCCAGTGCTGCGCAGCTGAGTCGCACTATGGGACCCACTGTTTGTTGCAGTGACAATAATTTGAAGCGACCGAATACATACAAAACACCTGCGGGCATGGAAAACATCAACGAGACACTGGCAAGGCTGTACAAAACGATCAGGGGTAGTTCTTCTGCCGGCCATGAAAACTGTTCAGCGGCAAAGGGTACCAGCAATGCAGCAAGTGATATCGCAAGCAATCCAAAACCCAGTTCAATCAGGAGCATGAAAGCAAATAGTTTTTTTAGTTTCTCTTTTGATTTTTCATGCAAACAGATCGTTGCATAACGTACCAGGCTTAAACGGACCTGAAAAGTGACCCCCGCTGCAATCGCCCGGGTGTAGCCGTTCACCAGAATCAAAATACCAAATGGCGTGGCGCCCAGGGCGTGGGCAGCCAGAGGAATGTACACAATGGAGGACAATGCAGCGATGGACTTACCGCCAAGAAGTACACCGGCATTTTTATAGATTCGCTGTACAGTTGCATCACTGAACCAGTGTCGCAAGCGGAAACCTGATTGCTTGAGTTTTTGTATCATGATTTCACTGGCGCATATGCAGTCAGACAGACAAGTTACTTTGTCTTGCCTGAACAAGCCAGTGAATTTTCCGGTAAAATTGACGTGGATAAAACCACATTGGTATTTCGAATGTCGTCATGTGCGTTTTTTATTGGGCAGATTATTATAACGTCAGGATAATCATTTATGTTGTATGCACTACCAGATCATGAGGTTATGGAAAACCTGTTGCCCGGAATCCGGGATCGATACCTGCCGATAAATGAAGCACTCGAACGCATTCATAGACAGCCAGGATTGGTTCCGGTTGCCATCAACCCAAATGATAATGGATTATTATATTTTGCGGATATCACAGATGCACCGTACCTCGAATGGAAGCACATTTACACCATAGAACGTCTTGCACAGGACAATGCCGTTGGGGAATCGTTCACGACCGATCTGCACATTCTGCTGCGTGAGGACCTGACTTCTAATTGTTTATCGCCCAAGGGGCTGATTTTTCACGTCTCTCGTTGTGGGTCGACGCTGTTTACCAAGGCCCTGGCGCGATCGCCTCGCAATCTTGTCATTATTCAGGGTGGCCCCCTGCAAGAGGGGTTTTGGGCTGCGATCACAGATCACTGGCAATACCCGCCGGAAATTAATGAACAAAATATCCTCATGCTACAAAATCTCGTCATGCTCATGGCCCGCAAACGCCGGCCTGAATACGAGATTTGTTATTTGAAACTGATAAGCTGGAATGTCATTTACCTCGATTTGATCTGCGCTGCCTTTCCCGATGCCCCGGCACTTTATCTGTACCGTGACCCCGTTGAAGTTATTGCCAATGTTTTGCAGGAAACCACAGCGGTGTTGTGCGCCAAGGGTGCTCCACTAGCGGGCGAACTCACCGGTTTGAGACCACAGGACACCGCCCAAATGAGCAATGTTGAATACCTGGCCCATTGTTATGCACATTATTTCAATGTTGTGCTGGAATATTCGGGGAACACCGCTTTAAGCCTGGTCAACTACAGGCAACTGAGACACTCGAAGGCATTTGCAGACATTCTGGCAAGAGGACTTGATTCAAGGCCGGGTGAAGCAGAACTGGAACAGATGCGGGAACAGTATCTTTATTATTCAAAAGATGATACCGATACAACGCTCTTTACCGACGATATAGACGATATGCTGGACGTTCTGACAAATGATCAGAAACAGACCATCAGGAGGCTGTGCAATGATGCTTTGACAGGTCTGAATAAAAGCAAGCACAATATTTTCCGGCCTGCGTATCGTGGCAAGTGACTTTGCAACCTTTTATGTTAAAATAGTACGCTTGTGTAACGTGGAAACATTAAAAATGACCGGTTCATTCAAAGACCATCTTCTTACGATTTTAATCCCCAACCATAACTACGGGGAGTACATAGGCAAAGCGATTGACAGCATCTTTGCTCAAGATTACCCGGCTATAGAACTTATTGTTGTAGATGATGGCAGTACCGATGATTCTGTTGCCATTATTAAAAAGAAATTTGACGAAAACACCAAACTGCAACACTGCAAACTGATAATCCTGGAACAAAACCAGGGAAAACTGGGTGCGGTCAATGCAGCACAGGAACATCTTGGTGGTGAATTCCTGATTACATTGGACGCTGATGACTGGCTCAGCCCCGGTTATGCCAGTCGTTGTATTGCCGAATTGAGGCAAAAGCGCTTACGCGACCCCAATCTTGGTTTTATTTATAGCGACTGTACCCTGGTTGATGAGAATGGTAAGCAAATTAATCGCGGTCGTTCAACCGCTTTCAAGCGTAGCCTGGTAGAAAAACTGAGTTTTCTGCCCGAACCTGCTTTGATGTTAACGCGCGCGTTTACCGAGGTAATGCCCTTCGATGTAAGCATCAAAGTCGCGACCAAGCACCACAAATGGTGTCGTATCGTAAACAATGGCTGGACGGGTTTTCATATTGCCGAGCCATTATTCTATTACCGTATGCATTCGAATAATATTTCCGGAATCGGTAAACGGATAACCTCCGAAACAGACAGAGGTGACTACGGCGAACGCATTCTTTCCGGTTATTGGGGTCTGGCAAAAAAAGGTTAGCTAATACCTCTACCGGTAGCACATCATGATTCACTCCCGGCATTCGAAAAGCATTTCGAATGCCGGTCAACCAATACCCAAAGGTTCTTTATGACCGTTAACCCCTTGAAGGCCTACGGCAGCTGGATTGCCTGCGTCGACAACATATGGCCAGAACCAGCACTTATATCAGCACATCGGGAGCTCATCGATACCGTCGCGGTGATCATGCCCGGCTCGGTAACGCCAGCCGCACGCAAGGTTCTGGCACGCGTATCCGAATGGGGTCCGGGGAAGAGCACGGTTGTCGGTTCTACGCAAAAGCTTGCCCTGCCCTGGGCAGCCTTACACAATGGGACTGCTGGCCATGCCCTGGACTTTGATGACAATTTTGACCCGGCCAAATCTCATATTTCTACAGTACTATGGCCGACGATCCTGGGTGTTGCAGAGCAACTTGGCAGCTCACCGCAGGACTGCCTGGATGCCTACATTGTCGCACTGCAGATCCAGGGCCGCATTGGTCAGGGTGTAAACCCGACACATCGCAAGCGCGGTTGGCATTCGACCGCCACCATGGGTTCCATGGGAGCTGCGGCCGCCACCGCCAGATTACTTCGGCTTGATGCCACAGGGGCAGCCATGGCATTGTCACTGGCAACCAGCACAGCCGGTGGTTTTATGTCTCAATTCGGCACCATGGCCAAGCCACTGCATGCTGGCCAGGCCGCGATGGGCGGTATCCAGTCAGCATTTTTTGCGCTGGATGGTATGACGGCCGGTTGGCACACCCTGGATAGCCCTATCGGTATGAACACGCTCATGGTGGGGCCTGACAGGGAGGCCTTGCGTGCCGCTATCGGGGTACCTGAGCACGGGCAGACGTTGACCTTTGAAACGGAATCCATCGGTGAACCGTTACTGATCACAGAGCACGCTTTTCGGGTCAAACGCTTCCCGACCTGCGGCAGTGCACACCGCTCCCTGGACTGTGTACTTGGG
This sequence comes from uncultured Wenzhouxiangellaceae bacterium, assembly GCA_964650905.1. Classification (GTDB taxonomy): domain Bacteria; phylum Pseudomonadota; class Gammaproteobacteria; order Xanthomonadales; family SZUA-36; genus SZUA-36. The sequence continues at coordinate 36,993 of CAZYVH010000003.1, read as the reverse complement.
CTGCGTGAACAGCATGGATTCGGGCCTGAAGATATCGAGCGCGTTGATGTTCACGCACCGGCTATGCACCTTAAAAATCTTATGTATCAACGACCTGAGGCTGGATTGCAAGGAAAATTCTCTGTTGAGTATCCATTGTCCTGTGCGATAATTCAAGGTGAGTGTACACTTGCTGATTTCACCGATGAGGCGGTTAACCGCCCACAGCATCGTAGCTTGTTTGAACGTATACACCGTCATCCGGTGGACGTGCCCGAAACGGAAATGGACACGACTGTACGAATCACCCTCAGGGACGGTCAGGTACTTGAGAAATCTGTGTTCATGGCGCTGGGTGGAAAACTATCCCCTTTTCCGACGTCACAATACTGGAAAAAATTTGAGCAGTGCACCAGTTTTGTGATGTCACAAGTTGATCAAAATCGGCTCAGACAGGCATTGGAAGATTTTCCCTCTATGTCAACTGCCGGTGAATTGACCGAGTGTATGGCAGTGGATTTGAAACCTGCCGGCCCATCCGGTCCGGTATGATGTCTGCACCACCATTGACGGCACTGGTGATGGCGGCCAGCCGGCGAGGTGTTGATGATGCTGTAGCCAGGATACAGAATAAATCTCATAAGTGCCTGGTCGAAATCGACGGTGTCGCAATGATTGAACGGGTGGTGCAAGCCCTGCTTGAGAGTGGCTGCTTCAAACGTATCCTGGTCTCTATTGAAGACCAGAAAGTATTGGAGAACCTGGCTGTGACGCGGCGCTGGCTTGCTAAAGGCGTGATCGAGGTCGTGCCAAGCTCCGGGACCCTTACCGATAGTGTGATCCGTGTTGGCGAAACCGTTGAGGAGCCCGTGCCTTTGGTCATCACGACTGCCGATAATGCTTTGCATACGCCTGAACTGGTACGTTATTTCGTGTCCAGATTTATTGCCGGCACGGCCGATGTTGCGGTTGCGGTGGCCCGGCAAAGTACGGTGATGGCGGAGTTTCCGGACGGAAAATTTGGCTTTTTCCAGTTCCGTGATGGTGGATATTCCTTTTGCAATCTTTTTGGCATTCGCTCACCTCACGCGTTTGAAGGTGCGAAAATATTTCGAACCGGGGGGCAATTCAGAAAACACCCGTGGCGCATGCTAAGGATTTTTGGTGTTTTGCCACTGATCCTTTACAAGTGGCGTCTGCTTGCTCTCGACAGATTTGTCAGTCGAATTGCACACAAGCTCGGCTTTACTGTGGATACCGTCATATTGCCATTTGCCTTTGGACCCATTGATGTTGACAACCCCACAACTTTTGAATTCAGTGAGCGGACACTAAGGGCGCGCCGGCAACAGTCTGGATAAACGCTGCAACACCATGTACCGAATTGCACATATCTCCGATTTACACATCCCTCCATTACCACGCCTTGGTTTGAGACAGTTGGCCGACAAGAGACTATTGGGCCTGTTATCCTGGTACTACAAGTGGAAAAAAGAGCATCAGCAAAGCATTCTTGATGCCTTACAATCACACCTTGCCAGGATCAACCCCGACCATATATGCATTACCGGTGATATGACATTCACCACGCTTCCTGCCGAGGTTGACAATGCAGCTGTCTGGATTTCCAAACTGGGCGATGCCCGGCAGATCAGTGTCATTCCCGGGAATCATGACGCCTATGTGCCAGGGGCATTGGACTACGCATTGGAAAAATGGTCACCCTGGATGCAGGATGATGAAGGTCAGACCGGCTTTCCTTATCTGCACAGGCGTGGTCCGGTGGATATCATCGGCCTTTCGAGCGCGGTGGCAACGCCGCCTGCAGTATCGCTTGGCCGTTTAGGACAGGCGCAACTGGAGAGGACCGGGTCACTTCTAAGCAGGATCAAGACTGACCAGCGCCCCATCGTGTTGCTGATTCATCACCCGCCACAGGAAAACGCAACACGACCAAGCAAGGCCTTGTCCGACCGAAAAGGGCTCCAGAAACTGTTGGCCCAATGGCCGGTTAACCTCGTTCTGCATGGCCATTTGCACCATCCAACAAGCGCAACGCTCGATTCTCCGACAGGGCCAATACCGGTACTCGGCGCCGCCTCTGCATCCACCATAGGGAAACGTAAATCGGTTGCTCACTACCATGTGATTGAAATTGAAACAGGCAGAAGGCAACCACGAATTACGATCCGGCACTTCCAATACAATACTGTAGCGGGAGCTTTTTCTCACAACGGAACACAAACACTATGATCCGCATTGGCTTCTTATTAAATCATGACGCTGCTCATCAGGTCATGCACTGTATCCCCACCGCGTATGAACTCGCACGCAGAAATCCCGATGTATCCGTCATCATCATCAGTACAACTAAAGAGGAAGCTGAGGCGGTTGAAGACATCGCCAATGATTATCCCGATGCATCCTGCCAGGTTAAAATTATTGAGCCCCCAAATTATGCCAGTATTTTTGACAAGTTGACGGGGCATGCACTGCTGGCCAAGCGTCTGGGCGTTTTGTGGCGCCACCGCGATTTGTTTCGATCACTCGATGCGCTGGTCGTCCCGGACAAACCGAGTACCGTTCTTAAACGTTGGTTGGGAGACGATTGCCCAATTATGATCAACACGTTCCACGGTGCCGGTGATCGCGCGGGAGGTTACCAGGGTGTTGCCCGCTTTGATTACCACCTGCTACCGGGCCGCAAGTACGAGGAACGAATGCTGGCCGAGGGCATGATGGATAAAAGCCGATACACCGTTGTCGGTTATGTAAAGTTCGATTGTATGCGCAATACACCACGACCGAAGCTCTTTAGCAATGAGAGGCCCAGCGTACTTTATGCGCCACATTTCAATCCAAAGCTATCATCATGGTACGACTGGGGAGAGTCTATCCTGGAGTATTTTGCAAACAGCCCGGACTATAATCTCATTTTTGCACCACACGTGCTTATGTACCAACGTAGTTGGCACATATCCACAGAAGGTGGCATGCCACGCAGGACCCCCCCAATTCCTGAGTGGGTGCGAGGGGCGGAGAATATCCTGGTTGACCCCGGTAGCATTGCTTCAATTGATATGACCTACACGCGAGCCGCCGATATATACCTGGGTGACGTCAGCAGTCTGGTCTATGAATTTCTCATTGAACCAAGACCCTGTCTGTTTTTTAACAAGAGCAAGGCAAACTGGCGAGACAATGAGAATTTTCGCTTCTGGTCCACGGGTGAAGTACTGGAATCCCCGGATGAATTACCCGCCGCACTGGCAAGGACACAATCTGATCCCACTCACTACCGGGCAGAACAGGAGCGGGCTTTTTCCGAGGCGTTTGACCTCACGGATGTGCCCTCGTCGATTCGGGCCGCCGATGCTATTAGCAACTTCCTCGCAAGCGAGGGGAAATTACCAGCACAGACCGGGTTGGGCGGCCCTTCTGCCCATGCTTGAAATTGCCTTCGGTTCTTCACGTTCTTCTTTTGTCAGTGTCACCTTGTTGCGAATGTCTAAGATGTGAAATGTATTGATGTACAGCATCGTGCACAACGGTGATACCTATATCTTTTGGTGAACAAGTCGCCCCGATAATTGTTTGATTCGGTGGAAACTGTGTCGATTGCTCAGGCATAAAATCACAGAAAACAGTTTTGCACCTGGGGTGATATACCCGGAAGCCGAGTGGCATCCTGACCGGATTATCATGCTAGAATCGCCAGTAAATGAGCATGTAAAAAGGTTTATTGGTTCACCGTGGCGCGAGGAGATCGTAAGCCACGAGACTACCAACTGCCGCGACCAAATCGGAATTGGTCAACGACTATCGTCCGGCAGGCTAAAGGAGTAATAGCGTATGCATGAACTGGCAATACAACAAAGAGGCGCATCCGCGCTCACCACGCTTGTCTCTATCGTTATTGTGGGTTATGGAATATTTATCGGGTTCCAGTATATGCCACAATACGTTGAATCCCAGTCCGTCGGATCTATCCTTTACAGCATACGGGACACACACAGGACAGATCCTTTCGTATCCACGTTTGATGTCCATGAAAAAGTCATCGAATTGCTGCAAATAAATAATTTGAACGATTTAGAAAAGCGTTTCAAGGTCAAGAAAAAGGAAGGCTCAATCATCATCACTTTCAGTTATGAGCGGGAATTGAACCTGCTGTATAAAAAGCAAACGGTTCACTATCACAAATCAGTGCGCTTGAATAGGTAGGGGAAAAATATCATTGCATCGCACGGCACCCAAGAGACACATTAAGCCGGGTTGCTCAGTGATCCAGTACCGACTCCCAGTCGGCGCTCTGTAATAACCAGTCATCTCCATCCAGAATCCAGGTGCTGTCAACTTCAAACAATTCACCATGCTCCGGCAACAGGCCAGCGCCACCTGTCACCAATATCCTGAAATGCGCCTTGGCGTGCTGGTCGTTGGTTGATGTCACATATATGGGAAGAAAATTGGCCTTCAGGCGCTGGTTTTGATTGATCTGAAAGATCATGAAGCGATGAAAATCGCGGCGGTCCATACTGCCCTGTTGGCCACTGAAGTCATCTGCAACATAAGCCATGAAATCAAAATGTCTGCCGTTTTCAGCTGCATCCTCCATGCTGTGCAGAGTGGCAATGACCCGCTGAGCAACGGTCATCTTCTCACCGCATGCCGGCAGCAGACAGACTATCAGGGTTAAGGTAAGTGCCCTCACCCTTCGTCGGCCAGGTATTGCTCCAGCAGGTATGAGGATACGACGATCAGGTCGTGTTCTGTAATCAGCCCGACCAGCTTGCCGGCATCCACGACCGGCAGACAGGCGACCCTGGCTTCACGCATCAGGCGGATGGCTTCGACCGTGCTGGCGTCAGAATTCACGGTCACCGGGTTGCAGGTCATGATTTCACCGACCGTAACCTTATTATCCCCCCCGGTGCGGCCTGCGGCAACCAGACGCAACAGGGCCCGGTGTGAAACCAGACCGACCAACTCACCCTCGTCATTTTCAACCGGCACGTGACGCACGTGTCGCCAATCCATCAACGTGGCCGCAAAATCAACGATATCATCTACCCGTACCGTAAACAGGTCGGTGGCCATGAACTGAGCAACTTTGCGATAACTTTCACGCCAATCCATCTGTTCACAGAACTTGGCCAGACTCCAGTCGGCGATAGGCCGGCCGCTGGTCTGCTGGGCGACCATGCTCGCAACCAGGCACCGCAGGCGCTGGTCTTCGGTACCCGCCCCCCGCATCTCGTTCAATGATTCCAGCGCCCAGCGGGATCCCGTTCTGCGTGTTGTGACCCGATCCCGGATCACGTCCAGGTAACGTCCAATATCCTCTTGTGCAATGCCGGATAATTGCAGGCCCTTCTCGGCCAACGGTAACAATTCATTGAGGATCAGTTCCCTGGCCGGCATATGGGTGTCGCCAAACCAGTTCATCTGCGCGCGGATACCATCACGCGCAGCGGCCATGAAATTGGTCTTGATATCCTCAAAGGGAATCAGCTTGCGAACATCCTCATACCGGGCTGCCATACCCGACATCATGCCGAAGAAAAACGCCGCATTGGCAACTTCGTCAATCACGGTTGGTCCCGATGGGATCACACGGTTCTCAATACGCAGGTGCGGAACGCCATTGTGTACACCGTAACAAGCACGGTTCCAGCGGTAGACCGTACCGTTATGCAGACACAGGGCTTTCAGTTTTGGTGCAATCCCATGCGCCACCATGGCCAACGGGTCGTCTTCGGTTTCGGTCGTCAGAATGACCCTGAAACGGGCAATATCCTCTTTGAAAATTTCGGTTACACCCTTGTCGACCCAGTGATCACCAAAATGTACCCTGGATTTTAAACCACGTGTCTGGTGCGCTGCTGAACGGGCGTCGACAGAATACTCAAACACCGAAATACGGGTCTCGTGCCAGAGACGCTTACCCAGCAGTATGGGTGAGTTGACGGCAGCAGCCAGCAACGGGCCGGTGATGACCTGGGCAATATTGTAGAGGTGCGCAAACTCGTCAGGACTGACCTGAAAATGGACCTGAAAACTGGTATTGCACGCTTCCAGCATCAGGTTGTCATGATTGACCGTCAATTGGTCTATGCCATTGATGGTAAACTGAAGATCGTCTCCACGCAGCGCCATGATGGCATCATTCAACTCAAAGTAACGCGGCGTTGGCACCATTGAGTCGAGACCAAGATTTTTTTTGGTCAGCGTGGGCAATATTCCCACCAAGGCAATTTCGCTGTCGCAGTGGTGCGCTGCCTTGCGTGCAAGCGCATAAATTTCCTGTGCCTCGGCCTCCATGCGACTGAGGCTGCCGGCGTTCAATTCCTGGACCGATAAATTAGCTTCGATATTGAACAGGCCAAGCTCATGTGTAAAACGCTCGTCATCGAGCTGCTCCAGAACCTGCAGAGCTGTCAGGGTGGGTTTGTGCGCATTGTTGATCAGGAACATTTCCTGTTCAGCACCGATGCGGCGTATACCTGATTCCACCATGCCCTTATCCAGCATGGCTTCCAGAGCCCTGACTTCATCCAATAATGACTTCATGAAAGCCTGGCGAGTGGCCTCACTGGCATGTTCTTTTACGTTTTGTTCACCCATCCCACAACGCCTTGCGCAGTTGACCCTCCCACGATGATAAACAGTGCATCAGCGCGCGGCAAACGAAATACTGAAAGATGTGGCTTAACGTGTAAGAATGGGGCTTGAGTATTGTCCCGCAACGTCCGGAATCTGGCCCTTTTAATTAAAGAGGTTTGACCTAAAATGCAAAAACCCTGGCTTATGAGCTATCCACCGGGTGTGCCGGCAAGCATCGACCTGAACGTATTTCATTCAATTGTCGATGTGCTGGAGCAGAGTTGCGACAAATACAAGGATCGTGTGGCTTTTCACAATATGGGATCGGAAATTACATTTGCTGATCTCGATTACCTGACCCGGAATTTTGCCGCCAGTTTACAGGACATGGGTCTAAAGTCCGGTGACCGCATCGCCCTTATGATGCCAAATATTTTGCAGTACCCGGTAGCATTGTTCGGTGCCTTGCGCGCTGGTCTGATAGTGGTCAATACCAACCCGATGTATACGGGTCGTGAATTACGCCATCAGTTGGTGGACGCCGGTGCCCGCGCCATTGTCGTGATTGAGAATTTTGCCCACGTGCTGGAAGGTGTGCGTGAAGACGTACCGCTGGATTTTATCATCACCACAGGTGTTGGCGACCTGCTCAATTTTCCAAAATCTCTGCTGGTCAATTTTGTCTTGAAGTACATTAAAAAAAGCGTACCGGCTTTCTCACTGCCGGGTGCGGTACGCTTCAACGACATTCTCGACAAAGGTGTAAAACTACCCTTGCACCCGGTCAATATCGCCTTTGAAGACGTGGCATTGTTGCAGTACACCGGCGGTACAACCGGTGTCGCCAAGGGCGCCATGCTGACCCACAGGAACATCGTTGCCAACCTTTTGCAGGCGCGCGCCTGGTTGAGCGACCTGGGTGATTTTCATGAAGTCATCATCACCGCCCTGCCGCTTTACCACATCTTTGCGCTGACGGCGAACTGTCTGACCTTCCTGTATTTGGGCAGCACCAACATCCTGATTACCGATCCACGCGACATGCCTGGTTTTGTGAAGGAACTCGGCCGTCATGCGTTTACCGCCATCACCGGGGTCAATACGCTATTTAATGCCCTTTTGAACACCGATGGTTTTGCACAATTGGATTTTTCATCGCTGAAGATGACGCTGGGTGGCGGTATGGCAGTCCAAAGGGCGGTTGCGGAGCAGTGGAAAGCTGTCACGGGTGTAACCCTGCTGGAGGCTTACGGTCTGACGGAAACCTCTCCTGCGGCCTGTATCAACCCCATAACGCTGGAAGACTATAACGGCTATATCGGTCTGCCGATCTCATCGACCGAAGCCTGCATAAAGGACGAAAATGGCCTCATGCTGGAACCCGGCGAGGTCGGTGAATTGTGTATCCGCGGACCCCAGGTCATGAAGGGTTACTGGCAACGCCCCAAGGCCACAGCAGAGGTGCTGGACGCCGATGACTGGCTGCACACCGGCGACATTGCAACCATGACCGCAGGTGGTTATTTCAAAATTGTCGACCGCAAGAAGGACATGATCCTGGTCTCGGGCTTCAATGTGTACCCCAATGAGATCGAAGACGTGGTTGCCCTGCACCCGGGTGTTCTTGAGGCTGCTGCCATCGGTGTACCCGATGAGCGCTCCGGTGAAGCGGTGAAATTATTTGTCGTCAGGAAAGACCCTGATCTCAGTGAAGACGACATAAAATCATTCTGCAAGGACAACCTGACGGGTTATAAGCGCCCCCATTACATTGAATTCATAGATAGCCTGCCAAAGAGCAATGTAGGGAAAATACTGCGTCGCGAGTTGCGAGATAATTAGCCCGGACATTTCACCAACGTTGTTTACACCTGAGAGTGTGCCCTGCGGGGGTGCCGGTAGCGATCTCCGGGACACACTCTGGTGTGTTCCTGGGTGTGAGTACCCACCGCGGTTGCGTACCAGGTGGGTTCTGTAAACCGGTCAATGAAACCATTCTTTGTGTACAACGTTGCTGGAATTCACAGTTAGATTACTTCTTGTTGCCCAGGGCCAGCGCACGCATGGCCTTTTCATTGCCAAAACGGTGTCTGATATCGTCCAGCGTGGCATCCAGGGCGATTTGTCGGGCAGAGTCCATTTGACTGCCCTGTGGATCAGCGTGTTCAAGACCGGACAGACCGATACCCAGCAACCTGACGGGCATATTGCTGTTTTGCTGTAACCAGCTATTCAGTAAACCACTGGCCAATTTGAATACCGTGCTGGTACTCGCCGTGGGCGCCGCCAGACTGCGGCTGCGGCTTGCGGTACGAAAGCGGTGATCCCGGATCTTGATATGAATGGTACGTGCGGCGAGCTGGCGGGCCCGCAGACGCCCACAGACCGATTCTGTCTGGCGCTGTAATTCGGATAGTAAATCCCTATCGCTGGAAATGTCCTGATCGAAGGTGACTTCACGGCTGATCGATTTATCCGGTCTTGCGGGTATGACATCACGCTCATCTTCACCACGGGCCAGCGCCTGGAAATGCGCCGTCCGTTTGCCCAGTGCCCTCGCCAGCAAAACCGGATCGGCCTTACGCAACTGGCCAATCGTCAAAATGCCCAGCTTGTGTATTTTCGGCAAGGTCTGTTGACCAATACCCCAGATTCTGCCCACCGGCATCGGATCCAGGAATGCACGAACACCCGTTGGCGCCACGTGTACAAAGCCCCGAGGTTTGTCGCTGTCAGAGGCAAGCTTGGCAAGAAATTTGTTATGCGCCATACCCACGGACGCATGCAGACCGGTTTGCGCGAGTATCCGGGTACGCAGCATGGCACCGATTGCCTCGATACTGCCGAACAGCGCCAGGCTGCCGGTGACATCGAGAAAAGCCTCATCCAGCGACAGACCTTCTACCTCCGGGGTAAAGGTATTGAATATACTGAAAATCTGTGCAGAAACCTGCCGGTAGCGTGCCATATTTACCGGTAGAATATTGGCAGTCGGACACAAGCGCTTCGCCCGTGTGATGGGCATGGCGGAATGAACACCGTATTGACGCACTTCGTAGCTGGCGGCAGCCACCACGCCCCGTTTGCTGGTGCCACCAACGATGACGGGAAGATTGCGATATTGCGGTTGATCATGTTGCTCAACGGACGCAAAAAAGGCATCCATATCCACATGGACGATGACACGGTTTTCATTATTTACATTTGCGGTTTGAGGCACAATGGATACATTATAGGCTTGACATGACACTAGCAGCACATATACCCCGGGACGAATTCCCGATCCTTGAGCACGGACACTACGCCAATCACGCGGCCATCGGCCCCTGGCCACGTGCGACTGCGCAGGCCGTGAAAGAATTTGCATGTGAAAATGCACAGATTGGTGCACAGCATTATGCACAGTGGCTCACACGGGAGAGCACATTACGTGCAACACTGGCCAGACTCGTCAATGCAGAGTCAGCTAACGATATCGCCTTGCTCAAAAATACCACGGAAGGCATCTCCACTGTCGCAGGTGGTATCGACTGGCGCCATGGGGACAACATTGTATTACCGACCGATGAATTCCCTTCCAACCGCTTGCCCTGGCTGGCGCTAAAGTCTCTGGGTGTCGAAGTGCGGGAAACAGATATCCGCGCTGTCGATGAACCAGAACAAGCCCTGCTAAAGCGCATGGACTCAAAAACCCGATTGCTGTCAGTCAGTGCCGTGCAATGGACCGATGGTCTGCGTCTGAAACTGGAGAAACTGGGTCGTGTCTGCCGGCAAAACAATGTGTTTTTCTTTGTCGATGCGATCCAGCAATTGGGTGCGCTGCGGCTTGATGTAACGGCATGTAACATCGATTTTCTGGCTGCAGACGGGCATAAATGGCTGCTGGCGCCGGAAGGAATCGCCGTTTTCTACTGCCGTGAAGGGATACGCGACCAATTGGGGCTGAGCCAGCATGGATGGCGTATGGTCGATGAGCCTTACCGATTCAATCGCAAGGAGTGGCGGCCCAGCGAGGCGGCCAGCAGGTATGAGGCCGGCAGCCCCAATACCTTGGGCCAGGTCGCCATGCACGCTTCGGTAAGCCTCTTGGAAGCGATCAGCATGCCACGGGTTGAAGCCTGCGTAACGAGCAACACCAGAGTGCTTCGGCAAGGGCTCACCGATATACCCGGTGTCGAACCCATACTCCCAAAAAACCCGCAACACATTTCTGGCATTGTCAGTTTCGTGACACCGGGTCACGCCATTGAGGAAGTCTTTCAAACGCTGAAGCGGCGACGCTTGAGTTGCGCGCTGCGCGGTGGCGCCATCCGTCTGTCACCGCATTTCTATCAATTGGGAAACCCGTTGCAAAACGTACTCAATGTCATTGCAGATAGTATTTAATATTTAAGATTAATTATATTAAATATCCTACTGTTTATACTACATTGTATGTGTTCTTTTTTCAGATTTAATTAATTGTGCAAGATGTGATTCTATGATGGTCCTGGCGTGGGCACCGTCGGGTGTATCGGCAAATTGCACACCAATCCCAGGGCGTCTGTTGCCTTGCGCTGCCGGTGGTGTCACCCAAATGACCTTTCCTGGTATGGGCAGACGCTCTTCGAGTTCCATAATCGTCAATAGCAGGAATACCTCATCACCTAGCGCATAACGCTTGGTGCTTTGCACGAACAGTCCGCCGCCCATTATGAATGGCATGTAAGCACTGTATAGGGTTTGCCGATCCTTGATCGATAACGAAAGTATGCCCTGTTGTGCCATGCTAATGCCCTTACTTTTACCTTTAATTACCCATTCTATCAGCCAATGGTACGAAAGTAAGTCCCCTGCAACGGTAGTGGCCGCCAGCATGCGGTTGATCGTGCCGCTATGGGCTCACGCTAAACGCTCATAGGCCACCATCACTTCCGGTGGCGCCTGGACCAGTTCGATTAGCACCCCTTCCCCACCGATAGGAGATTCTTCGTTAGCTTTTGGATGGATGAAGCAAATATCAAAGCCGGATGCACCCGTGCGGATACCACCGGGTGCAAAGCGCACACCCTGCGCCTGCAGCCATTCAACCGCCACCGGCAAATCGTCAATCCATAAACCCACGTGGTTGAGTGGTGGGGTCTGCACAGCGGGCTTCCGGTCGGCATCAAGCGGTTGCATCAAGTCGACTTCAACCTTCAGGGGGCCACGACCCAGTGCTGCAATGTCTTCGTCTACGTTTTCCAACTCGCTCCGGTAATTACCACTGAGATCGAGACCGAGGATGTCCACCCATAAAGTGCGCAGACGATTCTTGTCCAGACTACTTACCGCGATCTGCTGTATACCCAACACTTTGAAAGGCCGTTCGCTCATAGCTATCTCCCGGGCTTGCTCATTCGCCCCATTGTTCGTGACGCTTGAGGAATATCTCGAGCAACTGTTTTGCGGCGCTTGTCGGTGCTATCTTACCCTCGCTGACTGCGATTTCCAGGGCTGGAATTTGCTTTTGTACTTCCGGATCAGTTTGTAACACCATAACAAGGCTGTCGTTGACCTCGGACCACATCCAGTCTCTGGCTTGTAAAGCGCGGCGTTTTAGCAACTGGCCACTGGCTTCAAGAAGGTCGTGATGCCGCAACACGACCTGCCAGGCCTCGGTAATACCGACACCGTCCCGCGCCGAACAGGTCTGGACCGCGACATTCCAGTCAGCCGAGCGCGGGTGAAGCAGGCGTAGCGCATTGCGGTATTCCGTTGCTGATCTCTCTGCGAGTACCTGCAGTTTGTCATCGGCCTTGTTGATAAGGACCAGGTCGGCCAGTTCCATGATGCCACGTTTAATACCCTGGAGTTCATCACCACCACCGGGCAAGAGCAGCAACATAAACATATCGGTCATATCCGCCACTCTGGTCTCGGATTGTCCGACACCGACGGTTTCCACGATGACCACGTCGAACCCGGCTGCCTCGCACAAGATCAAGGCCTCGCGGCTGCGCCGGGTGACCCCGCCCAGGGTATTGCCGGAAGGCGACGGCCGTATGTAGGCTTCGGGACGCCGTGACAGCGACTCCATACGGGTCTTGTCAGCCAAAATGGAGCCACCGCTGATCGCCGATGAGGGGTCAACTGTGAGCACCGCAACACGGTGACCCGTATCGATTATGTGGTTACCCAACGCCTCGATAAAAGTCGATTTTCCAACCCCTGGCACACCTGAAATGCCCAGCCGGATTGAATGACCCGCATGTGGCATCAAATGCTGCAGCAAATCACTGGCGGCGGCACGGTGATCACCGCGGGTAGATTCGATCAGGGTGATCGCCTGTGCCAGCGCGCGGCGATGACCCTCGAGCACACCATGGGCAAGTGACGCGCTATCCTGCGTTACATCTGAACCACGCTTCGCCGGCATTATCGGCCTTACTCTAATTCCATGATGATATCGTCCACCGCAAGGTTGGCGCCAGGCTCATAGTGGATTGTGGCTACCACACCATCGCGTTCAGCCAGTAGGGTGTTTTCCATTTTCATAGCCTCGAGCACGGCCAGTTCATCCCCTGCACTGATCACATCACCCTCTTTGACCGCAAGCGACACCAGCAGACCCGGCATCGGTGAAAGCAGGTACTTGGACAAATCAGGCGGAGTTTTTATCGGCATGTACTTCAGGAGTTCGGCGACGCGTGGTGTAACGATACTGACATCGACCTGGGAACCACCATGAAACAAACGATAGGTTTGCTGGTCGCGTTCTACCTGAACAAAAACCTGCTCACCATTGATGGTGCCACTGAAGATGTGCTGCCCAAACTCCCAGTTACTGCGTATGGCATAGGTGGCTCCGTTGTATTCCACATCGTAGCCGCCCTGTTCAGGGACAATAGCTACCGGGTGGTGCTCACTATTCATCACCACCACCCAGTCACTTGGCACACGACGTTCATGCCCATTCAACTGGCCGTGGATTCGGGCGGCACGATCACGATAACCACGCAGCATGGAGGCAGCCACCGCAATGAAAATGGTGGGATCCTGATGCGGCAAGTTGGCTGGGTGGAAGCCATCCGGATACTCCTCAGCAATCATATTGGTGCTTATGTTTCCTTCTACAAAACGCGTGTGCGACAGTAATGCCGACAGGAAGCTGAGGTTGTTGGAGACACCACGGATGAGAAAGCGATCCAGTGCCGAGCGCATGTGGGCTGCAGCTTCATCGCGATTGGCTCCATACGTGATGAGCTTGGCGATCATCGGGTCGTAATACATGGAGACGTCGCCGCCTTCGAATACACCGGTATCCACACGTACATTTGCATCATCACAGGGCGGACGGTAATACACCAGGCGTCCGATGGAGGGCAAAAAGTTGCGGAACGGGTCCTCTGCGTAGACACGGGATTCAATGGCCCAGCCTTTAATACGCACATCTGACTGTTTAATAGGCAGTACAGCACCGTCGGCGACACGGATCATCAGTTCCACCAAATCGACACCGGTGATCATCTCGGTGACCGGGTGTTCCACCTGCAAACGTGTATTCATCTCCAGGAAGTAAAAGTTGCGCTGGCTATCAACAATGAATTCCACGGTGCCGGCGGACTGGTAGTCCACCGCCCTGGCCAGGGCCACTGCCTGCTCACCCATCTGCTTGCGGGTGGCTTCATCGAGAAACGCTGACGGTGCCTCCTCGATTACCTTTTGATGACGGCGCTGCAACGAACATTCACGTTCATTGAGGTAGACAACGTTGCCATGGCTGTCAGCAATAATCTGGATCTCGATGTGACGTGGCTGCTCGATAAATTTCTCCACGAACATACGATCATCACCAAAACTGGAGCGTGCTTCGTTTGCACCCCGTTCGAAGCCATCCCGGCACTCCTCGTCATTACGCGCAACACGCATACCCTTACCGCCACCACCGGCGGTGGCCTTGAGCATCACCGGGTAACCGATTTGGTTGGCGATTTCCACGGCATGTTCGGCATCGCGCAGCACTTCGGAAAAACCGGGGATGGTGTTGACCCCCGACTCATCGGCCAACTTCTTGGAGGTGATTTTGTCACCCATGACCTTGATGGCGTGGGTCTTTGGGCCAATGAAGGCAATACCTGCTTCTGCCAGGGACTCACAAAACCCGGAATTCTCAGACAAAAACCCATACCCGGGATGTACCGCCTTGGCCCCGGTGTCCAGGCAAGCCTGAAGAATCCTGTCGCTTAGAAGGTAACTTTGTGTCGCGGGTGGTGGCCCGATGTAGACAGCCTCGTCAGCCATTTGCACATGCAAAGAATTGCGATCGGCATCCGAGTAGACAGCAACGGTTTCAATACCCATTTCATGCGCAGACTTGATGACCCGGCACGCGATCTCACCGCGATTTGCGATCAGGATTTTATCAAACACGAAGAAGCCCTCCGGCGTGTTGTCGCATTACGCTAAAGCGGAATGTTGTCATGTTTGCGCCACGGGTTGTCCAACTGCTTGTCTCGCAACATGGCGAGTGAGCGACACACACGCTTACGGGTGGCATGGGGTGCAATGACGTCATCGATATAGCCACGACTGCCGGCGATAAATGGATTGGCGAATTTGAGCCGGTACTGCTCAGTACGTTCAGCGATCTTTTCCTCATCGCCAATATCGCTGCGAAAAATGATCTCCACCGCACCTTTGGGTCCCATTACTGCAATTTCTGCGCTGGGCCAGGCCAGGTTGACATCACCGCGCAGATGCTTGGAACTCATCACATCATAAGCACCGCCATAGGCCTTACGAGTGATGACAGTGATCTTGGGAACCGTGGCTTCGGCGTAGGCAAATAACAGTTTTGCACCGTGATTGATAATGCCACCGTACTCCTGCGCCGTGCCCGGCATAAAACCCGGTACGTCGACAAATGTGAGGATTGGGATATTGAATGCATCACAAAAACGCACAAAACGTCCGGCCTTGATGGATGACTTAATATCCAGACACCCCGCCAGCACCATGGGTTGGTTGGCCACGATACCCACCGGATGACCGTCCATGCGGGCAAAACCAATAATGATGTTCTGCGCGTGCTCGGGTTGTAACTCCCAGAATTCATTATCATCCACCGCCTTGTAGATCAGTTCTTTCATATCGTAAGGCATGTTGGGGTTGTCAGGAATCAAGCTATCGAGTGACATCTCCACGCGGTCGGCGTGGTCTGGTGTAGGCCGAAAGGGGGGGGTCTCACGATTGTTAGCCGGTAAATAGTTTATAAACCGGCGTACCATCAACAAGGCTTCCACATCATTGTCATAGGCACGATCACAGACACCGGAGACGCTGGAATGGGTCATGGCGCCACCCAGTTCTTCCGCTGTCACCTCTTCGTGGGTCACGGTTTTTACCACATCGGGACCGGTGACGAACATGTAGGAACTGTCTTTTACCATGAAAATAAAATCAGTCATGGCAGGAGAATAGACTGCACCACCTGCGCACGGACCCATGATGACGGATATCTGCGGTACCACACCAGAAGCCAGTACGTTGAGCTGGAAGACATCGGCGTAGCCACCCAGGGAGGCCACGCCTTCCTGGATACGCGCTCCGCCCGAGTCATTGAGACCGATGACCGGTGCACCGACCTTCATAGCCTGTTTCATTACCTTGCAGATTTTTTCGGCGTGTGCCTCAGAGAGTGAACCACCAAAAACAGTGAAATCCTGGCTAAAGACAAACACAACCCGGCCATTGACCGTACCGTAGCCGGTGACCACACCGTCGCCAGGAATCTTCTTGTCTGTCATATTAAAATCGGTGCAGCGGTGCTCGACGAAGGCATCCCACTCCTCGAAACTGCCCCCATCGAGCAGTAATTCGATACGTTCACGGGCAGTCAGCTTACCGCGTTTGTGCTGCAGATCAATGCGCTGCTGCCCGCCCCCAAGGATGGCGGCTTTACGTTTTTCTTCCAGCTGCTCAATAATCTTTTGCATACATACATCCCTTGCCTTAGCGATTTTTCAGACGCTCCTGGATAATATCGAGAACCTCACGGGCCGCAATCAGGATATTGGTACCCGGACCGTAGATGGCCGACACGCCAAAGGCCAGCATTTCATCATAATCCTGTGGAGGAATAACCCCCCCGCAAATGACAACAATATCTTCTGCTCCCGCCTGCTTCAGACCCTCAATAACCAACGGAACCAGTGTTTTGTGTCCGGCAGCCTGGGATGAGATACCAATGATATGCACATCGTTTTCAATGGCCTCACGCACGGCTTCTGCCGGGGTTTGAAACAGGGGTCCGATATCGACGTCGAAACCGATATCAGCGAATGCTGTGGCGATTACCTTGGCGCCACGGTCATGTCCGTCCTGACCGAGCTTGCAAACCAACATGCGTGGACGACGACCCTCAGAGCGGGCAAACTTTTCAACTTCATGTTGAATGGAAGCAAAATCGCTGTCGTCTTCGTAAGCAGACCCGAATACACCGGAAATGGAGTGGGTCACGGCTTTATGGCGACTGTAAACCTTCTCCAGTGCATCGGAAATCTCACCAACCGTGGCGCGGGCGCGGGCGGCCACAACAGCCAGTGCCAGCAGATTACCGGTCTCATCGTGTGCGGCACGGGTCAGCGCCTCCAGGGCCTTGCTACAGACCTTCTCGAGCCTGTTTTTACGTACTTCCCTGAGACGCCGAATCTGGGCCTCACGCACCGCGGTATTGTCGATATCCAGAATATCGACGGACGCCTCTTCCGGCAGTTGGTATTTATTGACCCCTACAATGACCTCTTCTCCGCGGTCGATACGTGCCTGACGTAACGCCGCTGCCTCCTCAATCCGCATCTTGGGCATACCGGACTCCACGGCCCGGGTCATGCCACCCATCGCTTCCACCTCGTCGATAAGTTTGCGTGCATCGCTGACCAGTTCATTGGTCAGGCTTTCCACATAGTAGGACCCCGCCATTGGATCCACGACACTGGTAATGCCGGTCTCTTCCTTGAGCACCAATTGCGTATTGCGGGCAATGCGGGCTGAAAACCCAGTGGGCAATGCAAGCGCCTCATCAAATGAGTTTGTGTGCAGTGACTGGGTCCCACCAAGAACGGCTGACATGGCTTCGATAGTGGTGCGAACAATGTTGTTATAGGGATCCTTGGCGGTAAGACTGACACCGGACGTCTGGCAGTGGGTCCGCAGCTTCAATGAGCGACTGTCCTTCGGATCAAACAGCTCCGCCATCAGTGTAGCCCACAATAAGCGCGCGGCACGCAGCTTGGCCACCTCCATAAAAAAGTTCATACCAATGCCGAAAAAGAACGACAAGCGTGGTGCAAAAGCATCGACATCGAGCCCGCTGGCAATTGCGGTGCGTACATATTCGATGCCGTCGGCGATGGTATAAGCCAATTCCTGTGTGCAGGTAGCGCCCGCTTCCTGCATGTGATAACCGGAAATGGAAACAGAATTGTACCTGGGCATATTGGCGGAGGTGTAGGCGATAATATCCGCTACGATCCGCATGGATGGAGCGGGTGGATAAATATAAGTATTGCGAACCATGAACTCCTTGAGGATATCGTTTTGCAGGGTTCCTGCCAGTTTCTCGGGTGGAACACCTTGTTCTTCGGCAGCGACAATATACATTGCCATAACTGGCAATACCGCACCATTCATGGTCATCGAAACTGACATCTTGTCCAGTGGGATACCATCGAAGAGGATTTTCATATCCGCAACACTGTCGATAGCCACGCCCGCCTTGCCAACATCACCCAGTACCCGCGGATGGTCCGAGTCGTAACCACGATGGGTGGCGAGATCGAAAGCCACCGACAGACCGGTCTGCCCCGCTGCGAGGTTCTTGCGGTAGAAAGCGTTGGATTCCTCGGCCGTGGAAAACCCGGCATACTGGCGCACGGTCCACCCACGACCCGCATACATGGTCGCCTTGGGTCCACGCACATAGGGTGGCGTACCAGGCAGCGAACTCAAATAGTGCAGGCCTTCGAGGTCTTCGGCACAGTACAATGGCTTGACATCGATGCCCTCTGGCGTATGCCACGTCAACTCATCTACCGGTTTGCCTTTGCACTCTTTGCTGGCTAGCGCCTGCCAGTCATCCAGCGTTTTTTGGGGAAAGTCTGTCATCGCTTTAGCCCGTATATCTCCATTACAAAGAGCCGCACCAACCCAGCCCATAA
>CAZYVH010000003.1:12776-18129 GCA_964650905.1 uncultured Wenzhouxiangellaceae bacterium | reverse complement strand
AAATCTTTTTCTTCGCGCCAATGAGAATACGTGAAGAAAACACTGGAGTCTGATTCACCTTGTAAAAGCTGAAGGTGCATACAGCCTGGAAATGATTTTATCTCATCTCTGCTGGTGGCAAAGATATTCAAAAAATCAGCTATTCGATCTTCTTTGAATTCCATTTTGACTATTCGTATGATCATTTGATTCTGGTTTTAACCGGTTCGTTAATTGCATGTCTCAAAGTCCCTGCATGGCCCATTCTATTAGCCAATCCTGTACAAGCAAGTCCCCCCGCAACGGTGTAGCTGCCAGTTTGCGGTTGATGTCCGCCTGTTTTTGCAAGCCCAGTAGTTTGCTTGCCTGCAATGGGACATTGTCTGGCAACCATTCTACAACGAAGCCGGCCAGCACCGATTTAACCGCCTCGCTGCAACAGATGGAAAGCCAGCGCCAAAGGTCGTCTGCGTCATGTTCCTGCAGCAGGCTACTGATGAGCGAAACTGCAGCAGGACCTTCAAGCAGCTTCGCCAGAGAATCGCAGACCTCGGCGTAACCACTCAGCGCAGGCGACTCAAGGTACCGTTGCGCGCGTAGTGGACTGCCACCGGCCGCTGCCAGTGCGAGGCTGATATCTTCTGCTGACCGGTCACTGACCGTGGCCAGCCACGCTGCTGATATAGCCCTGTCAGGCAATGCGAGGGCAATGGACTGGCAGCGACTGCGTATGGTCACAGGTAGTCGCGCGGGGTCACTGCTGATGAGAATGAGCACTGCATTTCCATTGGGTTCTTCAAGACTCTTGAGCAGAGCGTTGGCAGCGGCTGCGTTCATACCGTCTGCGGGATTAATACGGACAACTTTTCGTTCGGAGACAGACGTCGTCAGGTTTAATGAAGCGAGCAGGTCGCGGACCTGGTCCACCTTGACAACGCTGGTGTCTTCTTCAGGGCTTAGGTCAAAACAATCAGGGTGGGCTCCACCTGCGAATAATTTGCACGAACGGCAGACACCGCAGGCCTGTAGCTGGTGGTCATTGCATAACAGCCTGGCCACCATAGCCTGGGACAGGTGTTGTTTGCCGACCCCACCGGGGCCCTCGATCATCAGGGCGTGCGGCAAACGGCCCTGTTGTAAACGCTGGACAAAAAATGCCCAGTGCTCTGCCAGCCAGGGCAAATTTGATGCAGGTTCGTTCACAGACGTGTGCACCGCAACAATGCTGCCTTCACCTGCTGCCAGACCTGTTGTTCTTCACAACTGGCGTCGATCACACAAAAACGCTTCGGGTCAGAACGGACACGCTCGAGATAGGCGGCCCTGACACGTTCAAAAAACAACAGGGATTCACGCTCGAAACGGTCCGTCTCACCACGCCCATTGACCCTTGACATACCCTGCTCCACGGGCACATCGAACAACAGTGTCAGATCGGGCTGCAGGTCTGAATGGACCAATTGCTCCAGAACGGCCACACGCCTGGCGCCCAATTGCCGTCCACCCCCCTGGTAGGCATAACTGGCATCGGTAAAGCGGTCACTGATCACAACTTTGCCCATGGCCAGTGCCGGTCGTATCAGCTCCTCGAGTAACTGCGAACGGGCCGCAAACATCAACAACAACTCGGTCATGGCTCCCAGACCGGCATTGCGGGTGTCGAGTAAGGTCTGGCGTATCTGCTCAGAGACCACGGTACCGCCAGGTTCACGGGCTTCAACAACGTCTTTGCCACGCGCCTTGAGCCACTGGACCATACGCGTATGCTGCGTGCTTTTACCAGCACCTTCGCCACCTTCAAGGGTGATGAATACACCCTTCTTCAATGCTTCTGCTCCTCTTTACCCGTTGTTGTTTGCGATTTGTCAGTCTGTTGCTTACGGAGCATCCTTTTTACCGCTGCATTATGCGCATCCAGAGAATTGGAAAAGGTATGACCACCCTTGCCATCGGCAACAAAAAACATCGCTTCACCCAATGCCGGATGCGCTGCAGCCTGCAATGATGCCATACCCGGTAAGGCAATGGGCGTCGGCGGCAAACCCTGGCGCGTATAGGTATTGTAGGGCGTGTCCTTTTTCAAATCCTGGCGACGGATATTACCCTGGTAAGCTTCACCCATACCATAAATGACGGTCGGATCGGTTTCCAGACGCCAGCTTTTTTGCAAACGCCTGACTAAGACACCGGCAATGTCAGCTCGCTCGCCCGGAAGCGAAGTCTCCTTTTCAATGATGGACGCCATGACCAGCATTTCATTGGCCGTCTCGTAGGGCAGCGTGTCCGCCCTGCCCGCCCAGGTTTCGGCGAGTGCTTTTTGCATGGCACGATAAGCGCGTTGTAGTAATTCGATATCACTGTCACCCCGCTCATAGACATAGGTTTCGGGCAGGAACCAGCCTTCCGGGTTGCCCTCAGGCAGACCTGCACGTCCCGGCAAATCGTCTGCACCATGCAAGGTCTGCACCAGTACCCCGTCTGCGGACATGGCACTGAGCAATTGCTGTACGTTCCAGCCCTCAACGATGGTGAAGCGGTAGCTAATGACTTTTCCGGATGCCAGTAGCTGTAACAAGTCCATGGGTAGCATACCGTGACGCAGCGCATATTCACCGGTCCTGATGGTTGTTGGCTTAAGACGACCCAGCACGCGCCAGCGCCAGTCCATTTGCGTGGCACCACGTCTTTCCAGTTCATTCACCAGCTTGCGCAAACTGGCACCCCGTTCGACCACCAGCGCCCTGGAACTACCGGTAATCTTCAGTGGCGTTTGTAGAAATCGCTGGTATTGCTGTGACGCGCCAAACACAGTGAATCCCGCTAACAATGACAGGATAAAAATTATCGATAACAGCCGTCTCATGCTTTGGTACTGGCTTCAAACCAGCCTTGTAACTCTCTGGTCAACGGGCCGATCGGATAGCTCAGGTCGTCAACCATGGTAACCGGGACGATGCCACGTACCGAATTGCAAATAAATATTTCATCAACATCGGGCAGTATTTCCACATGCACACGACGTTGCTCGCAATGGGCTTTATAGGCGGACAGTATCTGTCTGCGGGTTATCCCACGCACCCCACAGCGATCCAGTCTCGGTGTCAGCAGACGCCCTTCCATGACCAGAAAAATATTTGCAGAAATCGCACTGACAAGGTGTTCCTCACGATCCAGCAACAACCCCTCGTCAACATCCTGATCTTGTATTTCCACACTCGCCAGCACCTGTTCAAGCCGGTTAAGGTGCTTGACCCCCCCCAGGGCCGGTTGGGTCGCGAGCCTGAGTGCGCAAATTTTTACACTGATGCCCTTGCGACAAACAGCTTCAATGTCTTCTGGAAAAATGTGACTACTGACGATTCGTGCACAGTCACTGTCATGTGCTGGGGCATAACCGCGTGCCTCACCGTTGCGAACCAGTACAATCTTTACCACGAGCTTGCGACCCAGGGCACTCACCGTCTTTACCTCGCGCAATAACAACGCCTGTGGTGGCATATTGATACCCAGTCGTTCACAACCCTCGGCGAATCGTTCCATGTGTGCCTGCCAGTTAAGCGGGCGGCCATGGTCCACTACCAGTGTTTCGAACAGACCGTCACCATAGTTGACACCACGACTACTGGTTGTCAGCAAGCTGGATATTTCGCCATTGACCAGGCAATCAAGCACTGTTCTGCCCCAACGCAAGCAACAGGCCACGCGCCTTGTCGCGGGTCTCGGACACTTCACTTTCGGGGTTGGAGTCCGCGACAATACCCGCTCCGGTGCGAAAAGTCAGCCGCCTCCCATGTACCATCATTGAACGAATTAATATGTTCAGATCCATGCCGCCATCCACGCCCAGGTAACCCATGGAACCAGTATAGAAACCACGTCCCTTACGCTCAAGCTCCGCAATGATCTCCATGCAACGTACTTTCGGACAACCGGTGATGGTACCGCCCGGGAACACGGCCCGGATGACATCAACCGGCGTGACGTCCTGTCGCAACCGGCCACGCACGTTTGAGACAATATGATGAACGTGTTCATAGCTTTCGACAACCATCAGCTCAGAAACCTCCACGCTACCTGTGACACACACCCGCCCGAGATCATTACGCTCCAGGTCGATCAGCATGATATGTTCTGCGCGCTCCTTTGGGTGGGCAATCATTTGTCGGCTCAGTGTCTGGTCCGTATCGCTGTCAATGCCACGCGGATGGGTGCCAGCTATGGGTCTGGAATTGACCAGGCCGTCATTCATGCGTACCAGGCGTTCCGGCGAAGAACTCAGTAATACGTGTTCACCCCATCTCACCATCCCGGCGAAAGGTGCGGGGTTGCAGCGGCACAGGGCACGATAGAGTGCTGCAGCATCCACTGGCTCAGCAAACAGTCCTTGCCATCCACGTGACAGGTTGACCTGAAAAACATCACCATCAAGGATATATTCGTGGACACGTTCAATGGCATCCCTGAAGACTCCAGGCGGCTCTTCAGTAACACTGCAAAGCGTTGTCTGGCAATCATGCCTTAGCCCCGTCAAAGCCCTTAGCTCGCCCTGCATTGCCTGCAACAAGGACTCGCTTTCGGCGACCAGGTGGAGTTTTCCAGGACTGTGTGGATTTGTATAAATAGCTGCAGGACAGCGACTTGCAAACGCCACAGGAAAGTCGCCGTCTGCAGACGGAAAATAAACCACGGGCTCGACTTCAGCGGCCAGTTCATAGCCCAGAAAAACAAACCAGCCACCTGCAAAGGGCCAACGACTGTCTCCTTGAGCTACACACCTCACCCTGAGATACCAGTCATTCAGACGATTGAGAAAACCCTCACCGTGACCGGGTCCCGCAAGTGTGCCATCTGCATGCAGGCATAACTGCTCAGCCGTACTTCGCAACAACAGGCTGCAATGTTCACCGGGCACGGGTGCGGCAGTGTCAAGCAGGTAGGGATAAACGTCGGGTAGCGCTACTGCGATACTGAGTAGATCATATTCACTTTCTAGCGTTGCACAATACAAGACAGGCTAAACAAATTTTCGGAATACCAGGCTACCGTTGGTACCACCAAATCCAAAAGAGTTGGATATCGCAATGTCGACTTTTTGCTCGCGCGCCTCATTGGGTACGTAATCCAGGTCACAACCTTCACCGGGTCTGCCAAGATTGATCGTGGGTGGCAGCAGATTGTCGCGTATGGCAAGCAGTGTAAATATGGCTTCAACACCACCAGCAGCACCCAGCAGGTGGCCGGTCATTGACTTGGTTGAACTAACCGCCAGTTGATGGGCGTGATCACCAAAGCTGGTCTTTACCGCAATGGTTTCCGCAACGTCACCCAGAGGGGTGGAAGTGCCATGTGCATTGATGTAGTCAACATCCTGTGG
>CAZYVH010000003.1:8150-12676 GCA_964650905.1 uncultured Wenzhouxiangellaceae bacterium | reverse complement strand
GGAATAAAAAATGGACCCACCTTGCGTGGCCCACCCTTTAAATAGGCTTCAGTGGCGCTCTCTATGGTTGCAAGACCGCCAATACCCGCTCCGATCGCACAGCCTATACGCTCGGAGTCACTTCGGCTCTCTTGATCGGCCAGTCCAGCATCTTCCAATGCCTCGACGGCCGCCGCATAACCATAATGGACAAACTTGTCCATACGTTTACAATCTCGCGCCATGAGGTATTTACCAGCATCAAAATTGATGACCTCACCGCCAATCCGCGTTTTCAGGAGGGATACGTCAAATTCGGTGACCAGATCAATGCCACTACGGCCATTGGATATTGAATCCCAGGCAGAATCGATAGTGCTACCCACCGGCGAGATGATACCCATACCGCTCACAACAACGCGACGTTGCGACATTTAAGAAACCTCGATAATGATTAACAGAAAAGAACGACGGCCGGCAAATTGCCGGCCGTTGTGATTCATTTCATAATTTTAATTTCAGCTTTTGGTTGAATTGATATAATCAATGGCCTGCTGAACACTGGTGATTTTTTCCGCTTCTTCATCGGGTATCTCACACTCAAACTCCTCTTCGAGTGCCATAACCAGTTCAACGGTGTCCAGTGAATCCGCGCCAAGATCGTCAACAAAGGAAGCGTTCGGGGTCACTTCCTCTTCTTTAACACCCAGTTGCTCCACTACGATTTTTTGCACGCGTTCTTCAATGCTACTCATTTTTTAATCATTCCTTCAAGTGTGACACAGAAACGCAATTTTAAAGAAAATGCGGTCCGTTCGCCAGTTTACTACTATTCGCCGTCGCATGTTTTTTTGACAACGCTCCAATAAATTTCCCAGCTCCCTCAGGTCACGTACATACCGCCATTGACATGTAGTGTCTGACCAGTGATATAGGAGGCACACTCTGAAGCAAGAAAACCGACTGCAGCGGCAACATCTTTAGGCTCGCCAAGACGGGCAAGGGGGATATCCTCAAGCATAGCCTGACGCTGGTCTTTATGCAGCTCACGGGTCATGTCTGTATCAATAAACCCTGGTGCGACCACGTTTACTGTTATGTTTCGTGAGCCCACTTCGCGGGCCAGGGAACGAGTAAAACCCATTATACCGGCTTTCGCAGCCGCATAGTTCGCCTGGCCTGCATTGCCCATGGAGCCTATCACCGATGCAATATTGATAATCCTGCCGTGACGCGCCTTCATCATACCCCTGAGACAGGCCTTGGATAACCTGTAAACGGAACGCAGGTCTGTATTGAGAACTGCGTCCCAGTCCTTTTCCTGCATACGCATCAATAGCTGGTCACGTGTGATACCCGCATTATTCACCAGGATAGTCGGCGCACCGGCCTGTGCAGAGACCTCCTTCAGCACGCCCGTGATTCCATCAACCTCATTGACATCAAGTGACAAACCCGTCAGATGGTCGATACCACGATTGCTGATGGCCGCAGCGCCTTCGCCAGATGTGGCCGTGCCAAACACACACGCGCCCCGGGCAACCAGGTGCGCGGCTATGGCGGCTCCTATTCCTCTGCTCGCGCCGGTCACCAGCGCGACCTGGCCCTGTAAATCATTGCTCATCATCTTCCTCGTTACCGAGTGCTAAATGCAGGGCTTCAACGCTCGTCAGCGCGTTGATCGCCGAGCGCCTGCTGATCCGGCGGTTGAGACCGGCCAGAACCTTGCCGGGACCACATTCTGTAAAATGATCCACACCGGCATCCAGCAACACGTGTATGGTTTCAGTCCAGCGCACAGGTTGCCACAATTGCCGTCCCAGCGCCTCCCTGATCTGTTCCGCATCGGTGTAAGCACACGCGTCCGCATTTTGAATCACCGGTACTCGACCTTCTGAAAAATGTGTTGCGAGCAAGATCTCCTGCAATTTTGCCGCCGCCGGCTTCATCAGTGAGCAGTGGCACGGCACACTGACAGGCAAAGGCAACACACGTCGTGCACCCACTTTTTTGGCCATTTCAGCCGCCCTCTCAACGGCACTTTTGTGACCCGAAATAACCACTTGACCGGGTGCATTGAAATTGGCGCAGGCGACTGTGTCACCATGTGCTACCTTGCTACAAATCTGGTTCAGTTGTTGTTCTTCAAGACCGAGAACGGCCGCCATCGAACCCGTACCGGCGGGCGTCGCTTTGCTCATCAGACGACCGCGTTCAGCAACAATTGCAACAGCATCTTCAAATTGCATCACACCCGCCGCCACCAGCGCCGTATATTCTCCGAGACTGTGACCGGCAAAAAAATCGGGTTGTACACCGCCCGCCATCTGCCAGCAACGCCAGCTTGCAACACCCGCTACAAGCATCACCGGTTGTGTAAGGTCGGTCCTGTCAAGTTTCTCCGCAGGACCATTTGCAACAAGTGCCCAGAGGTCAAAGCCCAAAACTCCGGATGCTTCATTAAACGTTGATTTTACAAGTTCGAAACCCACGGCCAGGTCAGACATCATGCCCACGCTCTGGGACCCTTGGCCGGGGAATAAGAATGCGGTTTTACCCATCATTAATCCTGTTGACAGACGCTACAGTGAGCGCCCGTCAATATTTGATAAGCGCTGAAGCCCAGGTAAATCCACCACCAAATGCTTCCAGCATCAGCATTTCGCCACGTTTGACCTTGCCGGACCGGATCGCATAGTCCAGCGCCATGGGCACGGAACCCGCCGAAGTATTGCCATATTTGTCGACGGTAATGATCACCTGATCCATTGTCATACGCAGTTTTTTGGCGGTTGCAGTGATAATTCGGTAATTGGCCTGATGAGGAATCAGCCAGTCCAGGTCGGCTTTACTCATCTGGTTGTGCTCAAGGGTTTCATCCACGATCCGACCCAAGGTGCGCACGGCAACCTTGAATACCTCATTGCCCTTCATTTTGATCTTTACACCACCGTTTTTTTCTGCCTTGAAGCCGGTGCTCACGCCAACGTCCACCCCGAGCAAACCACTGTGTCTGCCGGCAGCGTGGATGTGAGTGGACAGAATACCCGGTTCAGCCGATGCCTCGAGTACGACCGCACCGGACCCATCGGCAAACAGAACTGCCGTACCACGGTCTTCCCAATCAAGCATCGCCGTTAATTTATCCACACCAACGACCAATGCCTTTTTTGCATCACCACAACGTATGTACTTATCGGCAATTGACAGAGCGTACATAAACCCTGAACAGGCAGCATTGACATCCATGGCGCCACAGTCACCCAGTCCGAGTCGCGCCTGCAACAGACAGGCTGTACTTGGAAATACCAGGTCCGGGGTCGTTGTACCCAAGACCAGCAGGTCGATGTCCGCGGCCTCAACCCCGGCGCTTTTCATGGCCCGTTGTGCGGCCACAAAAGCCATATCGCAGGAGGTCTCATCATCCCTCGCGACACGACGTTCCCTGATACCAGTACGCTCCTGTATCCACTGATCGGTGGTATCGATCATTTTTTCCAGGTCCGCATTGGTGATGATTTTTTCCGGAACGTAGCTGCCTGTTCCTGCTATTTTTGAATAATTCACACGTCTACCTCAGTGTAGTGGTCATAGATCACTGAATGATCAGTCATGGAATCTGCCCCGGGGTTCCAGCGCAGCTTCAACTATCGTGTTGCACCTGGCATTGCGACCAGCACTGCCTTGGTCTTCACAACGACACCTCGCAAGCGCAATTAAAGCGCACCATTAAGCAAGCTGAGAGCTCATTCCTCGTCGTCGAATTCGACGACCGGTGAATCGATAACCTTACGGCCTTTGTAATAGCCCTCCGGACTGACATGGTGGCGTAAATGCGTTTCACCGGTGGTCGGATCGACGGACAGGGTCGGTGCTTGCAAGGCATCATGCGAACGCCGCATACCGCGTCGTGAAGGGGTTTTTCGGCTCTTTTGTACAGCCATGACTGTTTACTCCTGGATCAATGTTAAATTCAAAGTTTCTCATCCCGCTTCAGCAAGTTCTGCAAAGCGGAAAACGGGTTTTTTTCGACACCGGTTTGCGGATTATCATTTTCCGCTACCCCGCTGACACTCAAATACCTAATCTTCTGCAAACCGGGTTTGCGTGGAAAGTCCGGGACTCCAAGCAGAAGTTCGTCTTCCACCAGGCTGGCTATCGCCAACCGTCCATTGTCTGTTTTGACTGCCTCGTAATTCTCCGGCAACCTGGCTTGCTCGTTATCGTGTGCTATGACAGCCAGTTCACTGCGACGTTTCACCGACTCATCGTAAACCTCCAGGCTGGCCTGGCAAACAAGTGGCAGTGAAGCTTCCACCAGCAGGTCGATCATGACGCGGCGATCGACATCATAAGCAAAACTTGCGGTAAAGCTGGCTTCACCGGCGTCTGTCACCAGTAACGGTGCGAGCCTCCGCATACGGGAAAATGGCACTGTACCACCGAAAACCCGTTTACCTTCTGCTGCCCTCTCAGGCGAAATCCAGTCTGGATATTCCCGTGACATAGCTTCACAATTCCAACAACCGTGGTCACCGCGACCATAT
>CAZYVH010000003.1:0-8050 GCA_964650905.1 uncultured Wenzhouxiangellaceae bacterium | reverse complement strand
CGTCATTGGCTCTGACCAGGTTGCCGTTTTTGAGCAGAACGTTGTCGGCAAACCCGGTGATCATGTGGCGGCGGCAAAGCAACTGGCGGCGTTCAGCGGTGGCGAGGTTGAATTTCTGACCTGTGTCTCGGTGCAATGTCTGGATACCCATTTCTCAGAACAGTACACCGATAGCACCCGGGTCGTCTTCCGGACACTCGAGGCTGCGGAAATCGAACGCTACCTGCTTGAGGAGAAACCCTATGATTGTGCGGGTGCCTTCAAGGCAGAGTCATTGGGTATTGTCTTATTTGATAGTATCCTGAGCGAGGATCCAAGTGCATTGATCGGTCTGCCGCTGATAAAAACTGCGGAATTGTTGAGAAGATTGGGATTCCGGCTGCCATGATCCCTACTTGCATGTCGTTCATTTGCCCTCATCTTTTCGGATTGGGTACACAACAAACGCGGAGTCCTCAATGAGCGCGAAACACTATCAACACTGGAAGCTTGCAACCGATATCGACAAGGTATTATGGCTGACCATTGACCGCGCGGATGAGCGCGTCAACAGCCTTTCGCTGGCACTGCTCAGTGAGATGGAGGACATTGTTACGGCAATGGAGGCCGATCCGCCAGCGGGGATGGTATTGCAATCAGGCAAGACCGGTTCATTCATCGTCGGTGCCGATGTACGGGAATTTGATGCCTACGATGATGCAGAGGTGGCCACCGAGGGCATTAACCGGGTTCACCGTCTATTCAATCGTATCGAGGCCTTACCCTTCCCGACGGTCGCCACGATCGACGGGGTTTGCCTGGGCGGAGGCCTGGAACTGGCTCTGACATTAAACTACCGTATTGCCAGCGATTGTGAGCATACACGTCTTGGGTTTCCTGAAATCAAGCTGGGTATATACCCCGGTTTTGGCGGTAGTGCACGCAGTGTACAGCAGCTAGGCGCCTCGCGGGCCATGTCATTGATGCTGTCAAGCCGCAACCTGCGGCCAGGCGCTGCCCGCGCCATGGGTCTGGTCGATGAACTGGTCGGACCACATGGCTCTCTGCGTTGGGCAGCGCGACGCGCCATCAAACAACAACGCAAAAGCCGCAAACCCGGCCAATGGCTGCGCTTGCAAAACCTTCTCCCCGTACGGTCATTGCTGGCACGCATGATGCGTAAACAGGTGTCGGCAAAAGCCAACCCAAAACACTACCCGGCGCCCTACGAACTCATTGATGCCTGGGAGCAGTTTGGCGATGACCCGCAGCGCATGATGGTGGAGGAGGCCGGGCGTGTCGGCCAACTGTTGGTCGGTGATACCTCAAAAAATCTGCGCCGGGTTTTTGGTCTGATGGAACGTCTGAAAGCCATTGGCAAAAAGTCTGACTTCAAGGTCCGCCGGGTGCACGTGATCGGCGCGGGTGTAATGGGTGGTGACATCGCGGCGTGGTGCACCTTGCAGGGGCTTGAAGTGACCCTGCAGGACCGTGAGATGAAATATATTGTGCCGGCACTTGCACGCGCCAAGGCCCTTTTCAGAAAAAAACTCAGGGACCCGCACAAGGTTATGGGTGCCATCAGCCGTTTGTTGCCCGATGTTGAAGCTAAAGGTGTGAGCAAGGCCGATGTCATCATCGAAGCCATCTTCGAAGATACACAGGCCAAGCGGGATCTGTTCAAGGTGATTGAACCACAGATGAAGAAAGACGCGGTGCTGGCCACCAACACCTCCGCAATTCCGCTGGCTGATCTGTCATCCGTGCTGAAGAGGCCACAACGCCTGATCGGTATTCATTTCTTTAACCCGGTGGCAAAGATGCCATTGGTCGAGGTGGTGCACGATGCTAATACCTTCAAGACGCAAGTTGCGCGGGGTGCCGCCTTCTGCGGCCGGATCAATCGTTTCCCACTACCGGTTAAAAGTACACCGGGCTTCCTGGTCAACCGCGTATTGTCGGCCTACATGGCCAAGGCCATGCAGTTGCACCTGGACAGAAGCATACCGATTGAAGTACTGGACAAGGCGGCGAAATCGTTTGGCATGCCGATGGGCCCGGTTGAACTGGCCGATACCGTCGGTCTGGATGTCTGTTTGAAGGTCGTCACCATGCTGGGTGGCGAGGCCAGCGTCAAAGAAGCGGAATTGCTGCAGATGAAAGTCGATGGTGGTCTGTTGGGAAAAAAAACCGGCGAAGGCTTTTACCATTGGGAAAAAGGCAAGCCGAAGCGCGTGGATTTCGATGCTGGGCGCTTCGCCATTGATGATATTGGTAACGAGTTAATGCAACCCTATTTTGACGCCTGCGAAAGTGCACTGGCCGACGGCATTGTTGCGGACGCTGATGTTCTGGATGCCGGTATGATATTCGGTACCGGCTTTGCGCCATTCCGTGGCGGTCCATTGCACTACTTGCAGCAACAGGAGAAGAACCATGACTGAGGCGCTGCGCAGAGTCGTTATCGCAGGCGGCAGCCGTATACCATTTTGCCGTTCAAACACCGTTTATGC
This sequence comes from uncultured Wenzhouxiangellaceae bacterium, assembly GCA_964650905.1. GTDB lineage: Bacteria > Pseudomonadota > Gammaproteobacteria > Xanthomonadales > SZUA-36 > SZUA-36. The sequence goes on along the minus strand of CAZYVH010000003.1, from coordinate 5,558 downwards.
AGAAAAGAGCAATCTGGATATGCTCTCAGCAACACTCAACGGTGTGGTTGATCGTTTCGGTCTGGCGGGTGTACAACTCGATGAAGTACTGGCCGGTGCGGTTATCAATCATGCCAAGGACTTCAACCTTGCCCGCGAGGCGGTATTATCCAGCGAGCTATCTCCACTGACGCCGGCCATCACCTTGCAGCAGGCCTGTGGCACCAGTTTGCAGGCTGCACTGATCCTTGCAGCAAAAATATCGAGTGGTCAGATCGACTGTGGTATCGCAGCCGGTTCCGATACGACATCGGACGCACCCATCGTATTTGGAAAAAAAATCGCCCGGCGCCTGATCCATTTGAGCCAGGCCCGCAGCATGCAACAGAAGCTGCTTGCGTTCAAAGGTTTCAGACCTGCGGAGCTCAAACCAGTTTCTCCAACCAATGGTGAGGCCCGTACCGGTCTGTCGATGGGCCAGCATTGCGAACGCATGGCGCAGGAATGGGATATCGGCCGCGCAGAACAGGATGAGCTGACACTCAGCAGCCACCAGCAAGCCGCCGCAGCCTATGACGCCGGTTTCTTTGACAAGCTGGTAACACCCTGGAGCGGGGTTAGCCGTGACAACAATATGCGGCCCGACAGCAGTATCGAGAAATTGGCCGGTTTGAGAACCGTATTTGACAAGGGCCCCAAAGCCACCCTGACCGCTGGCAACAGCACACCGCTCACCGATGGCGCCGCTGCTGTACTTTTGTGTTCGCAGGCGTGGGCCGAGGAACACAAATTACCGGTGCAGGCGTACCTCACGTGCGGTCGTTCGGCAGCCGTTGATTTTGTCAATGATGAAGGTCTGCTAATGGCCCCCACCGTGGCCGTGGCTGAATTGCTGCAGCGCAACGGCCTGGGTTTGCAGGACTTTGATTTTTACGAAATTCACGAAGCCTTTGCCGCACAGGTGTTGTGTACACTCAAGGCCTGGGAGTCGGAAAATTACTGCCGCGAGCGTCTGGGTCTTGATCAGCCATTGGGAAGCATTGACCGTACGCGTCTGAACGTCAACGGCGGTAGCCTGGCGATGGGTCACCCCTTTGCCGCGACCGGCGCCCGAATTCTATCAACGCTGGCACAACTTTTGGCAGACAAGGGTTCAGGACGAGGTCTGGTTTCCATCTGTACCGCGGGTGGTATGGGTGTGTGCGCAATCCTGGAAAGCTCCTGAGTGATTTTTGCTTAGCCAATGCAGACCGACAAGCTTGAGCAGTTAAGAATTGAACGAGACCCGGACTCAGCGCACGGTTCACGGCGCTGGATCGTACCGGCATGCGTGTTTATCGCTTTGCTGCTCGCAGGTGTCTGGTGGTTAAAAAAAGCACCTGCCGCTATTGAAGTTAGCACGACGCGGGTGCGCGAGGTGAGTGGCCAGGCAGCCAACACGGTATTGAACGCCTCAGGGTACGTGACCGCGCGGCGCCAGGCCACGGTGTCTTCCAAGTTCACGGGCAAGGTCATGGACGTGCTGATTGAAGAAGGCACGCGGGTCGAAAAAGGACAGGTCCTGGCACGTCTGGACAGTTCCAACATTGCCACCCTTAATGCCCTGGCGTTAGCGCAACTGAATGCCGCAAAAACCGCACGCAAGGAAACCGAAGCATTATTGCGCGAGGCACGCGCCAACTTTGACAGAACCGAGAACCTGGTGAAACGTCAACTCGCCAGCGAGGCTGATATGGACCGTGCGAGGGCGGCATTTGAGGCCCTGGAAGCTCAACTTGAAAGCAAACAGGCAGACATGCAGGTTGCCGAGAAACAGCTGGACGTCTATCGCCAGCAACTGGAAGATACCATCATACGCGCACCGTTTTCGGGCATCGTGGTGGCCAAAAACGCCCAACCCGGGGAAATGATTTCGCCCAATTCAGCCGGTGGCGGATTCACCCGTACGGGTATCGGAACTGTCGTTGACATGGACTCTCTGGAAATCGAGATTGATGTTAACGAGGCTTACATTCACCGGGTCGCAGCCGGCCAGAAGGTGGTCGCCACACTGGACGCTTACCCGGATTGGAAGATACCATGCCGAGTCATCGCAATCATACCCACGGCTGACCGGCAACGGGCTACCGTGGAAGTGCGGGTTGGCTTCGATAGCCTGGATTCACGGATTCTGCCGGATATGGGTGTCAAGGTCGCATTCCAGAATGAATCCGGGGCATCGGCTACACCTGCAAGCATACTTGTTTCCCAGGCAGCGCTCCGGCACGAAGATCGCAGGACCTTTGTTTGGCGGGTCGTAGATGGTGCGATTGAACAACGTGCTGTCACCGTTGCAGGGGAACGTGGCAACGACGTCATGATTTCAGCAGGCCTGGCAGGTGGTGACAGGGTCATAATCAATGCGCCGGCTGGTCTTGAAAATGGCGCCATGGTAAAGGATACGAGTGAATGACCGAAAACAATAAGCATGAATACCTGGTCAATATCAGAGGTGTCGACAAGCTCTTCAATCGTGGTTCAGAGTTAATCCACGTCCTGGGTGGTCTGGACCTTGAAATACCCGGCGGTGAATTTCTGGCGCTGATGGGCCCTTCCGGTTCGGGCAAATCCACACTGCTGAATCTGATCGGCGGTCTCGATCATCCATCCGAAGGCGCGGTGGAGGTGGGTGGCTTACGGATCGACAAACTGTCCAATCGAAAACTGGCTGTCTGGCGGGCCCGTCACGTTGGCCTGGTATTTCAATTTTACAACCTGATACCAGTACTGAACGCACAGAAGAATGTTGAATTACCCCTGCTGCTGACCAACCTCTCCAGGGCGGAACGTAAAAAACGTGCAAGCATTGCGCTGGATGTTGTCGGGCTGTCGCACCGGACAAGGCACTACCCGCGCCAGATGTCCGGTGGTGAACAGCAGCGCACCGGCATCGCACGTGCGATTGTGACCGACCCTACCCTGCTGCTCTGTGATGAACCCACCGGTGACCTCGACCGCAAATCCGGGGACGCGGTCCTGGACCTGTTGCAGGCCCTGAATAAAGACCAGGGAAAAACCATTATCATGGTGACCCACGATAACCACGCGGCAGCGCGTGCCGGCAGAACCCTGTATTTAAACAAAGGCCAGCTAAGCACTGAGCCGGTTGACTGATGATACGCTCGTGAAATATTTTTATCTTATTTTCAGCGCACTCAAACGCAAGAAAATACGTACGAGTCTGACGCTGCTGTCAATCGTGGTGGCCTTCGTTTTATTCGGCTACCTGGCAGCCATACGACAGGCGTTTGATGTGGGTGTGGAGGTCGCGGGCGCGGACCGCCTGATCGTACGTCACAAGGTTTCCATCATCCAGTTGCTGCCACAGAGTTACGAGGCGAAGATTGAACGAATAAAAGGTGTTCTGGGTGCCGCACACTCCACCTGGTTTGGCGGGATTTACCAGGAACCAAAAAATTTCTTCGCCCAGATGGCTGTCGTGCCGCAGGACCTGTTCGATATGTTTCCCGAATTTATCATCCCTGACCAGCAAAAGTCAGACTGGTTGGCGACACGCAGCGGGGCCATCGCTGGACGTGGCCTGGCCGAGCGTTTCGGCTGGAAAATTGGGGACCGTATTCCCATCAACGCCACCATCTGGACCAAAAAAGATGGTGGCAGAACCTGGGAATTCGACCTGGTTGGTATTTATGACGGCAAGGAAAAAGGCACCGATACCAGCCAGTTCTTTTTTCGCTATGATTTTTTTGACGAAACCCGCGCCGGTGGCAGCGGGCAGGTTGGCTGGTACACCGTACGTGTCGGAGATCCGGATCATGCAGCCGAAATTGCGCGCGCCATTGACCGCGAGTTTGCCAATTCCAAGGTGGAAACAAAGACCGAACCCGAAGGTGCGTTCGTGCAGGGGTTTGCCAACCAGATAGGTAATATTGGGTTCATCATCATGTCCATCATGGCAGCGGTGTTTTTCACCCTCTTGCTGGTGGCAGGCAACACCATGGCCTATGCCGTTCGGGAACGAACCAGCGAACTGGCCGTTCTGAAGGCACTCGGTTTTACCGACCGGGGTGTGCTTGGCCTGGTGTTGGGTGAGTCCTTGTTTCTGACTTTTGTCGGTGGCGCCATCGGATTGGCGCTGGCCTGGATACTGGTCTCCATGGGTGATCCAACCAACGGTTCATTCCCGGTGTTCTATTTGCCGACGACGGAATTACTGATCGGCTTCGCGTTGATCGGGGCGGTGGCTTTTCTGGCAGGTATTGTGCCGGCACTGCAAGCGCAAAGACTACAAATTGCAGATGCCCTGAGACGATGAGAGACTGGAGCTAAGCAGTGGTGTTTAACTGGTTTTCACAAATCATTGCCGTATCGTCATTCAGCATACGCTCCCTGCCCCAGCGCAAGGGTTCCTCAGCTGCGGCCATGCTGGGTATCGCCGGCGTGGTCGCAGTCATGGTTGGGGTCCTGTCAATTGCCCAGGGCGTGCATAAGACCATGTCCAATTCTGGAGGTACTGAAAATGCGATTGTTTTGCGCAGTGGTTCAGATACCGAGATGATGAGCGGTTTGATGGGTGACGACGCCCGTTTGATCGCCGAGACGCCGGGTGTGGCCAGAAATGCTGCCGGGGTGATGGCATCGCCCGAGCTTTTTGTCGTTATCAACCTGCCGATGCGCCCGACCGGAACCGATGCGAACGTACCCATGCGCGGTGTCAAGGATCAGGCCGGTGCATTACGCGACGATTTTCATCTGACTTCGGGCCGCATGTTCGGATGGGGTCTGAATGAAGTGATCGTTGGCGTCGGCGCCCACAGGCAATTCGTTGGTCTCGATGTTGGTTCCCGTATCCAGGTAGGGCAGGAACAATGGTCGGTGGTGGGTGTGTTCGAGGCGGGCGGTGGTCTGGCGGAATCAGAAATCTGGGTGGACGCATCGGTCCTGCAAACTGCTTACCGGCGTGGTAATTCATTTCAATCCGTACACCTCAGGCTCAATTCAGCGGCTGCCTTTGACAGCTTCAAGGACACCCTGACCAACGACCCCCGTTTGAATGTCAAACCCATGCGTGAGTCCGATTATTATGCGTCCCAGTCGTCCGTGGTTTACAACCTGATCACTGGCCTGGGTACCATCATCGCCGTGATAATGGGTTTGGGTGCCGTGTTCGGCGCCTTGAATACCATGTATACCGCAATATCGAGCAGGGCACGGGAAATAGCAACGTTGCGAGCACTGGGTTTTCGCACCGGACCGGTTGTGGTCGCGGTTTTGAGTGAATCGTTGTTCCTGGCGTTTCTGGGCGGCTTGCTGGGTGCTGCCCTGGCCTGGTTGGCGTTTGACGGTTACCACGCTGCAACACTGAACTGGGCCAGTTTCAGCGCCATTACCTTTGCCTTCGACGTCAACATGAAATTGCTCATCGATGGTCTTGTGTTTGCCTTGCTGATCGGTTTGATTGGTGGCCTGTTTCCGGCCGTACGCGCCGCCCGCCAACCCATTGCGCAGGCATTGAGAGAACTATAGCCTGCTTATTTCCTGGATTTTCTCTGCGTGAATTTTTTCAGTCGTTTGCGCTT
>CAZYVH010000002.1:62020-81484 GCA_964650905.1 uncultured Wenzhouxiangellaceae bacterium | reverse complement strand
CTAGTGAACGGTCAGTTCGTATTGACGACTAACGCCGGAAACGGCTGCTGCCGCACCGCTTATGAAGCGTGGCCGGAAACGGGTAGCCGTGAGTTTTCTGTGCAAGCGGGCGGTAAAGACCTTGTCCTCCGGTTTCGCTGCACCGACCTGAAGTTTTCTAGCGCGACCCCGTGCAGAGACATCGTACTGCGCAGTCAGCACAACCTGCCTGCTGTTTTCAGTTGCCCGGAAAGGTTGCCAGAAAGCACCATTGTCGGGTAATTCAACGGGACTACCCAACCACTGTTCCAGCAAGCTGGTGTCACCGGCATCTTTCAATATCCGAATGACACTGGAATATTCCTGTTGTGCGCTGTTGAATTTTCCGTTCCATTGCAACCAATCACCCAGTTCCAGGTGGGTTCTGGCGAGCTCAGAAGCGTTGCCAGTGGTTGCGATACGCGCAATCAAGTCCTCCAACAGGGTGCGGCCCAATGAGACACTTCTGCTGCTTAGATCTTCCAATTGCTGCTGTTTTAAGCCCAGGCCGTTCTCCGTGTTGGAGTGGTGTGTGTTAACTGAATGGATCGAACCACTTGCAAAAATTGACCTGCCTGGGCCAAAGGGGTAGTCCTCATCGGGTGGTTCAATTTCGGATTGGACCAGGTAGAGATTCAGAATCTGGTTCAGAACCAGCCGCTCATACTCATTGGGATCAAGCTGTGGTGACTGCGTGGCAGATTCCAAAATGCGCTTATTGAGTTGATACATTTTCACCAGGCGATTTTTCCGGTCGCCGTCCAGGTGCAGGAGAAAAGCTTCCCGCTGCCAACGCAAGTACTCCAGGTTCGCTTGTAGACGCGATGGCGTGTAGGGTGGATAACCGTTGCCGTATAACCTGAAAAAATAATCATAACGCTCGTCCAGCGCCTGCATATCACCCGCCAGTCGATAGGTATCCAGCAGTTCGCGCAGCAATGGAATTTGCCGCTTACTGTCAAGCCCATCATTCACCCTTACCACATGCAAAGCGTGTTTATACAGGCCCAGTGAAGCATCATAGTTGCCCTGGTCACGGTAGAGTCGCCCCAGGCTGGTTAAAGGTTCAGTCAGCCCGTCAGCATATGGCCCGGCTGAACGTTCCTGCAACTGTATCTGTTCCAGGTAGGCACGCTTATCGGCGTTGGCATCGGACTCGTTTTGCGCCGCGCGTGGTACGGGCAGGCTGCGTGGGCTACCATCCTCCCAACGCTTGGGGTCGCGGACATACTCCTTGCCGTAGAGCGCGGGCAATCCGCCGAGAGCCCACGGGTGCACCAGCAATAAACAAAGCCCCAGCAACACCGGCAGGCAGTGCCTGGTGTGCACCGCGGCATATGCAGCGCAATTATTCACATTCGGTCCAATTTTCCATACACGCTATGGTACAAGAATTTGATTTTAGCAGGTAAAGCCCAATCCCAATGCATCCAGGAGTCTGAGCCACAGGCCCCGTTTGCCGCCGTTCCTGTCGGCTCTTATCAATGCGTTTTGAGTGAACCTCACGGCAAACCACCGGATGGGCTCTGGTGCCCAGGGCAGGGATTTCCTGGTTACAAATTGCATCTTGATTACATCAGTGGGTCCATAGCCCAGCAATTCAATACCAATACGGGCACCAAATCGTGAAGCACCGACACCGTGACCGGTATAACCAACCGACCAGGCCAAACGACCGCCATATGTCACGCCGGGTACCATACAAAAGCGTGTCGACGTTGCAATAATTCCACCCCACTTGTTGGAGAATTTGACATCATCCAATTGTGGAAACATTGCAAAAAACTCTCTTGCCAGCTGCTCATAACAGGCGGTGGCATCCATATACTTATCATCGATGCCGTTGTTAAAATAATAACGCACAGCGCCACCGCCACCCCAGGTGATACGATTGTCTTTGGTCAGACGGAAGTAATGGAACATGTTGACATAGTCCGCCAGCGCGTGGCGTGATGTTTTACCCCAGCCGATTCGGTCCAATTGCTCATCAGTCAGAGGCTCGGTTGCAATTTGATAATCCCACACAGGTATCACCGAACGACGAATCCTGCCAATGGTGCTTGTGAAAGCATTTGTTGCCATCAAAATTTTATCGCTGTGAATGACGCCGCCTTCACAGTTGGCTTGCATGGTTTGGTTGCCAAGCGGCTCAACACCAAGCAGTTTGGTGCCCTCAAAAATTCGTACCCCAAGCTGGCTGAGCAATACCTTTTTTAAACCCCAGCACAAACGGGCCGGGTCAATGACACCGTCCTGACCTCCACGCTTCCACAGACCGGCATAAAAAGTCGGTGAGTTCGCCTGTTTACGTACCGCATCTTTATCAAACCAAACGGCATCTTCACCTGCAGCAATTGCCTCCTGGTAGTCCGCCTCAAGTCTGTTTGCTGACACCGGGTCAAGGGCAACGGTCATTTCACCGGTTTTCTCATAACGGGCATCGATATTGTAGCGCTCGAGGGTCTGGAGTAACGCTTGCATGTTTTGGATGCCCAACACCTCCAGGCGCTCGGCCTCGGCGGCGAAGCGATAGGCAGTATTGGCCTCGCCATGGGCTAAAGTGGTGGATAAAAAGCCACCGCAGCGCCCGGAAGCGCCATCTCCAACAAAGGTCTGCTCAATAAGTATGATATCTGCATCGGGCTTGCGTTCTTTTGCTTGCATTGCAGCCCAAAGACCGGTGAAGCCACCGCCTACGATGAGCAGTTCACAGCTTTGATCGGAAGATAATGGCGCCAGTGGTTCAGGCATGATTTCCGGGTCGTGCCAAAGTGGGCGGTTTACAGCGTCTTGTAACGCTTCAAGGTACTTTTCCATAGCTTTCACCGGGTCAGAGTAAAGTGCCTTATCATTTCCCGGACGCCGGGTTACTCATTGGTTTTTGTATCAGGCTTAATACTGCATTGCCTTGAGTTCACAATACTCTTGTAACCCTTCATCGCCAAACTCCCTGCCATTTCCGGATTCCTTGTAACCACCAAATGGCGCCTCGTCATTTGGCGCACCACCATTGATGGCGCATTGCCCGGCCCGAATTCTTCTCGCTATCGCGGTCGCCTTATCCTTATCTCCCGCCCACACTGCTGCGGCCAATCCGTAAGGCGTATCATTTGCAATTTTGATTGCCTGGTCAATGGCAGAATATTTGATCATGACCAAAACCGGTCCAAAGACTTCTTCCTGCGCGATTTTCATGTCGTTTGTAACGTTGGCAAAAATTGTCGGGGAAACATAATTTCCGGTTGTCAATCCAGCCGGCATATCGGGTCCACCTGTCACCAGACGTGCCCCGTTGGATATGGCCTGCTTGATATATTCAACGACCGTTTGTTTTTGCCCGGCAGATGACATGGGGCCTACAAAAACATCGGGATCGGTTGGATCACCAACGACCAATGCCTCTGCTTTGGACCTGGCGAGGCTGACCGCCTCTTCGTACCTGGATTCGTGAACAATCATCCTGGTCAATGCATTACAGGTCTGACCGGTATTGACCATGACGTCCTTGATTCCAAAATCGATTGCGGCATCCAAATCCGCCTCTTCTGTAATGATAAATGGCGATTTTCCACCCAACTCAAGACAAACCCGTTTAACGTCAGGTGCGGCCCTGTTGGATACCTGTATACCCGCAGCAGTTGATCCGGTAAACGTCACCATATCAACATCCGGATGTGAGCTGAGCGCGCCGCCAATCTCTTTGCCGCTACCGTGAACCATATTGAATACACCAGCGGGCAATCCAATTGCGTCACACATTTGGGCAAATATAAATAAGTGGCTTGGCGTTTGACTGGCTGCTTTTACCACCATGGTGCAACCCGCTGCCAATGCAGGAGCAACCTTTCCAATCATCTGCCAAATAGGATAATTCCAGGGGTTGATCATGGCACAAACACCGATCGGTTCTTTAACGATAACCGAGTTGCCAACTTTTTTGGTCTCTTCCATTTGCCCGGCTTTTTGCGCAAAAGATTCGCAAATAACAGCCAATGGAGCCACCTGGAAAGCGGCCGCATTTTGAATGGGCATACCCAGTTCATCGACAATTGTCCGGGTCAAATCAGCGCTTCTTTTTTCACCTTCAGCCGCCAATTTTCTCAAGAAATCTGCTCTTTGAACCGCGGAAGTTTGCGACCAGGACTCAAATGCATTTCTGGCTGCCCTTACCGCGACGTCAACATCTTCGGCATTACCATAGGGCACAGTGGCTGACACTTCGCCATTTGCAGGGTTGATCACTTCGCTGGTTCCCTTGCCAATCGGTTCAACCCATTGGCCATTGATATAGAATTTATCGTAAGTTCTCATAATTTATCCCATTGATATTTCAATTCCTGAAGTGTCAGTTACTTTCCGTCGACATCCATATAGGATACCCAGATTTTGCGCACACCGCCCTCCGGTACCGCCAGGGTGCCGGACCAGCCCTTTGGCAATACCAGTCCTTCTCCCTGGGTAAATGTTTCAGTTTTCCCAAACTCGTCAGTCATCACCAGGCTTCCATCGAGCACGAACATCAGTTCGTCATAAGCCAAATCGACATAGCTCATTTTACCGGGTTTACTTTCCCATACGCCAACACCGAAATTACGATCTGTGCTATAGAAATATTCATGGCCGCGGGCTACCAGGTCGCCACTTTCCGGCTCATAGGGCGTGTACTCGCCAAGATTATTTCCTGCCAGACGATCACGGTCCAGCCTGACGATTTGACTGTGGGCAGTTGCTGTTGCAGCCGCCTGTAATTGTGAAATACCGAGAACCTGCTCACCATTTACACTCGTGTGGCTGCCGGCGGCATTGCCAATCACAATCATCAATACACTCCAGGCGATAAACGCGGATACTGCAAGCACCGGCCGTGTGCCATGCCGGGTTTTGATATTCATGGTCTTCATATTACACCTCGCAAATCGTAACGCTACAATAGCTGTGTGCCGATGGTCTTCTTTGCGCGTAGGCGAGGAAAAATTTTCCTGAAACCACACCGCGACGCCGCAAGAGTACGAGGAAAACCAGTCTTTCCTGGAAAAGTATCACCGCCCCGGCAATTCCCTGATCATCACCAATGACGAACTGGCGGGCTGGATTCGCTGTGACTTTCCGGACTATCGCCTGGAGGCCAGCGTTATCAAGAACATCCACACACTTAAAAAGGTGGATGAAGCGTTTGATATCTATGACACCGTAATCCTGCCGATGGCGTCCAACGACGATGAGGCGTTGCTCAGGGCCATCGACAACAAGAAAAATATTACCCTGTTCGCCAATGCCGGATGTGCTTATACCTGTCCGTCAAAAATCTGTTACCCGAGTGTTTCGAAGGCCAACAAGGAAGGTGACGAAAGTCTTTTCCAGTGTTCCCAGAAAATGAAAGAGCGCAACACGATCGGTATGATCGATTTCGACCTGGCTTACCTGCAATCACTCGGCTTTGAACGATTCAAGCTATTGCGTCCGCGCAAGGGTAATATGACGGGATTTTAGAAATATGAGGCTCATTACCGACGGGTGAAATATGCAGGTTAGTTCGCCTGCCGGTATTGGGCAGGCGTCATGCCTACATGCTTTTTAAACGCGGCGTAGAACGCTGAGTTGGAGTTGAAACCGACCTTGAAAGCGATATGCAGTACGGCAATGTTCTGCCCGCCGGTTTTTGCCAGTAACTGCTTGGCGTGTTCAATTCGATAACGGTTCAGGTAATCGAGAAAGCTGGTGCCGAAGCCGGCGTTGATCACCTGGGATAAGTGGTTGACCGAGCAACCAACAACTTGCGCGAGTTTTGGCAATGTCAGATCGGGTCTCAGGTACTCCTCCCTGGTTTGCATGATCCGTTCAAGACGCTGCATATACTTGCGTAAGTGATCCTTGCTCAACCCGGACTTGGCATATTTATTCGTTTGTGTTTTGACGGGGATATCGTAGTAGTCGGTTATCACCTTGACGGCATCGCCATGCAGTGTCATGAACTCTGAACCGTGGTAAGTAACGGTTCTTCCGTTTTTCTGATTATTTCCAAATGGAAACATCCGGTATTGGAATCCAATGCTGTTTTTGCCTTTCAGGACTTGCCCTGTCAACGCGTAGTGATGTCGGTATTTGGCAAAAAAATCGTTAAGGCTGACAATCAATTGGTCGGGAGAAACCTGTAGGTTCTCCGGGACGTCAAAATAGATACCATCAGAGGACAGATGATCCGCAATGCCCTTTGGATCGCGATGATTCCACGCATCCAAATAGCTTCTGACAATTTCAGTTGCACGCATTAAAGCGTTCCCAGTACTTGAAACTTGAACTATATCTTAGCGCAGAATGACAGCTGCTGCAGGGCCGGGTATTGTGGTGGTCATCCAGGCAAGCGTCTTCCCATGGCAATTCGCAAAAATCAAGTATCCGACGTGCCTGGCCTTGCAGATCTGCCACGACATCTTCATAGTGCACACGAATCCGGTCAATATATAAAACGACACGGGGCCACAGGCAGGGAACCATGGACTTATTTACCGGGATGATCGGCGTCAGTATTCTGATGTATGTTGTGATCGGCATTAATGCAGGGCGCAGCATCAGGAAACTGGACGATTACTTTGTAGCCGGGCGACGGGCACCTACCCTCTTGATTCTGGGCACCCTGGTTGCCAGTGTCATGAGCACTTCCATTTTTATGGGCGAGGCGGCATTTACCTACGATGGCCAGTTTGGCGCCTATTTGCTCTTCCCGGGTATTGCGGTAACGGGTTATATGCTGGGTGCGCTGTTTTTCGGAACCTACTTGCGCCGCAGCCGGGCACCAACCGTCGCTGACTATTTTGGACACCGTTTTCAGAGCCGTCGATTACAACAGTTTGCCGGGTTTACCATCATCCTGGGCCTGGGCGGCTACTTATTGATCGTGACGCAAGGCGCGGCTCTTCTTCTGTCCGACCTGACGGATCTGCCGTTTGTGACCAGCCTGGTCATTGCCTGGTTCAGCTACACACTTTTCACGATGTATTCCGGATCCAAAGGTGTGATTATCACCGACACATTGATGTTTCTTCTGTTCATGGTGGCGACGGTCTTTTTCGTTGGGTACATCGTCGATGGCTTTGGCGGTATCAGCACTTCAATCACTGATATGACGCGTCTTGAAGAAAAGGCGGGTATTGCCTCATGGACAGGAATTATCGGTGAAGGCACCGAGTGGTCAACGCCACTGGATTACGTAATCTGGGCGGTGGTGATGGATCTGGCCTGGGCCCTTGTCTACGCTGTCAGTCCGTGGCAGGCCAGCCGCCATTTGATGGCACGTGATGAACATGTTGTATTGCGTGCCGCCATTCTTGCCTCTTTCTGCGTGATTGTTCTGCAGATGTTGGTCTACGGCGTCGGTGGCCTGGTGAATTTGGCGAAAACGGATATTACGCCATCCGAAACCGTCCTGATATGGGCCGCTAAAACCATGGTGCCGGAAATACTCGGCGCTTTCCTGCTGACCGGCATCATTGCCGCTGCCTTGTCATCGGCGTCGACCTTCCTGTCACTGGTGGGTTTCAGCGTCAGTAATGATATGGGCAGCAAGCCACTGGCACTTACCGTGAATACGACGCGTAAAATCATGCTGATGACCAGTCTGATCATACTGGTGTGTTGCTACTTTTTCCCGCCGAATATTTTCTGGTTCATGCTGTTCATCGGGACAGTGTTCGCGTCCAGTTGGGGGCCGGTGGGCCTGATGAGTATCTGGAGCGGGCGCATCACAAAGGATGCAGCTTTCTGGGGTATGGTCACGGGCTTTTTCATGAACGTGATACCGGCAACCCTGGACTATCTTGGTTATTGGACTATACCGGAATATTACCCCGCTGTGATTGGCACTGCGACCAGCTTCATTACCATTTTCGTCGTTTCAGCGCTCGGCAAGGTCAGCCGTGAAGAGACGATATACCGCTTACGCCTGCATCGCCCACCGCTGTCCGATATCGACAGGTCCAAAACAAGGGTAACCCTGCTGGCACCGCTGGGTTTGATCATTTATGGCTGTGCAATGCCGTTTTTGATGTTGCACTACTACGTGGTCCCCTACCAAATCGGAAGCGGCGAAATTCACCCCAACGGATCGGTAAACTGGGCAACGGGTGAGGCACTGATTACACTGACCATCTTTATGCTGCACGTTCCACTGGCGCTCATTGCCATGAAAGTGATTTGGAATCGCTACAACCCGAAAACCAAAAGAAACCGGGAGATTTTACGGCGAGCGCGTTTGCAGCAAAATGCGGGTTAGGGATGGATTACGTGTGACACCCAGGCGCTACGGGCCCTCAAGCCAGGGCCCGTTAAAAAAGAAAGTCAGTCGAAAGTCAGAACAGCCTTTACTTTTGGCATGCAGATGTATCGGTGTCTTCGCTTCATCTTTTGATCATCAGGGGTCTGGTGTACCGGGGTCTTTTTCAATCGAAGCCCGGTGATCTTCGACCACTTGCCATAAGGGAGCGTCTACCCAGGTATCATCAAGATAGAACTTTTCGGGCTCCTCTTCTTTCGGGTCGATGATCAGATTGTAGATCGATGGATAGGCCATCTTTTGGATGGCATAACTGTCTTCATCGATTTCCTTGATAAGCATTTTCCAGTTGCGCCATTTCACACCAAACAACTCATTGCCAACGTAAATGACAATGGAGTCCCGGGCGGATTGCTTCGCCTTGGCGGTCAGGAAATCAGATTGGTCAACACCATCCAGTATTCTGTCCTGCGGGATATCTCCCCCCGTAAAATGAGCCAGGGTCGGGAATATATCTACCAGATGCACAATGTCATTTGATACGTGCCTGGCGGGGATTTTCCCAGGATAGCGAATCAGAAAAGGAACACGCAAGGAGCCTTCATAGGGAGAAAACATGGTGCCTCGCCAGGGTCCGGTGAATCCAAACGATCGTTTAATGCCTTCGCGCCCATTATCCGAGCTAAAGATAAAAATGGTGTTGTCCTTGAGCCCCAGTTTATCAATCGTGTCTAATAGCTCACCCACATAGGCATCTGTTTGTGCAAGAACATCCGCAAAACTTCCATTTCTGGTTTTGCCTTTAAAGTCAGGATGGGCCTCGACCGGTTCGTGGGTTTGCGTATAGGGCAGATAAGCGAAAAAGGGCTTTTTGGATTTGGCCTTACGCGTAATAAAATCAATGGCTTTATCGGTAATTTCCCGATCTATCAAGGTGCGCTTCTTACGATCATACACTGCCAGCTTCCTGGGTGTTTCACCCCGTTTTGACGACACGACGTAGGTGAACTCGACACCTGCATCCTTCTGAAAGCTGTCGCTATCCGGCCAGAAGGCTCGATCCGAAGAGTTGGGAATTCCATACCACTCATCGAAACCCTGGTCGGTGGGGAGCCGTCCTTGTGTATCTCCCAGGTGCCACTTTCCGAACATGCCCGTTGCGTATCCTGCATCCGAAAGCATCTCAGCCAAGGTAATTTCCCAGCTGGTGATGCCCCACCATATATCCCTGGGCGGGCCTTCTTTTCGCTGTCGCGTACGAATTCCATAACGACCGGTCATCAGCGATGTCCGTGACGGTGTGCACTCTGCCTCGACGTTGAAATTCGTCAGTCGAAATCCTTCGTGCGCAATGCTGTCAATACGTGGCGTCGGCGCACCGCGCAAGACTCCGCCGCCGTAAACACCGACTTCGCCGTAACCAAAATTATCCATCAGGACAAGCACAATATTGGGTTTGTTTTCACCGCCGGGTGCAGCCAGTGCCGTAGAAGCCAGCACAAACCCAAGCAACAGCAGTAATGGAACCCCCGTGATTCGAATGCGGCCAGTCAAAGCGGTCTCCTTTCAGGTGATATGGGATAGGAACCCTGCAAGAATCAGGAAAAGTCCTTCTCTAAGAAACAGTACGTCAATACAAGCTGTCTTGCAATGAAACGTCTTGTCCAACATGAATTTCGCGAAGTTATGAGCGTGAGAGTTAAGCAGGCGAAATACAGGAAAGGAATTAGGTAGCGCCATTGAGATCACCAACTCAGAAAGTACAATGCCGGGGCGAATCGTTGGCAACGATTGACCGGGATATTCTCATATCGACCCTATAGGGTCGACCCTATAGGGCAAGATTTCTTGTTTTGAAAATTGTGACAATGTAGGTATAGTGGGCAAAAATAGTTTGGTCTTCAGCCGCGTCGGTCTGGCGGGAACGCCACTTCCAAACAGGCTTTATGTGCTAAAACCCAGGCGCTGAACAAAATAAATTTAAGGTCAAATACGCATGGATATTAACAAAAGATACTTACTCACACCCTTCGCAGGTGCCATCGCCACTGCACTCACACCCGGTCAGCAAGTGCTGGCGCAAAGCGACGATAACGATGCTTTTCTGGAAGAGGTCATCGTCACCGCGACCAAACGCAGTGTGAGTGTGCAGGATATTCCGGCAACGGTCCAGGCACTCACTTCCGAAGCGCTGGCATCGATGGGTGCCAAGGGCATAGAGGATTACTCACGCTTTACACCTTCGGTCAACGTGGTCACCTACGGGGCCGGTTCAAATGTGGTTGTCTTCCGTGGCGCAACGACCGGCCAGGGTTATATTGCACAATCAACATCCTCGGTCTACCTGGATGAGATCTCGGTCACCACGACCGGTAGCCAGCCGAGCATAAGGATGGTCGATATTGAGCGTGTTGAAGCACTTTCCGGACCACAGGGAACACTGTACGGTTCCGATGCTCAAGCGGGCACCATGCGGATCATCACCAACAAGCCCGACATGGATGCGTTTGAGGCAACCGTTGATATGGAGCTAAGAGGCGGCTCCAAGAGTGATGCCAGTTATCGTGGTTCACTGGTTTTCAATATCCCGCTGGTTAAAAATAGTCTGGCTCTGCGTGTGGTGGGTTTCACTGACCATGATGGCGGTTATATTGACAATGTATTGGGACATACACCTGATACCTCTACGCTCGGCGTGGCCTATCCGGCCGGTTTTGGCACCCTGGATAACTCGGCATCGGTGGAAAAGCGCTGGAACGATGCAGATATCAAGGGTGCCAGGGTCATTCTCTCCTGGGATATCAATGAAGACTGGAACACCTCGCTGACTGCCTTGACGCAGGACACCAATGCCGGCGCTGACAACGATTTCGATCCCTATGTTGGTGACCTGAAGACGGTCCGCTTTCATAAGGAATACCGCGACGACAACTACCAGATGTACTCGTTCACGGTCAATGGTGACCTTGGCTTTGCACAGTTGGTGGGTGCGGTCAACTATTACGAGCGTGATATCAAGGCCTTGTTTGATATTACCGCCTATGCCCATTACTGGGCGGCACTGTACTGTCATGACAGCTACTACAGCTCGGCGGATTTGCCTTACTACTGGGCCAACCCGGAAACCGGTTATGTTGTCTGGTGGCCTGTTTACTGTGCCGGAGAAACGGTAGACAGCGACTTTTTCAGTTCCTATTACTCGCCGGCGCAACAGGACAAGTTCACCACCGAGGTCCGGCTCTCTCACCAGGGTGACAGGGCTGACTGGTTGATTGGTGCGTATTACGAAAACAGCAATGACTCCTGGCAGGCACCGTTCGCAACATCGACCCTGGGTGGTAATGGTGATACCAATCTTTACCAGGATTCTGCTTCGCTCAATTACTGGGAGTGGTATTTCTCAAACTATTATGGCACACCGACCACCTTTCCACAGGCGACCTCTCACTGGTACTCACAAAGCAGTACCGACTGGGAGCAGAAAGCGGTATTTGGCGAATTGACCTGGCACATCAATGCTGCCTGGGACCTGACCCTTGGTGGACGGTATTTCAAACGCACCAACTCCAACCACTATATCGTGGATCACCCGGGAGACATTGGTCTGAACGGTGAGCCGGATACAGGCGATCCGCTGTCCAGGGCCTTTCGTCTTGCCAACGGCTTTGTTGAGCCACACACCGCCGTTGAGAAAGAGTTTATCCCCAAGGTTGCACTGGCCTGGACAGTGAATGACGATCAGATGATCTATGGTCTGTATACACGTGGCAAACGGCCCGGTGGTGTGAATCGCTCCCGTGGCGAACCCTTTTTCTCGGTCTCTTATGACGCTGACCTGATGGATAATTATGAGGCGGGTTATCGTTCCACCTTTGCCGGTGGCAATGGCCGTCTGAACGCCACGGCGTACTATATGAAATGGAGTGACTACCAGATCGAACTGGTCGACCCATCCTCAATACCCTGCGAAGGTGTGTTTGACAAGATTGCCGGTGAGTGTGGTCAGCCGTGGCAGCAGATCGTGACCAATGCCGGTGAAGCACATATTACCGGGGTCAATGTCGAACTGGACTACGCCTTTAACCAGAACTGGACCTTTGGTGGTAACCTGGAATTCATGGAGGCGGAAACGGATTCAACCATCGACCTCAATGGAGATGGTATCAACAACATTACCTCTGGATTAAGACTACCGGTAACACCGAAACAGAAAGGCTCCATGTGGCTGGATTACACCCGGCCTGCCCAGCTGTTTGGTAGCTCAGAGTTTTTCTCACACTTACAGCTTTCCTATACCGGCAACTCGGTCAACACTCTGGAACCACGCGGCGAGGATGACCCGAATCCCCGCTTTAAAACGCCTTCCTACACCATTGGCGACATTCGTTTTGGTATCCGTGGTAGTGACTGGGAAGTCGCGTTGTTCCTCAACAACGTCACCGATGAGCGTGCGATTTACACCATCGGCAACGGACTGTTCGAATGGGGTATGGCCAGCGTCCAGGACGGCCGGAGCCATGTGCAACGGTCCTATACCAACCGCCCACGCGAATTCGGTCTGCGCTACACCAAGAACTGGGGCGGTTAAGGTATGGCGATAAGAAGTGAGGAGTAGAAAGGGCCGGGTTTACCCGGCCTTTTTTTAATTTTCATAGAATGGAATTCGGTCTGTATCGTTCCAGTGATCTGAAGGTGTGTATTCGTGACAAAAAATAACCATGTTCTTCAAAGCGGCATGACACGACGCAGATTTATGCAACTGACCAGCGCTGCTGGTATGGGTAGTGTGTTGTCGCCTGTACTGATGAGCAATGCCCGGGCACACGACCTTGTAACAAACGCTTTCAGCTTTAGCTGGCACGGCCCGGTTTACACAAAAACCGTGAATGGGCGACTGGTGTCTACAAGGGCTTACAACGAGGCATTTCATAAAAATGCAGTCGCGGCCGGTATACCGGAATATGTTTACTCAACATCGCGTGTCAAATACCCGATGGTGCGCAAAAGTTATCTGCAAAAGGGTCCGGGTGCGAACCGTGAAGCACGTGGGCGTGAAGGTTTTGTCCGTGTCAGCTGGGAAAAGGCAACAATGCTGATCGCGGCTGAGCTCAAACGTGTCATCGCCACGCATGGCAACGCTTCTATCCTGACCAATACCTCGACCGCCTATCTGACGCCGGGCCGCATCAATTATGAAGCGGGTTGTATGTCCAGGTTTGCCAACCTGATGGGTGGCTTTACCGATTGTATGACCGACTACAGTACCGGCGCCGCGCAGACGATTATGCCACACATTACCGGTGGTACCGACGTCTATTCCCAGCAGACGAGTTGGAAGACCGTGCTGGAAAACGCGGAAGTACTCGTTTTTTGGGCGATCGACCCGGTGAGGACTTTAAACGCCGGCGATACCACCAATATGGGCTTTGGTCTTGACTGGATGAAAAAACTGTCGAAAAGTGGCAAAAAGGTCATTGTCATTGACCCGCAACGTTGTCTAACAGCCAGGGAATTTGCCGCCGAGTGGATTGCCCCGGCACCCAATACGGATGTGGCCATGATGCTGGCTATGGCCTATGCCCTGCAGGAAGCCGGTTTGGAAAACAAGGCGTTTCTTGACGAATACACCACGGGCTACGATAAATTCCTGCCTTATCTGCTGGGCAAGTCCGATGGTACGCCCAAAACACCGGAATGGGCGGAATCAATTTGCCAGGTCAAGGCTGCCAAAATTCGGGAAATCGCACACCTGGTTGCCAAAAAACCCAGCCTGTTGTTGACCGGTTGGTCATTGCAGCGCGCCGATCATGGAGAGCAGCCACCCTGGATGTTTGTGACCCTGGCTGCCATGGTGGGTCAGATCGGCTTAGCGGGCCGTGGCTATAGCATGGGTCACAACTACCCCGATGCCGGATCAATTTATGGCATGGCACCGAGCGTCCCCTATTTGGATTATGGACACTATCCTGAAAATCCGCCGGCGTTGATCCCCGCTTCCAGAACCACTGACGCCATATTGAACCCCGGCAAAGTGATTGATTTTAACGGCTCGAAGATCAGCTATCCGGATATCAAAATGATCTTTAATGAGTACGGCAATCCACATAGCCGGCACCAGGAGCGTGGCAAAATGATACGCGCCTGGAGGAGACCCGATACCATTGTGACCCACGAGATCGCCTGGACGGCATCCGCCTGGATGGCTGATATCGTGCTGCCTGTTTGCACCGCAGCGGAGCGTAATGATATTGACAGTGACTCTGTCGGCACGGTCATCGTTCCGATCAAGGCGGCGATCGAGCCCTTGTATGAGTCCAGGGAACCTTTTGCCATATTTAGCGAAATCGCCAGGGCGGTTGGGATCGAGCAGGAATTCACCATGGGCAGAACGGCCATGGAGCTGATTGAAGATTCCTATGAGGTCGCGCGTAAACGGTCAAAAAACAATGGCATTGATATGCCGGGATTTACACAGTTCTGGGAGAAATGTGAACCGGTCGTATTTCCGCTCGATGAAAATGAGGCTGATTTTGTACAGCACGGAGATTTTCGTAATGACCCCCTGCTTGAACCCCTGGGTACGGCATCGGGTAAAATCGAAATCTACTGTAAAAACATTGAGAAAATGGCTTATGCGGATTGCGGTCCCCATCCAACGTGGTATGAACCATTTGAATGGATAGGTTCACCCAGGGCGAAAACATTTCCACTCCATCTCATCACCCCGCATCCCCGCTACCGACTGCACTCCCAATACAATCAATGCGGGTCATTAACCGACATCTACAATGTCGCAGACCGTGAACCGGTGACCATCAACAGCGGGGACGCCAGGGCACGAAAAATCAGGAACGGTGATGTGGTCCGTGTATTCAATGAGCGCGGGCAGGTGCTGGCCGGCGCCGTCGTGACTGACGATATTCGCCCCGGTGTCGTTTCACTCTCGGAGGGTGGTTGGTATGACCCCGTGGAACGCGGTGATCCGGACAGTCTGTGTAAACATGGCCATGCAAATGCGTTGCTAAAGGACAAACCGACATCCAGTCTATCCCAGTCCTGTAACGCCAATACCGCACTGGTTCAAATTGAAAAATACACCGAAAAAGTGCCGCCGGTAACCGCTTTTGACCCACCCAAAGGCGCCTAAACGAGCTCCTGCCCGAAAATGCAACCGGTTCTAACCACACCACCCGTCAGCGCGGCACGCAGTAGTATGTACCGTCTTCTGGCCAGCCTTTTTGCCAGGGAGTTGACGGCGCAAGACATTGTGAATTTTCAGACAGGAAACCGACGTCAATTGCTGGACGCCCTGGAAGAAGTATACGAATGTGCAGCCATTATTAGGTATCTTAAAACGTACTTTTCTGACATGGAGGATCCAGGTCAGGCCGCAATGGACCTGGCCGAGTCCTATGCCTGGAATTTTCACGGCGTTGGGGGTCCGCACGCATCGCCGCTTTACGCCTCTGTCTATGTGAGTAAAAACAAGGCGACACATCAGGCAATTGAGCGCGAACTGGCGAGCATCATACATGCGCAGGGTCTGTCGGCGGAAAATTCCGCTGGGGAACCCTATGATCACCTGTCTGTGATTCTGGAATTCATCGCCTGGCTGGACGAGCGCGAAGAAGTGGGTCAGGAGCGGGGCTTCACAGAAAAATTTCAACAGAAATTTATCGGCAAGTACCTGCTCTCCTGGTTAGTGGCGTTCAAGGATCAGTGCGTGCATGCTGACAGGCTTGGCTTTTACGCCGGCCTGGCAACACGGACCCTGGTGTTTGTGGAAGCCGACCATCAGCAAACGGGGTAGGCAAAAACCAAAATCCGGCATTCTGTGGCTAAAAGCAGGTTTGATGTTTTGAAGAAAAAGACAAAAATTGCTATTTCGATGACAGGCGGACTGGTCTTGAGCGTTTTGCTATTGTCCGCCCTCGCACTGCACCCGGGTTTGTCAACGACGGCGTTTTGTGTGTCGTGCCATGAGATGGAAACACCCCTGGCTGAATATCAGCAAACGTCACATTTTTCCAGCGCTTCCGGGGTCAGGGCGGATTGCTCTTCCTGTCATGTCCCCGAAGGTCTTGGCCCCAGATTGTTTGCCAAGATCGACGCACTAAGACATGTCTATGGTCATTTTGTGGGTACCTTGAGTAGCGATGAGATGTACGAAGACGCACGCTTTCGGATGGCTGAAAGAGTGTGGGCGCTTTATAAGGCCACCGATAGCCGCGAATGTCGCTCCTGTCACAGGCAGGCGGGGATTGACTTTGACCAGTTCAAAAACCACATCGATGCACAAACCATGTCTGATGGATTGCAGGGGGGCAAGACCTGCATCGATTGCCACAAGGGTCTGGTCCATCCCCTGCCGGATCTCAGCACGGGTTACACATTGGTTTTGCGACAACTCAAGGCGGAAAGCGCCGATCCCGATATCGATGCGGGTGTGATATACCCGCTGGAAACCGTTTATGGCTATACCGGCGAGGCGGGTGTGAGGGAAAGCCGGATCCTGCCGGCTACCGGTCTAACCGTTTTGGATAACAACGGGAAATGGCTCAGGGTCCGGATTGAAGGATGGCAGCAGGATGACGTGGATGCGATGATTTACGCCTTACAGGGCAAGCGAATATTCTCTGTGGCGCTGGATAAAGGCGCACGTGCTAAACCGCTTATCCATAGCACGATGTTCGATACGGACACAGAGCAGACCTGGCACAAAGTCAGTTATGAAACCTGGGTCACGAACAAGGACATGGTTGAGGATGAGTCCAAATTATGGGACTACGGCAAAAAGTTGCACAGCGGCACCTGCGGTGCATGTCATATGGCAATACCAGCGAAGAATTTCCTTGCAAATCAGTGGATTGGTGTCATGAAAGACATGAAACGCAATATCCGGCACTTGTCTAAGGAACAATACCGTTTTTTGCAGAAATATTTGCAGCTAAACGCCAAAGATGTAAAAGAGGGTGAGCATTGAAAATGGCTGGCATAAAAAGATATCCCGCGATGGAGAACCTTCTGCGATGAGCCGCGATCCACGTTACGACATTCTGTTTGAACCGCTGCGCATTGGGCCCGTTGAGGCACCCAATCGTTTCTACCAGGTACCCCATTGCAACGGCATGGGGTTCCTGCGTCCGCGTATGCTGGCACAAATGCGTGGCGTCAAGGCCGAGGGTGGATGGGGTGTGGTCTGCACGGAGTATTGTTCCATTCACCCCAGTTCTGACGACCTGCCCCACCCCTATACCAGCTTGTGGGACCAGGGTGATATCAGGGCGCAGGCATTGATGACCGAGAAAGTGCACGAATTTGGCGCCCTGGCGGGGGTGGAGTTGTGGGCCGGTGGCGCCGGTGGCGCCAACCTGATGACCCGGGAGGTGGCGCCGGGTGTCAGCAGCATGCCAAATCTGGCAGGTCACCCCTATCAGACCCGGGCCATGGATTTGCAGGATATCCGCAATCTGCGCCGTTGGCACCGCGCGGCGGCCCTGCGGGCCCGGGAAGCGGGTTTTGACATCGTGTACGTCTATGCAACACATATGTATTTGCTGTCCCAGTTTCTTTCCTCCCGGCACAACCAACGCAGCGACGAATACGGTGGATGCCTGAAAAATCGTGTTCGTCTGGTACGTGAATTGATCGAAGAAACCAAAGACGCGGTCGGTGATAGCTGCGCGGTCGCTGTGCGTATGTCGGCCGATGACGGCACCGGCACAGCGGCGCAACCGGTTTCAAATGAACGTAAGGAGATGTTCGAAATACTGGCTGAACTCCCCGATCTCTGGGATATCAACGTGCATGACTACGAACACGAAATGGGTGTGTCACGTTTCGTCAAGGAAGCATCGCTGGAAAATACGATGAGCTACGTCAAGTCCATCACCAGCAAACCCGTTGTCAGCGTGGGGCGTTTTACGTCACCGGACACCATGGTCTCGCAATTGCGCCGGGGTATCGTGGATTTCATCGGTGCGGCCCGCCCCTCCATTGCCGACCCGTTTTTGCCACGCAAGATCGAGACAGGGCGCCTGGAGGACATTCGAGAGTGCATCGGCTGCAATATCTGTTACACCGGCGATAGCCTGAGTGTACCCATTCGTTGTACGCAAAACCCGACGATGGGTGAGGAATGGCGCCGGGGATGGCATCCTGAGCGTATTTTGCCCGCTGGCAGCGACGCCACCGTGCTCATCGTCGGGGCTGGCCCGGCAGGTCTTGAGGCGTGCCGGGCGCTCGGTCAGCGTGGTTACACTGTTTTACTGGCAGAGGCTTCAAAGGAGCTCGGCGGGCGCGTTACCCGGGAATGCCGCTTGCCGGGTTTGTCCGAATGGGGCCGGGTAAGGGATTACCGGGTGCAGCAGATCCAGATCATGCCGAACGTCGAAATTTTTCTGGACAACGAGCTGGGTGCCAACGACGTGCTGGGTATCGGTGCCAACCACATTGTCATTGCAACGGGCGCCACATGGCGCGCCGATGGTTTTGGTCGTTACCACGATCAGCCGTGTCAGAATCTGGGACCGAAAGAACAGATTTTTACACCCGACGATATTTTTGAGGGCCGCTTGCCAACCGGCAGGGTGTTGGTGTTTGACGATGACCACTATTACATGGGCAGCGTCGTGGCCGAGGCACTGGTGGCGCAAGGTGCAAAGGTGTGTTTTGTTACACCCCAAAACCTCGTCTCCGCCTGGGGGGTGATGACGGATGAACACTATCAGACCCAACAACGTCTTATTCAACTGGGGGTTGAGATCACCACCGCACATGGTCTGGATGAATACGACGGTACCAGGGCCCGCTTGAGCTGTGTCTATACCGGTCAGACCCGTCTGCTGGCGGCGGACGCCGTGGTGCTGGTCACCGCGCGAACCCCCAGTGATGGCCTCTATAAAGAGATTGCCCGGAAAAGGGAATCAAACGCATCCGCTTCTGAGTCTGAACCTACACTGGACAAAATAGGCGATTGCGATGCACCTGCCATTATTGCCGCGGCAGTGTATGCAGGACATCGTTATGCCCGGGAACTGGGAACCGGCAAGGCGCCCGCTGGCGTGGTGCGTCAGGACAGGTTGTTTGATCCTTAGGCTGCATATTTCAATCGTCATCTTAAACCTGGCAGATAAAACGTTCGTACTTGCCATTGGCGTGACGCAAACCCGTATCCT
>CAZYVH010000002.1:2704-61920 GCA_964650905.1 uncultured Wenzhouxiangellaceae bacterium | reverse complement strand
CAAACCGCCCGCTAAAGTCACGTTTGTGCCATAAATGATCGCGCAGTGTATGGGCATGCCAGAAAATCTGATGAACCTGCGTATCCGCCACCACGATCTGCCGGCCGGTCGAGCCCGATGTCTTTTTCTGCATCGTTGCACCATGGTCTTTGGGCAGCGCCCGGGAAAGCAGGTCGGCACGACGGTCCTGCAGCGCCTCCTGGCTCAGCAGTGGAACCCCGGCCCAGCTTTGGGGCGAAATCCCCTCACCCGTCGGAAGACCCGCTGCAGCAAAGGTCTCGCGATAATACGGCACGTTGCGCCGCGCGTGTTGCACCAAGCGCTCGATCTGGCGAAACTGACAGTCTGCCAGGGTCTGCGGCGGCCACCACTCGGATTGCCCCAACTGAAACTGGACAGCCATCAGCACGGAGCCGGCCCCTGAGGGCATTGCCGGCCATAGCATTTCCGGAATTCCTGAACGAACTGTATGCATACGTCATTATGTTCTAACAGCAGATACTGTGCCAGTTCACGGCTGGTGAAAGATGCAGTTTAAGATCACAAGCTGATAAGGCTGAAAACGGGATATGATGAGCACGCGACAACTGGTTTTGAAAAAGGTGTTGGCTAAAACACCATCTGATATAAAATATTCGCAATGTCAAACAATTACGTTTGTCATCGCATTTGCAGTTGCAGGTGCCCTTAACTTGCAGTAGTATGAACACCAGTGGGTGCGCGGTGATGGCGGGCTCACCGCTTTTTTCGACAAGTCTTTTTAAACTGAATGGAGTGTGATGCAATTATGAACAAGCAACTAATGCGCAAAAATAAGCTTTCCCTGGCGCTGGCGCTGGCGCTCGGCGTGGGAATTGCTGCAAGCAGTAGCAGCGTGATGGCGGTAACGTTGGGTAACGACGATGGTCTGGGTGATGCTGGTATATTTCAATATTACACCGCTCAGGAAGGTTGGCAGACGTTTGTACGTATTATCAATACCTCTGATAAGGCTGCGTCTGTAAAGGTTCGCTTCCGTGAAGCTGCGAACAGCCGTGAAGTGTTGGACTTTATCGTATTTATGTCTCCACACGATATGTGGGTTGCATGGACCGATAAAGACGCCACCGGCAATGGTGTGCCGGGTATCAGAACCAATGATTCTTCATGCATCTATCCGGGTGAGCTCAATAATCTGGGTCAAGGTTTCGTAAACATGGGCAACCCGGCCAATCCCCGTCTCATTGGGGCAGATTTCTCAACCGCTGCATTTACGGGAGTTTATTGGGATGGCACGGGTCACAGCGATACGGCCCGCTTGTCTGAAGGCCATATAGAGGTTATCGGTATTGCAGAACACGATCCTTCCAGCGATTTTGGCCGAGCCATTAGACATGAAAACGGTCTCGGTGGAGACGGTATACCGACCAGTTGTGCCAACGCCAGAGCGCTTTGGGAACAGGATTTTGCCGCGGCCGATGATAGTGGCGCCGTAGGCGAAGGCATGGGTAACATTCTGGGTATGAATGGTTATCTGGTTAATGTGTCCCAGGGTCAGGGCGGTGGTTACGATCCCGATATCCTGAGGGAATTCGTTCAAGCTGAAGGCTGGGATAGTCAAACGGTTGATTGGAGGGTAAGTACCGACTCCGTACCGGGTTTATCCGGACTGGATGAGAACGGGTCACTTTGGACCGCTTCACATGCGACTGCCACGGACCCGGATCTGGATTCTGCCACGACCTTCAATTTTGGTGGCGCAACAAACTGGTTGAAACAGAAGGGTAAATTAATGAACTGTGGCGGTAGTGCCGCAACTTGTAGCACGTCCGTAACAGGCGGTGTTGATGCGGTGAGCTATGCTTTCCAACGTGCATCGGTCATTAACGAGTGGGCGGCTGCTTTAAATGAAAACAATATCGTTTTCGATTACTACACCCAGTGGATACTGACCTTCCCGACCAAGCATTACTATGTGGACCTGCAAACTGATGGGAACTGGACGGATGATATCTCACCTACCTTGTATGATCCGAGTGTTAACAATGATGCTTTTGCACCATTTGCAAATGAGTTTATCGGTTCGGGTTCGTGTGAACCCTTCTCTATCGATATGTGGAACCGTGATGAAGCATCGTCTTCATATGTTTCACCCGAAGGGGATTTCCCTGCTGAGCTATGCTGGGAGACCAACGTGCTGGTGTTCAGTGATGTCTATACACTACAGGGTTTGAATTCCAAGTTCTCAACAACGGTTCCTGTCGGGCTGTTCCCGGTGGAATATGACCCGATTACGGATGCCGATATTAAATCCGAGAAAGGTTGGGCTTCGCTTAACTTTTATGACAGCAACGGTGGTACCGGTATTCCTTTTGGTATAGAGCAAGGAAGGCATATCGGTGGTCGTAACCTTGGGCCGGATTGGCCGGATAATCATCCGTTTGGTTCTGATGAATTTAACGCGGACGAAGAAAAAGACCTGGGTGGTTTACCGGTAACCGGTTTCCTGTTCAGCATTTTCAACACCGGCAGTGCTGTAAAGAACCACACTACCATCAACTCGCATAAATATCGTCGCGATATTTTTACGAATGAGGGCTGATATTAAGGTCTTTCGGGACACTTAATAACGGTAGTTGATCTAAGAACGGCGGCGGGCTTTTTGTCCGCCGCTTTTTATTGGTAAAGCCTTAATTTTATGGAGATCTACGAAATTATGCGAAAAATATACCCTGGGTTACGATCATTGCTTGCCTCGGCGTTGTTATTAATGCTGGCACCAACTTTCGTAACTGCGGCCAATAATACGCAAGAAAAAATAATCACAGAGGGTGTTTCTGCAGCCTTTTTGGAGCAAAATTTGCAGTTTCGCAACACCGAATGGCTAAAGCGCATGTTAGATAGTCCGGAGCATCGCGCGGAATATGTGAAAAGCCTCTATTCCAGGCAAAAGCTTGAAAGGGAGATTGTTGACCGCGGTTTGGATAAAAGCAAAGCATTGCGGGAATCCCTGGAAAAGGCCAGGAGAAAAATTTTGCTCAATGAACTGGTCAGGTTTGAATTTGAACATATAAGTGAGGATATCAAAAGACTGGCAAAAGAACGTTATATGGCAAACCCCGGTTTATACAAGGTGCGCAAAAGGATAAAAATTGCCTTGATATTCATTAAAAAGACCAAGGGCATGGAAGATCAGGCCAGAAAGAAAATGGACGACATCGTAGCTCAAATGAAAGCGCAGCCGGAAAGTAATGCCTTGTTCTACCAACTGGCGGAAGAATATTCAGATGGTCCATTGGCGTCTCAGGGCGGTGTCAATAAAAAGTGGCTGATAGCACCGGAGAAGCTGAAAAACAGGACGGCCATCCTGCAGGCAGCATTTGCACTGGAAACCCCTGGACAGATGACTGATATCGTAGAGTCGGAGCAGGGTTTTAATGTTGTGCGATTACTGAAGGTGGTGCCTGCCCGCCAATTGAGCTTTGAAGATGCAAAAAGTGAAATAATGGGGAACATTAAAACACAGCTTCAGAATATAAAGAGGGCCGAAGTGATACAGTCCTTACAAGCAGACGATGACTTGCCGGTTAACGATGAGATTGTTAAAGATATGATGGCTGCCGAGTATGCTACTCGCACATCCGGATCCGCCGCGGAATAACCCCGGAATTTAAGCCCGGGGATTTGACAATACGTGGGATATTAAAATAAAGTTCCTTTACCGTCGTCGGTGTACCACCAATTCCCATCGGCCCATAGCCATACTTCGTGAACCTCTTTATCTATTTTGCCAAAATCCTTGCCAACCCCCATGGGAAGTTCCAATTCATATTTTAAAATGAAGGTCACCCTGGCACGCCTGTCCTCGAACTGAATGTCTGTAATTTTAACGGACAGCCATTTAACAGTGGTCCCGGCTGTTGAAAGGTAGTAACTCAGGGGAAATAATTTGCGATAGGTAGGGCTAAAAAATTCATACGCCACGTCAAAGTTATAGGCCATCAATGCGTCCCAGCGGCTCAATACTCTTGATTCAAGTTTGGAGGGTACCGGCTGGTGATTGACACAGGCAACGGGTACACTCGAAACAAGCAGTAGAACAGCCAGTGATATCAATCGTTTTCTAAGTTTTGTCATTGATGGAAATCTCCATTTTGTCCAGTTTGTTGGGGATATTCTACAACGGGTGGGTATCCCTCAGTGAAGATCGGGTTGAGCACAAGTTGGGAGACGCCAATAAGATGTAGGCAACATTATAATCGTAAACCGAGGGGTTTTGTGGTTGATCTGCCAGATCATTGCAAATGACTGGCAGCATTTTGTAAAAGGGAGGGGGCCACGTTACACAAGCCTCATGGATGATAGCCAAACGTTGAAAAGTCCACTTTGTAAAATTCTGCTATACGGCATTTCTGAGAGAAAGTCAGATCACTCACCGTCATTTTGGACGGGATATGGTTGATTTTCGGTATGCGCACACACGGTGCCCCGATTCTTCCCTGAACATAGCTCATACCTGCAGAAAAATCTTCCATCCGAACCATGTAGTCCACCATTAACTTCGATGTTTCCTGATCGCATACAAAGCTCGATTGCGTACGGAAATGTGTCCGTGTCCAATCGGCACATTTGAGATAATCCAGTTTATCCAGCATGTCGTCAAAATCTCTGATCTTTGACCTGAATCTGGTTTCGCTGGTCTCCTTGGCCGCAACATTATTGTCAAGCAATGGAAACCAGGTTGACTTTGAGGTATTCATCCAGTAATTATACAAACTCACGACATACCCATAGGGGTGCCTGCATACACTGAATTTGAAATAGTCCTTCCATGCCTGAGGAAAATCTTTTCCATAGTCACACCAGGAACCATGATGCCCTCGCATATCACCATAGGTCGTCTCAATACTGGTCCCTGCACACTTGGGTATGTGCACCATAATCACGCGATACTGGTCAACGATCACACCCTGTACCCCGTTTTAGGCAGCAAACGCCATAACCCATCACCCTGTCCTTGTCGGCTTCATGTATCAATCCAACTGTTAATAGCACCAGGGCGATGATAGCAATTTATGCCCTTCCCCCCCACCCTTTAACAAATAATATTGGCAGATAAACCCGGACTCGCACTACCATAAATTCCGCTTCTATTTTATGCTAAGTCCCATGTATAAAAGCATGACTGATATTGGTGATTGGGTCAGTTTGCGGCACCGGCCGCATGTGCCAAGGTTTCATGGCTGTGGCGCATCGGCTTCCTTCGACATGTTTGATTGGGTGATCTGGTCGCCAATGGATGAGAACCTCACCAGGTTCGAGATTAGGGAACCACGAAAAATATTGTGCCTGACAACGCCGGAGAGTGTTGATTTGTTGCTTGAAAAAGCCAATTTTTCTTCCAGACCCAGTGTGGTTTTTGCAGGGGAAGACACACTGTTATCGACATATATTGACCGCATTGAGCAAATGGCGGATCGGTTTTCAAATATCTTCTATGAAGCAAAAGATATTGATTCGGATATCGTAAAAAGTTTTAGCATGGGCTTTATATCATTTTATCTAAGAGATAGTGTTCATGAGAACATCTACAAAGCGATCGAGTATTCTGATCGGGTGCCGAAATCAGCGTTGGTGTTAGCTGCCTGGGGTGAACGTTGGAGTCGTTTGGACACGGAAATTGCGGATCGGGAGCGCTTGGGCAGCTTCCTGAAAAATAATGACTTCATACAACGGGAATCCATTCCTTTTGATCAATATTGGCAGGAATTAGCAAAATATATGTTTTTATTGGCACCACGCGGACAAGGCATGCAAGCCCCAAAGCTGGCTGAGGCGTGGATGGTAAAAACGCTTCCCATCGTCACCAAAAATCCTTGCTTTATCGACCTCAAAGACATGGGTTACCCATTGATATTACTGGATGAGTGGGCTGAGGTGACGGCCAGCAACCTGGAGCTTTGGTCTGAGTATTATGCAACCATTGACTGGCAGAGGGTAAGATATCAACTAACAAATCGTTATCTTGATGAGTTGCTCCAGCCATTGAGTTAACATCGCGTCAGTTTCCCCATAAAAATCAGGTAGTGCATGGTTGATCATATCATTTCAGACTCACGGCAAGAATTTGTTTTGATCCTGGGAATGCACAGATCCGGGACTTCCGCACTGGCACGCGTATTGAACCTTGCCGGGCTGTGTCTTCCCAAAAACCTCCTTGAACCGAACCAGGACAATCCTCTGGGTTACTGGGAGCCAAAAAATACCGTCAAGACCAATAATCAGTTGTTACAACAAATTGGCCGACACTGGGCAGACCCCAAGCCCATGCCCGATGGTTGGGTCGAACAATTCCTGGATTGCCCCCAAAATTCTATTGTCCTTGAGGCATTGAACACAGAAATGACTCAATCGGTTGACAACGGCAGGGGCCTGGTGATCAAAGACCCGCGATTGTCACGTGTTATGCCGGTTTGGCACACAGCATTGCAACAGTTGGGGGCCGAAGTTGTTTGTTTGATCGCATGCCGCAATCCGATGAACGTGTATCATTCCTTGCAGGCGCGCGACAGGTTTGAACGCAAACATGCATTGGAGTTATGGCTGAGCTACATGTTGGAGGCAGAGCGTGTCACCCGTGGCATGCGACGGGTGGTCGTGCATTATGACTGCTTGCTGACCCACTGGCGCAGGACACTGCAAACGATACGAGAGGCCACAAACCTGGCTGGCTTGACGATATCCGATGTCAAAGAGCAGCGGATTGACACCTTTCTGAACCAGGACCTGCGTCATCACCAGCTTACATTGTCTGAGCTTGAGGGCGGCGGTCCGCTACATGCGATGGTCAGGGCCGCCTATGAACTGTACAGCCGTGTCGATGGGCTCGCCGCAACGGCTGCCTTTGACGAGCTGAACAGACAAAAAAAAGCCTATTGGTGTGAACGTAGTCCCGGTCATGGTGGATCGGGCATCATTTATCAAATGCCTGGCTGGTACGTTGAACAAAGCTGGGAGTTCATTGCCAATAATGACTACCAAAAGGCATTGGGTGCACTGGATACTGCGATTGAAATGGCGCCCGACGTTGCACGTTTTCACTTTATACGTGGAAATGTCCTGGAGCGTATGGGGCAAGCGGGAGCGGCCCTGGAAGCACGACGCGCAGCGGTTCAACTGGATGATAAAGTGCCAAGGTTTCACAGGGCATTATGTCATAGTCTGAACCAGCTCGGCATGCACGAGGAGGCTGCCGATGCAATTGGCGTACTTGCTCATTTGGAGCCGAGTGCTGCGACCCACCACCGGCACGGTAACTACCTGGCGCGTGTCGGTCGTTTGAGCGAGGCGGTTGTGGCCCAGCGCAAAGCCATTGCTCTGGACAACAGCAAACGCCGTTTCTACATTTGTCTTGCAAATGCACTGGATCGACTGGGTCAAAAAAAGGAAGCATGCGCGGCCCTGGCGGAGACGATTGGGTCTGAGCCTCCCAGCGCAGACCTCTACGATCAATTCGGGCAGCTTCTGGCGGGTTTGGGCAACTGGCAAGCAGCGACCAACGCACTTGACAAGGCTGTGACCTTGCGCTGTCAATTGTTGGGCTTTCGAAACGGCTCTGCCGCCGGTAGGGCCACAGACACGCAAGCAAACGCCAGGTCTCACCTGCTACCTTTAATTGCGCGTCTTGGTGCCCGTCACTGGGCAGCGGATCTCATGCTGCAATTACGCCGGAGCGCGTTTACACAATACGATCAGACCAACGTCTGGCCGTTGGGACGAACCATTCAGACGCGCCCGTTCGTTCCGCTTGTCGATAGCGATGCACACAATGACGCGACAGCGCCGTTGCTATCCATCATGATACCAGTCTATGGTATCGAAAATGAGCGATGGCTGCAGGTCTGTCTTGACAGCGTGCTGGCGCAGGACCAGGGGCCGGATTGGGCGGAGATCGTCATTATCGACGATGCCTCCAATGACAAAACTGCACAACGTATGGCAAAAGCTCATGCGCCACGTGTACGCTATGTTCAAAACCAGGAAAACCTCGGGCTGGTAGGCAACCACAACCACTGCATTTCCATAGCCAGAGGTACCTTTGTTCACATCCTGCATCAGGATGATTATGTGGAGCAGGGCTTTTATGCCGCACTTTTAAAACCCATGCAGGCTGACAAAACCCTGGTCGCCGGGTTCACACACAATCGTTACATCGACGCCGAGGGGCGTTGCCTGTCAAATTCAGATCCCTCACGCCCCCCATTGGGCGTATTGGACAAATGGCACATCCGCCTGTCACTGGATCTGAGAATCCAGTTCCCGTCCCTCATCGTACGCCGCGAAAGCTATCAAAATGTGGGCGGTTTTTATCCGGCACGAAAGTTTTCATTCGATTGGGACCTGTGGAACCGCATCGCCGCATCAGGCCCCATCTGGTATGACCCGCGACCGCTCGCAAACTATCGCATTCATGGGTCTTCTGCGTCCTACGGATTCAGCATGAAGGGGCGGGTCGTTGACCTCATGCAAACGGTGGCTTCCATGGTGCAACTTTTACCGTACCAATTACAGCGATCAACCGCCGAGATGGGTATGTACAAATTTTTTCTGCGCTATTGGGGCCTGACCACGAAACTTCCATTCAAGGCTATCCCGCCTGAACAGTCTGAGCTTGTAGATTTTCTCTTGAGTGGCTGGACCAACGAGCAGGAACGGAATCAGTTATTGGCCCTGTTGCACAAGTTCACAAATTGATGGGCGACCCTCACGCGTCCATTACACCCACTGCCAATAGTGTTTGTCGTAGGGCTGACTGTAATCCAGTCTGCGCAGGTCATCGCCAAGCACGCCAAGTTTGCCTGCGGCCGGGGCACTATATTGATCGGCCTCAACGCCCACCCGATTGTAATGCCAACCCATTTTTAGTTCTTCTTCAGAATATATCCGTTTGCCATACTTGCTGATTGCGTGTGCTTTGCTGAGACAGACATAGTGACGCAATACCATGCGTTCGGGATAGATGCGTATGTCGTTGCCGCTGGGTTTATGACCACCGGACGAGGCAATGTTACCCTGAACGCCCTTG
This sequence comes from uncultured Wenzhouxiangellaceae bacterium, assembly GCA_964650905.1. Lineage (GTDB taxonomy): Bacteria > Pseudomonadota > Gammaproteobacteria > Xanthomonadales > SZUA-36 > SZUA-36. The sequence continues at coordinate 52,856 of CAZYVH010000002.1, read as the reverse complement.
CTGTATGCACGCACCAAACGCGGATGTTTTACCCTGGGCTGAAAATAATAGTAATGGTGCATGTCCTGATAGTAATTATGGCCTTCGTAACTCGCCAGATCATTCTCGTGAATAAATACAAATTCATCGAAGTTAATGGCGTTGTAGCCTTCATCATTCACCCGTGCGATTGCCTCGACCAGAGATTCTCCAGCGCGATTGCTGTGCATGATTTCATCCGCGTCATGATGAATGGTCCAATCCGCTGCAATGCTTTTTCGTAATTCATCCTTACGCGCAAGAATAGCCTGCCAGTTGTAGTATCCCGGATAAGGAATACTCTCAATCGCCAATACATGGTCTGGATAATATTCACGGCATATGGCAACAGTATCGTCATCAGACTGGTTATCAATCACGACACAACTAAGCCCTTCCGCGATCAGATGCTCGATGACAGTGCGGATATAGAGGCTTTCGTTACGAACAGCAAGAATAGCGACTACACGTGGGGTTTCATTCATGGAACTTCCGCAATTATCAATACAATACCCGGTCATTCATCAATTGAACACGGCCGTTGACTTTTCCCGTACACTAGCAAATACAATTACTATCCTTTACCAACTGCGGGAGAATATTCGAAAATAAAATGTCAGAGAATAAAGAAATCACGTCCATGGACCAGGGCAAAGGTAATTTTACCCTCAACTATTCATTTTCAACAGGGGCAGCGAATAAGCCGTTAAAAACAGCCCTGAAAGATTTGTTGATATTGGATGATGTCACGATTTCCCTCGTCAGTCATGACGCCGCACTTGTTGCTAACCCGCGAACGGACAAGATGCTCATTGTCAGTAGCAGCATGGCAAATCTGCTACTGGAATGTGATTCATTTCGGACCTGTGAGCAGCACCTACAACATATCAAGAAAATTTTTAACCTTTCAGAATTGCTTGTTGCTGAGCTGAAAAAAGTCATCACGACGATGAGTGATAAGGGGCTGATGCTATCTGCTGAGACATTCAAGACAAATTTACTGGCAAAGGCTGTACCTTTGCAGATCAGGTCTGATCGTCAGTGGGTATTGGGTATCGGCAGTTGTGATCGTCCTCAATTATTGCGTCGGCTGTTGGATAGTGCCTTACCCTATCTGCGGGATTATTCGCCTAAACCAGAGTTCATCTTTGTTGACGATTCCCGGGAACAACACAACAGGCTCAAAAACTATCAAATAGTAAAATCTTTCTGTCAGGAACTCAACATCGATGCTCACTGTTGGGATAGAAAAAATCGTGCTGATTTCGCCAATAAATGTGCTCGGGAAAACCCTGAATGTGCCCAGTCCATCCAATGGTTATTAAATCCTGAGATACATGGTGATGATGCAGGCAGCTATGGAATTGGTAAAAACTTCATTCAGCTTTTTACCCATCAAAAACCGCTGATCATGCTTGATGATGACTGCATCATTTCGCCAATGAGCAAAATAGATAATAAGCGGAATGTTTGCCTGCGGGCCGAAAAAGACCGCTTCATTACTTTTACTGCAATGAATGAGCTGCTTAAAACAACTTCCAGGGAAGAAATCAACCCTTTCCAGGCGCACCTGGAACAATTAAACAGAAGTGTTATCGACAGTATATTAAGCTCCGAAAAATCCCTGGATGACCCCGATGTCTGGCAAGAATTAAAACGCACTGATGTTTTTGAATTCAGTTACAAAGACTATGTTGGCCTGACGACCAATTGTATCGCAGGCGCCCAACATTCCCGGCAAATGAATATATTTTTCAACTACCCAAAAGACGTTATACACCATGAAGCGTTTTTGGAATCTGTTTTGCACCAGGGCAACATCAAACAAATAAGCTGGCGAGGGCCGCTAAGTAACAACCTTAATAAGTACCTGCCTTTTGTCTGTAGCACCATGGCCGGGTTGGCTGCCGATGACATGCCGATCCCAACCATTCCAATTGGCCGCAGCGAAGATTTGTTTCTTGGCGAGATGAAGACTTATCTGCAACCCGGCAGTCAAACCTATCAATTCAATTGGGCATTGCCCCATTTGCCTGATCCGCAACGAACGTGGAATCCGCAAGAAGCGCAAACCGTTGTACCTGTCAGCACCTCACTCATATTAAGAAAAATTCTGCGTGACTGTGCTGAAAATTGTCCGTATGACCGTAAAATAGAGCGACTCAATTATTTTGCGCAGCATGTTGAAAGATTGGTTAACGGCGCCAGATCCGATGTTAAAAAATATGTTGGCGATACTGCAATTGACCATTTGACTTACGAAATATTCAAACTGGAAAATAGCCTGCATAGTGTCAAAAACCATCGTCTTTATCTAAAAGGTGTCAGGCAATTATTGGAAAGCTACAAGCAAGAACTGATGCGACTATTAAACACCGGTAGTTCTGTTATTATTGATGAGTTCCTTCAGTTTGCAACACCGATGGGTCATGCCTTCAGACAGTGGCCAAAGATAGTTGAGTTAGCCAGAATATTTCACCTGGACGGATACCAAAATAATTGACATGTCATTTAATGAAATCGTGGAAACCCACGTCTCGAGAATATGGTCATAATGGCCAACCAAAGTAACCACGGTGCAAATGCGTTTCGCTGTAGTCAGAGTTTGCTCAACATATCAGAATACCGCAGTCTGTGATGTTCAATCTCATCCGATAAAATCTCATATGCGCCTATATCAAACTACCCGCCTGAAAAATGACCAGCGCGCCGCTATAGCCAATGGCGGTCATATAGGTCCAGGCAAATAAAGGCCAGCGCCAGCTGTTGGTTTCGCGACGTATGATGGCGATGGTCGCCGCGCATTGCAGGCACCAGGCATAGAACACCAGTAAGCCCAGCACCATCGGAAGCGTGAATATCTCATTGCCGTCAGGCCAGCGCACGGCCTTGAGTTTTTCTCCCAGGCTGAGATTATCGGTGTCCGATCCAACGGCGTAGATGGTACCCATGACAGCGACCACAACCTCACGTGCCGGGAACCCCGCGATCACCGCGGACGATACCCGCCAGTCCCAGCCCAGCGGTCTGAATACGGGTTCAATGGTACGGCCCATGCGGCCCAGCCAGCTTTGTGATAGCTGTGCCGCCGAGCGTGCATGCTCAGTCTCAAGCCGGCTACTGTGCGTCGTCAGACCGGTGCCCGGCTGGAAACTGTCCGGATCCATACGTGGGAAATAGGCCAGCACCCAGACGATGATGGCGACGATGACAATGATCGAACCGGCGCGCTTTAAAAATACCCTGGCGCGATCAAACAACTTGATCGCGACGGTTTGCAGGTTGGGTTTGCGAAACTCGGGCAGGGCCAGCACAAAACGGGGTTTAGGCCCTCTAAGCGCGGTTGATTTGAGCAACAGTGCCGTGCTCAACCCGCCAACAATGCCCAGCATATAAAGCCCCATCAGCACCAGACCCTGCAGGTTCAGCCAGCCCACTGACTGATCCGGTATAAATGCTGCAATTAACAATGCATAAATGGGTAATCGCGCGGAACAGGTCATGAACGGTGCGGCGAGGATGGTCGCAATGCGATCCTTGCGATCCGGTATGACACGGGTGGCCATAATCGCTGGAACCGCGCAGGCGAAGCTGGAGAGCATCGGGATAACCGACTGGCCGGATAAACCAACAGAGCGCATGACCCGGTCCATCAAAAACGAGGTCCGTGCCAGATAACCGGTGTCTTCCAGGACGATGATAAACAGGAACAGTATCAATATCTGTGGCAGGAAGATAATGACGCTGCCGACACCTGCTATGACCCCGTCGGCCAGGAAACTGCTGAATGCATTTTTTCCAAGCAGGACAAAAACCCCGTGCTCCAGGGCAGACGTGGCCCCGTCGATCACATCCATCAATGGTGTGGCCCAGGAAAAGACGGCCTGGAAGACCAGCATGAGTACAGCGAAAAATAAAATCGTGGCGGGCCACGGGTGGTTGGTCCAGCGTGCCAGGCGGGCGCCCAGTTTCAAAAAAAGGGGTGCCTGTTCCTGTACCTCGCTGATGACCTGCCTGACCCACGCATAACGGTTGCGAGCCTCGGCAGCCTGCGGTGGTTCGCCATGAAAAAGTCTCTCGCGCGCCCTGCACACGGGCTTTTCGCCAAGTTTTTGCTCAAGTCGCGTTGCAAGTGCCTGGGGTGTGCGCATCAACGCCTGGATAACGTCAATCCGCTGCCAGTCTTCTCCCAGGTCCGATGCCATCTCGTGGGCGGTCTCACTGAGTTGGGGCCAGGACCCGGGAATCAATGGGGGTGTAACCGAATGAATACCGGCGAGTGACTGTTTCAGTTCATCCAGACCCTGACCGCTGATGCTGCTGACCGCGTGTACCGGAACACCGCCCAGTGCGTGTTGCAGCCTGGCAATATCAATCCTGATGCCTGCCGCAGTTGCCGCGTCCATCATCGTCAGCGCGACCAGGGTCGGTAGCTGTAATTCCAGCAGTTGCTCGAGCAGGTAAAGCCCCTGGTAAATATGGGTGGCATCGATCACCACCAGTAACCCGGTGGGGCGTCCCATCTCAGGCACGCGACCCAGCGTGACATCCACGGCAATGCGTTCATCGGCTGAGTTGCCGTCGAGGCTGTAAATACCGGGTAAATCGATCAGATTGATCGCGCTGTCGGGTAGTTGGACCGTACCCTGGTGTTTCTCGACCGTTACACCAGGATAGTTTGCGGTCGTCTGTCGCAGACCGGTCAGACGGTTGAAAAGCGTACTCTTACCGGCATTCGGATTACCGATGACCGCGATGGAAGCACTCGGTTTGTGGCGGATTCCAATTTTGCTGAGTGGTATTTTTACTTCTGCGTTATCAGTCACTTTCGGTGATCCGGTCGATCCTGAAGTGACGCGCCTGCTCTTTCCTGACCGAGACCGAACTGCCAAAAAAACCAACTTCGAGCGGATCTCCACCAATGGCGACGTTTTCCAGGCGGACCTTGATGTTTTCCACCATGCCGAGGATCATCAGCCGGATCACGCCCGGGTCTTCGGTATCGATTTCCCTGAGTGTTGCACGGTCACCGGGTTTCAGGTCTGCAAGTGTCATCAGCTTTCTCGTGTATTGTTAATGAGAGTTATTCTCATTAACAATATGCATTGTAAGCACATTTGTATTGAAAAGAAATGATCCTGGTCAATAAACAGCTACTTTGATCGGAGACCTCCAGGCAGGTTTTTTTGCCAGCACCCGGCTTTGATCAGACCACAACAGGCATTGGCCTGGAATTGATAAAGCCAGTGGCAGGTGGAAACTCGGCGCGGAACCCGGGTTGAAGTCGGTCGCGATGGCGACATCCACGCCGGCGTCCAGCAAATTGTGTGCCCGTCGGTGCTTTTATCGTGGTATGGGTTGCTTTCATCACGGTACTGTCGATATGCTTGTCCGAATTGCTTGAATTATAGCAGCGAAAGCAATGTTAGCCGTTATATGTCAACAAAGTGGCCGAGGTTAGAATGAGCTTTAGAATGACACCCAGGACAGGGAACCTGCTGATTTTTATCAGTTGTTCGGCATTGCTGGGTTTTGCCCTGTACAAACAGCACGTCGATTATGTTGACCCTTGCCCGCTTTGCGTTTTTCAACGTCTGGCATTTCTCTGGATGGGTGGTTTTGCATTGCTGGCAGCCCTGCACAATCCTGCCCGTACCGGCCAGCGGGTCTATGCAGCTCTGGTCGTGGTTGGAGCCCTGTTTGGCGCGCTGATTGCAGGACGACACATTTGGATGCAATATTTACCTGCTGACCAGGTACCCGAGTGTGGTCCCGGTCTCAACTACATGCTTGAAAATTTCCCACTTAGCCAAGCGCTTGCATCGGTACTCAAGGGTTCCGGCAGTTGTGCGCAGCAGAAATGGTCCTGGCTGGGTCTGAGTATGCCGATGTGGACCCTGGCCTGGTTCATCGGTCTGGGCCTGTTGGTCCTGTGGACGTTAAGACAGCACAGGAAATCCTGAGAAACACACGATGACAAAAGAAATGAGTATGACCCAAATGAGCAGTGAAGAAGACACCTGGACCCCGCAATCATGGTACGAGCGTGCAGCGGCACAACAGGCGACGTATACCGATGTGCAAGCCTTGCAAACGGTGCTTGACAGGCTCTCATCCATGCCGCCACTGGTCACATCCTGGGAGATATTTTCCCTGCGTGAGCAAATCGCGCAAGCGCAGGCGGGTGAACGGTTTTTTCTACAGGGGGGTGACTGCGCGGAGAATTTTGTTGAGTGTAATTCCGAGGTCATAACCAACCGTCTGAAGGTGTTGTTGCAGATGGGCCTGACACTGGTGCATGGCTTGCAGAAGCCGGTGGTCAGGGTCGGGCGTTTTGCCGGTCAGTACGCCAAGCCACGTTCATCCGATACCGAAACAAAGAATGGTGTAACCCTGCCCAGTTACCGGGGGGATTTGGTGAACTCGCTGCAATTTGATGAGTTGTCCCGGCAACCCGACCCCAACCGCTTGTTGCGGGCACATGCCAATTCAGCCATGACGATGAATTTTGTACGGGCGCTGGTGGACGGTGGCTTTGCTGACCTGCACCATCCCGAGTACTGGAACCTCAGTTGGGTCGAACACTCACCGCTGGCGGTGGAATTTCAGCGCCTGGCCGACAGTATTGGCCGCTCGGTCAATTTTATGGAAACGATATCAGGTCGCAAGGCCGGTAGTGTCAAGCGGGTCGAGTTTTTCACCTCCCACGAGGCCCTGCACCTGCCCTACGAACAGGCGCTGACGCGCAAGGTGCCACGTCAGACGGGTTGGTTCAACCTGTCAACACATTTTCCATGGATCGGTATGCGCACCACCGCGCTGGACGGTGCGCACGTTGAATATTTCCGCGGTATCAGCAACCCGATCGGTATCAAGGTGGGTCCGTCCGTCAGTGCCACTCAGATCCGGCAATTGCTGCAAGTTCTGAACCCGGACAAACAACCCGGCCGCATGGTTCTGATCCATCGCATGGGTGTCAGCCAGATTGAATCGCAATTGCCACCATTGATCAGGGCGGTCAAAGACAGCGGGTCACCCGTTTTGTGGGTCTGCGACCCGATGCACGGCAACACTGAAACCATTGCCTCGGGTGTCAAGACCCGTCGTTTCCGTAACATCATGAAAGAAACGGAACTGGCGATCGATTTGCACCATCAAAATAGCTCACACCTCGGTGGCGTCCATCTGGAACTGACCGGTGAAAACGTCACTGAATGTACCGGTGGCGCAAGAAACCTGCGTGAAATTGATCTGCAACGCGCCTACAAATCCATGGTCGATCCGCGTCTCAATTACGAACAGGCGCTGGAACTTGCCATGCTTATCGTACATAAGTTCGATAACCTGGACACGGATGCCTGAGGGTGTGAAGAGACCGGTTTGTCCATGGCAAGCTGTGTTTTACCTCGTATTTGCATTATTCGGGTCCAGCATCGCTCTGGCGGCACAATCGGTTGAGCATAGCTTAAGTTTCCCGGCCGCGCGTGAGCAGTTGATTGATGTTCGCAGCCAGTTTCCGGTAGATGGGGCGGTCACAGAGTTGCTCATGCCTGAATGGACGCCGGGTTCATACCGGATCAGGGACTTTGCCGCCAACGTGGACCGTATCAGCGCGACGGATGGTGATGGCCGTGTTTTGCAGCTGCACAAATCCGCCAAGGACCGCTGGCAGGTCAATACCGATGGTGTTGCTACGCTGGTGGTTAAATACCAGGTGTACACACCGGCTATCAATGTCAGTGGCAGTTGGGCAAGCAGGGCGTTTACGCTTATCAATGGCGCATCCGTATTTCTCTACACGGCAGCGACCCGCAACATGGCTCAACGGGTCAGTGTGCCGGTGCCATCCGGGCGTGGAAGTATTTATTCCGCACTGCCGCTCGCCGATGATGACAAATCGTTCACGGCGAAGGGCTATGATGAACTGGTAGATAATCCCATCGTGATCACGACCTCGCCGGTCAGATATTTCAGCGTTCGCGGTCAACCATATGCTTTTCTGAACGTCGGTGAAAACGGTCTGTGGGATGGCGAGCAAGCGAGCCGTGATGTTGAAAAGATTGTGACTCAAACGCAAAAGTTCTGGCAGCTTAACCCCTTACAGCGGCCTTACTGGTTTCTGAACTTTGCCGTTGATGGCCGCGGTGGTCTGGAGCACGACCACTCAACGGTGATCATGACGGGCCGCCGGCAAATGCGGGTTCGCGACCACTATATCCAATGGCTGGGGGTGATATCCCACGAGTTTTTCCACGCCTGGAACGTGCGCCGCATGCGCCCGGCAGCGCTGGCGCAGACCGACTTCCAACACGAGCAATATTCTACCCAACTATGGTTGGCAGAAGGGCTGACGAGCTATTACGATAATCTGCTGCTGTCACGCGCCAGGCTGATCACCCCGGCAGAATACATGGAGTTGCTCGCGCGGGACATCTACCGGCTTGAAACCACGCCGGGTAGAAAACTACGCCCGTTAACCGAGGCATCCCTGGATACCTGGATACGTCATTACCGGCCCAATGCCAACTCCGTCAATAGCACCATCAGTTACTACACCAAGGGCGCCGTGATCGGTTTTGTGCTCGATACCTACCTGAGAAAAACCACCCGGGGCCGCAAGAGTCTGGATGATGTCATGCGCCAAATGTACCGCTTATACGCAGACAAGCCTTATCCGGAAGACGCATTTATCAGCGTTGTTACAAATCTCGGCGGGTCGAAGGCCGCAGATTATCTCAAACCCCTGCTGCTGACGGCCACCGACCCTGATGTCGATGCTGCGCTGGCCTGGTATGGGCTGCAACTTGACCGCCATGGGCCAAAAAATAGGGATCAGGCTGAGGATCAGCCACCACAAAGCGGCATTGGCGTCGTTTGGGATAAGGCCCGGCCGGGTCTCATCGTCAAGTCGGTGTTGGCCGGTAGCGCCGGTTCGAGCGCGGGTATCCTGCCCGGTGATGAGCTGTTGGCAATTGGTGATGAGCGGGTAACGACCCGCACACTGACAGCGATGCTGGGTGTTTTTCGACCCGGCGAAAAAACCACCCTGTTGCTGGCACGTCGCGGACACATCACGCGTCTGGGTATTGAACTGGAAACGGCGTTGCCGGAACAGTTTGATATTGTTGCTGAAGCTGTTTTTGGCAAACGCCAGGCCAAACGACTGCAAAGTCTGCTGGGACAGGAGCTCAGGAACGGGTCATAGCTGCAATGTGCCACGTTGTGTTCGGGTGCGCGGCTGGATACTTTTCTCAGGTCTGCAGTTTACTGGCTGCCCGGTTGGCGGTCTTGCGCTCGTGCTCCTTCAGGTGGAGTTTGCGGATGCGGATGGTTTCTGGTGTGACTTCAACCAGTTCATCATCCTGGATGAACTCCAGGGCCTGCTCCAGCGTCAGGATCTGGGGCGCGGCCAGCAATACGTTGTCGTCCTTGATCACGGTGCGGATATTGGTCAGTTGCTTCGCCTTGAGTGGGTTTACCGTCAGGTCGTTGCCACGGTTGTGCAGACCGATGATCTCACCTTCGTAAACATCCACACCGGCCTCGATGATCATGCGACCGCGTTCCTGCAGGTTGTACAGGGCGTAGGCCACAGCTTTGCCCGTGCTGTTTGAAATAAGCACGCCATTGTTCCGGGTGCTGATCGGTGTGGGATTGTAAGGACCGTAATGCTCAAAGGTATGGAACATGAGACCGGTTCCGGCCGTGACAGTGCGAAATTCGGACTGGAAGCCGATCAGACCGCGTGCCGGGATGATGTAGTCCATACGGATACGGCCCTTGCCGTCGGGTTGCATGTCCTGCAGCATGCCACGGCGCTCGCCAAGGCGTTCCATAACCGCGCCCTGGTAGTCGGCCTCGAGGTCAACGACCAGCGTCTCATAGGGTTCGGTGGTCTGTTTGTTGTCTGATTGGAGGATCACTTCCGGCCTGGATATGGCCATCTCGTAGCCCTCCCTGCGCATGGTTTCAATGAGGATGGAAAGGTGCAGTTCACCACGCCCAGAAACGCGGAACTTCTCGGCATCGGCCGTTTCTTCAATCCGCAGGGCCACGTTGTGGCTGGCTTCGCGTAACAACCGTTCGCGCAACTGTCGGCTGGTCAGGTACTTGCCCTCGCGCCCGGCGAAGGGTGACTTGTTGACCCTGAAGGTCATACTGATGGTCGGCTCGTCCACCGTCAGCGGTGGTAGCGCTTCAAGCCGTTCACGGTCACACAGTGTGTCCGATATACGCAGGTTTTCAACCCCCGTCACCGCGATGATATCGCCGGCGTTTGCGACCGGTGTCTCCACGCGTTCCAGACCGTGAAATCCCAGTACCTGCAAAACCCGGGCGTTGTGCTCGTCACCGTAGCGGTTGATGACGGTAATCCTCTGGTTGGGTTTGACGTTGCCTCGCTGGACCCGGCCAATGCCAATGACGCCAACATAGGTATTGTAGTCCAGCGTGGAAATACGCATCTGGAACGGGCCTTCCTGGTCAACGTCCGGTGCCTTGACCTCTCTGACAATGGTCTCAAACAGCGGCGTCATATCACCGCAGTCCACACTGTCTTCCATACCCGCATATCCCTTGAGTGCGGATGCATAAACCACTGGGAAATCAAGTTGCTCGTCGCTGGCGCCGAGCTTGTCAAACAGTTCAAACGTCTGATCCAGGACCCAGTGCGCCCGGGCGCCATCACGGTCAACCTTGTTGATCACAACGACCGGTCTGAAGCCCATTTCAAAGGCCTTCTGGGTGACAAAACGGGTTTGCGGCATGGGGCCGTCAACCGCATCGACCAGCAGCAACACGGAATCCACCATGCTGAGGATACGTTCGACCTCACCACCAAAATCGGCGTGGCCAGGTGTGTCGACAATATTGATACGGTATTGCGTATTACCCTGCGACCAGTTGATGGCCGTATTCTTGGACAGGATCGTAATACCGCGTTCCTTTTCCAGGTCGTTGGAATCCATGACCCGGTCAGGCGTGGCGGCCCGTTCCCCGAGCGTACCCGACTGTTGCAACAGTTGGTCAACCAGTGTGGTCTTGCCATGATCTACATGGGCGATAATGGCAATATTTCGGAGTTTCTCAATCACGGCTATTCCAACGTCAGGCGCGCGCAAGGTACACGGTTTGACCTTGCAACACAATGTTTTTTTTAAAAAAACAAAAATTCAGTAAAGCTGAAAACCAAGCTCTGTGAGGTCCGGGTCCGCACACGCGGGAAGATGATATGCTCTAAATTCGTGACGTGCCGGGTAGTTGGCGCGTAGCCTGTCAATGTGTACCTGGCCGTTTTTTGGGTGCAGGCGGCATTCAACACGCAGCGCGGCATCGTCACGGCTCACCGGGCAAGCGGTTTGAATGGCCAGTTTCAGGCGCTCAAAAGCTGTCATCGTGGCGGAAAATACAGGTTTAATGTTTGCTTGTGCAGGCGCTGACGGGACCACGGGCTGCAATGATAAAGCCTTACAAAAAGCATGGTAGATCATGCGGGTACCCGCCTGCTTACCTTCCGCGCTGTAGCCGGCCACGTGGGGCGTCGCAACGCAGGCGGCGTCGAGCAGCCCGGTAGCGATCAACGGTTCATCGGGCCACACATCCAGTGCAGCGTGCAGTCGTCCGGTCTCAAGTTCTGCCAGCAATGCATCTGCATTGACCACGCCACCGCGGGCGGCATTCACCAGTAGCGCGCCGGGCTCGAGTTGCGCCAGGCGCCGGTGGTCAAACAAGCACCGGGTCGGGTAGTTTCCACCCGTGGTCAATGGGACATGCAGGCTGATGATGTTGCTCTTTGAGATGCGTGCCATGTTCACCAGCCCGAGCTGACCCGCATCTTCAAGCGGTGGGTCGCAGGCAAGCACGGCGATACCCAGGGCCTTAAGCAGGCGTTCGAGGCGGCTACCCACATTGCCACGTCCTACAATACCCACAGTCTGTTGCATAAAATCCTGACCGAGCCGTTCACAGGCCAGCCACATCATCGCCAGTGTATATTGTGCGGCGGCATCGGCATTACAGGCGGGTGCGTGCGCCCAGGCGATAGCATTGGCACTGAGCCAGTCAAGATCGAGGTGATCGGTGCCGATAGTTGCGCTACCCACAAAACGTACACCAGTGCCGTCTAAAAGCGCTGGATTGACCCGGGTGACCGAACGCACCAGCAAGACATCCGCACCGATCAGGTCTGTGCGTTTGATGTCGTGGCCCCTGAGGCACAACAGTTCACCATGGTTGCCAAACGTTTCGTTCAGCAGGGGCATATTTTCATCGGCGATTATTTTCATAATGACATGGATCATACAGCGCTTGAAAAACGTTGTATTTTGCCCGCTTTCACGTGACTCCCAGGAATGGTTTTCGGGTACAATGATACAGATCATTCAGGGTGTTGATAACAAGTCTTTTTGACCACCGACTGACACCCCTCAACCCGCTTGAAGGAGCGTACAATGAAACAAGCAGTCAGAGTTGCGATCACCGGTGCGGCCGGTCAGATCGGCTACCAGTTGTGCTTCAGAATCGCCGCCGGTGACATGCTCGGTGAAGACCAGCCCATCGTCTTGCAATTACTGGAAATCACCCCGGCGATGGGAGCGCTGGAAGGCGTTGTCATGGAGCTAAAAGATGCTGCATTCCCGCTGTTGCAGGACGTCGTCTTTAGCGATGACGCCAACGTTGCATTCAAGGACGCAGACTATGCATTGCTGGTCGGCGCCAGGCCACGTGGCCCTGGCATGGAGCGTTCCGACCTGTTGACGGCCAATGGCAGGATTTTTGGACCGCAGGGTGAGGCGATGAATACCCATGCCAGTCGTGATATCAAGGTGCTGGTCGTGGGTAACCCTGCGAATACCAACGCCTTGATTGCACAGGCGCACGCGCCCGATCTCAAGCCGCGCAATTTCACTGCCATGACCCGCCTCGACCACAACCGGTCCAAGGCACAACTGGCGGAAAAAACCGGTATACACCACAGTCTGATTCGCAAGATGGTCATCTGGGGTAATCATTCCTCAACCCAGTATCCCGACATCTCGTATGCCGAGATCGATACTCACAACGCCACCGATCTGATTGCCCAGGACTGGTACCGTGAGGTGTTTATACCGACGGTCCAGCAGCGCGGTGCTGCGATCATCAAGGCGCGTGGCGCATCCAGTGCCGCATCGGCTGCCGCGGCTGCGATTGATCATATGGCGAGCTGGGCGCTGGGTACACCGGAAGGCGACTGGGTTTCCATGGCGGTGCCGGCTGACGGCAGCTATGGTATCGAGTCCGGTGTTATCTATTCTTACCCCTGCGTATGCCGCGCGGGCGACTATGAAATCGTCCAGGGTCTGTCAATCGATGAATTCAGCCGTGGCCGTATGGATGCCACCGCCGCTGAACTGCGTGAGGAAAGGAAAGCTGTGGAAGATCTGCTGGCCTGAGTTCTTTTCCAACCCGGGGTCGGACTCAAATGCGTACAACTGTGTGTGATTCATGGTCGCTGTGTACCGCATTTGAATCTGACCCCTGCGGCCCCCCTGCGCAACCTTAGCGCTTCATGAAATTGAAGAACTCTTCATTGGTCTTGGTTGATTTCAGCTTGTCCAGCATGAACTCAATAGCCTGAACCTCGTCCATCGGGTGTAGCAACTTACGCAGAATCCAGACTTTTTGCAGCAGCGTCTGGTTAATCATCAGCTCTTCACGGCGGGTGCCTGAGCGGTTAATGTCAATGGCCGGGTAGACCCGTTTTTCCGCAATTCTGCGCGCCAGATGGATCTCCATGTTACCGGTGCCTTTGAATTCCTCATAGATGACCTCGTCCATCTTGGAACCGGTCTCAACAAGCGCCGTGGCGATAATGGTCAGGGAACCGCCTTCGGTAACGTTTCTGGCCGCGCCAAAAAAGCGTTTGGGCCGCTGCAGGGCATTGGCGTCCACCCCGCCGGTCAGCACTTTCCCGGATGATGGCGCCACCGTATTGTACGCACGTGCCAGACGTGTGATTGAATCGAGCAGAATAACGACATCGTGCTTGTGTTCAACCAGTCGTTTGGCCCTTTCTATGACCATTTCGGCGACCTGAACATGGCGCGACGCCGGTTCATCAAAGGTGCTGGACACGACCTCAGCATCCACTGAACGCTTCATTTCCGTGACCTCTTCCGGTCGTTCGTCAACCAACAGGATGATCATCTTGCAGTCCCGGTGGTTCGCCCGGATGCTGGTCGCGATATTCTGCAACATGATGGTCTTACCGGCTTTTGGAGGTGACACGACCAGACCGCGCTGGCCAAAGCCGATGGGTGAAATCAAATCTATGATACGGGCTGTGACGTCCTCGGTGCTACCGTTACCGCGCTCCAGGATCGCCTGTTTGACCGGAAATTCAGGTGTCAGGTTTTCAAACAGAACCTTGCTCTTGGCCGCGTCAGGTGATTCATAATTGATTTCCTCGACTTTCAGCAGGGCAAAATACCGTTCACTGTCCTTGGGGGGGCGAATTTTACCGGAAAGCATGTCGCCGGTTCGCAGGCTGAAACGGCGTATCTGGCTTGGTGAAACATAAATATCATCGGGTCCCGCCAGGTAGGAACTGTCGGCAGAACGCAAAAACCCGAAGCCATCCTGTAATATTTCCAGCACACCCTGACCGTAGATGCTTTCCCCGTTTTTGGCGTGTGCTTTGAGGATTGTGAAGATAACGTCCTGCTTGCGTGAACGGGCTGCACCTTCCAGACCCATTTCATTGGCAATGTTTTGTAATTCTGCAATGGGTTTTTGCTTTAATTCAGTCAGATTCATGTCGAGTGCTTTTTGTTGGCGGGCGTGTACCCTGGAGATTGAATGGTAAACTTTGGTTTGATTTAAAGGATCAGGTTTTCAGCTTGTAATTCAGAATGCGCGGCTTTCCATACCCCAGAACGTGTCACATTGCAGTTACTTTACTGACCCGGGTTGATGCTAATCAATGAAGGGACAGCGTTTGATCGATATTCGGACCGGAGTGGAGTACCCGCGACGGGTTAGGTAAAATTAGCATGTTCATAGTTCTACGTCCAGCTAATTTATCAGAATTTGAGTGAACCCGGTCAATTATGCACTGACCGGGCTGGAAAAAATCAGATATTTTCATCAACGAACGCTGTCAACATACCTTTGGAAACAGCGCCGACCTTGGTTGCCTGAACCTGTCCGTCCCGGAAAATCATGATGGTCGGGATACCGCGGATATTGTAGTTCATGGGGGTGTTCGGATTGCTGTCGATATCCATTTTGGCTACCGTCAGCCGGCCCTCGTATTCATCCGCAACTTCGTGGATCAAAGGCGCGATCATTTTGCAGGGGCCACACCATTCGGCCCAGTAGTCGATTAATACCGGACCATCGGCATCCAGTACCTTGGTTTCGAAGTCACCATCGGTGACATGGATAATGTTTTCGCTCAATGTCGTTCTCCAAGATTTGTGTTGCATCCGGACTGGTTAAAGACGGGCTGCGCAGTTACTATGCCATATTCGGATTGCTGCTGGCTAATCACTCGCAACAAGTGTGGAACCAGAGACTATCAATATAGTTATCTGCCTGACAAATTCAAGGTGGCAATGAATATTTCATCGCCAACTGCAAAAAAATGAACCCGCCTGGATTAAATTAGTATTTCAATAATGAATGAGAAAACCATTAACAACGCTTTAACGGATATCGCTTTTTCAAGCCTGGATTTACACCCGAAAATTCTTTCCGGTCTGAAAAAAACGAATTTTGAGTATTGTACACCCATTCAGTCTCTGACCCTGCCGGATGCGCTGGGGGGTAAGGATATTGCAGGCCAGGCGCAGACAGGTACTGGTAAAACGGCGGCTTTCCTGCTGGTGATCTTTAACCGTCTTTTACAAGGCCGTGAGACTGAAGGTGACAACAGCCCGAGGGCTCTGGTGGTTGCACCCACTCGTGAGTTGGCCATGCAAATCCACAGTGACGCCTTGTCACTGGGCGCCGATACCGGTCTCAGGCTGGGTCTTGCCTATGGTGGCATCGACTACGAAAAACAGCGTAATGTCATCCGCCAGGGTGTTGATGTTCTGATTGGCACACCTGGCAGGCTGATCGACTATCTCAAGCAGAAAGCTTATAACCTCAAGCAGATTGAAGTGCTTGTGCTGGACGAAGCTGATCGTATGTTCGATCTCGGGTTTATCAGTGATATCCGCTTCCTGTTACGCAGGACACCATCACCGGATCAGCGTCAGTCGCTGTTGTTTTCCGCGACCCTGTCACGCCGGGTGATGGAGTTGGCCTACGAGCATATGAATGATCCTGAAATCACACGGGTTGAGGCCGAAAAAGTCACGGCTGACCACGTGCAACAAAAAGTATTTTATCCCGCCAATAATGAAAAACTGCCGTTGTTGATTGGTTTGATGCGTGATCTGGGTGAGAGCCACAGCATGGTGTTTACCAATACACGTGCGGCAGCTGACCGGGTCGGTCGAACACTCAACGCCAATGATATTCCCGCTGCTGTGATTTCGGGCAGTGTGCGACAGGAAAAAAGACAGAAACTCCTCAAACGGTTCCGCGATGGCGATGTCCACGTGCTGGTGGCGACCGATGTCGCGGCCAGGGGTTTACACATACCCCATGTAACCCACATTTTCAATTTTGACCTGCCACAGGATGCACCCGATTACGTCCATCGTATCGGCCGTACTGCACGTCTGGGTGCGCGTGGTGACGCCATCAGTTTTGCCTGTGAGAATTATGCCTTCCATCTGCCGGAGATCGAAGAATTTATCGGTTATCCCATCGAAACGGACACTGCCGGTCCAGAATTAATGCCGGAAATCATCATTCCGCCGGCCCCGAAACGCAAAGTGCACAGCAAACACTCCGGTAGGCGACGCGGTTCGAGCCGTCCACGCCGTGGTGGCAGACGTTAACAGTGCTTCAACGACCATGATCCGCTTTGAACGGGTTAGCAAGATCTATGCGGGTGTTAACCGTGCTCTGTCAGATGTCAGTTTCTCCATTGAGCGTGGTAGCCTGGTTTTCCTGACCGGGCATTCCGGTGCCGGCAAAAGCACGTTACTGCGTCTGGTGCTGATGCTTGAACGGGCTACCCGCGGCCAGGTTTTTGTCAATGGTCGTGATCTTGGAAACACGCCGGACCGGCTGGCGCCGCAAGTGCGCCAGGCAACCGGGATGATTTTCCAGGACCACAAGTTACTCAACGACAAAACCGTGGCGGACAATGTTGCCCTGCCGCTGATGATCGCCGGGCTTAAGTACACTGACATCCGTAAACGTGTGCGTGCCGCGCTGGATAAAGTGGGATTACTGGAAAAGGAGAAAGCCTGGCCGCTAAGCTTATCGGGGGGAGAACAACAGCGTGTAGGTATTGCGCGTGCGATCGTTTCCATGCCACCTTTATTACTCGCGGATGAGCCCACCGGTAACCTCGACCCGGATCTTTCATGGGAACTGTTTGCCTTGTTTGAGGCGCTTAGCCGGCAGGGCGTGACGGTTCTGATTGCCAGTCATGACCTGCATCTGATCCGGCAGTTGCACAAACGGGTCATGGTGCTTTCCAATGGTTGTTTGGTCGACGATATACCAGCGGGTGCCTGAGTGACCGGTAAAGGACATATTCGCCGCAGGGCCCGCGCCTGGTTGCGCCGTCACAGCTATAGTTTTTTTTCGAGCCTTGGGGTGTTGCTGCAACACAGGCTGGGCAGCCTGATGACAGTATTGGTACTCGGTATTGCAATGTTCCTGCCGTTAGGCTTGTACGTCACGCTGAGCAACCTCGAGGGTATAGACCTGCGCCAGGATGAATGGAGTGCGGTCACGGTATTTTTTAAATCCGCTACTACCGAGGCCGAGGTTCAAAGGATTGCGGCCACCCTGAAAGAGGAACTGCACCCGGAATCAGTTCTCGTTATTAGTCCGGCGGAAGGCATGGCTGAATTTCGCAAGGCGTCGGGTTTTGGTGACTCTCTGGATATGCTGAAAGAGAACCCGTTACCGTGGGTGATGCAGGTCAGCCCGGCTGCAGGTTCAACGGTTGTGGTAGAAGAAAACGTGCGGCAACTGACTGCATACCTGCAATCGCTTGAAAGCGTTGAGCAGACGCAATTTGATTACAAATGGTTGCAACGGCTGAGTCGTATGCTGGAGTTGGGTCAGGCAGCAGCGCGTGTACTGATTCTATTGTTTGGTTTGAGTGTGTTGGTTGTCGTGGCCAATACCATCCGGCTTGATGTCGCAGCGCGTGCCGATGAAATTGAAGTCCTGGTGCTGGTGGGTGCAGGTAACGCGTTTATCCGCCAGCCTTTTTTGTATTCGGGCCTTTGGTATGGCCTGCTGGGTAGCTTGCTGGCACTGCTGCTTTTGCACCTGATGTTGCTCTATCTGGGGCAGCCATTGGGTTTATTGCTGGAAACCTATGGGAACGTTTTCAGTGTGAAGAGGCCAGGTATTGGCGATACCTTCCGAATACTCGTGGCTGGTGCGTTGCTGGGTTGGCTGGGTGCCTGGATATCCGTGCAGCGTTATCTGCGTCTGCTGGCGGTTGGTGGTCGTTTAGGGCGACATTGATTGTCCGTTAGCCTCCAGGGTCCGAAAATGGGAACATCCGGGACTAAATGTGGTCTTATATTATGTTCAATAACTGCACAAAGCATAAGGGGGTAACAACACCACCGTGACATTTCAGGAAAAGATATTTTTTCCCTGCTTTGCTGAAACACTAAACGGTAAATGTTATACTTAATCGCTTGCATAAAGGAGATTACATGAGCACAGAACTGGTCCCCAGCCATTTGATGGTCCCTGCCGGTACCGGCAGCCTGGAGGCGTATATTCACGAGGTCAATAAAGTTCCGATGCTGACGCTGGAAGAGGAACGCGACCTGGCCAACAGATATTTACATGAAGGCGATCTGGATGCCGCACGGCGTCTGGTGCTTGCGCACCTGCGTTTTGTTGTACACGTGGCCAAGGGCTATGGTGGTTACGGTCTGCAACTGGGCGACCTGATCCAGGAAGGTAATATTGGTTTGATGAAAGCGGTCAAGCGTTTTGATCCGACACGCGAGGTGCGTCTGGTTTCATTTGCAGTGCACTGGATACGTGCGGAGATGCACGAGTTTATTCTGCGTAACTGGCGTATTGTGAAGGTTGCCACAACCAAGGCTCAACGCAAACTGTTTTTCAATCTGCGCAAATCCAAGAAACGTCTTGGTTGGTTGAATATGGAAGAGGTCAATACGGTTGCCGAGAACCTGGGGGTTAAACCGGAAGTGGTGATGGAGATGGAATCGCGTCTCTCTGGTCAGGATATTGGTTTTGATTTGTCTACCGATAATAAAGACGATGAAAAGCCATACATCGTGCCGACCGCTTACCTGGTGAGTAGTACCGTCAGCCCGGAAATCGAGCTTGAAGCCAATGACATGGAAGCCCACCAAAACAACCTGCTGTACCGGGGTTTGGGTGAATTGGATGATCGCAGCCAGGATATTATCCGCAGTCGCTGGTTATCAGATTCCAAGGTAACACTACAGACGCTTGCGGATCGTTATGGCATTTCGGCTGAGCGCATACGGCAGTTGGAAGTCAATGCAATGAACAAGATGAAGGCAAGCCTGAGCGCCTGAAGCCGCACAGAGGACCCTTTTTAAACGGCCTCCCACGCGGAGGCCGTTTTCATATAGGTGGCATGATTTATACAGGGAGCAATAAATAAATGAGTCGGGGACAAGAACAGCCTGAGCGCCAACGGCGTTGGATAGTGATGAAATTTGGTGGCACCAGTGTCAGCCAGCTTACGAACTGGGAGACCATTTGCCAGCAGGCGCGACAACGTAACGCGGACGGTTGGCACGTGTTGATCGTTGTGTCTGCCTTGAGTGGTATCACTGACCAACTGACCCGGCTGGGCAAGACAGATGACCGGCAACAGCAAAAAGTCATATTGCAATCCATCAGGGACAAGCACGACAGATTGCTGGCGGATATGGGTCTGACGCCAGGCGCGGCTTTTTGTAAGGCCTGGCAGACCCTGGCTGCACAGGTTGAGGCAGATGCTGGTTTTGCAACCGCCGGGCGGCAGGCCCTGCTACTGGCCAATGGTGAACGATTGGCGAGTGCCATCGGCGAGCAGGTTCTGCAGCACGACGGTCTGGCGGCGCAATGGCAGGACGCCACCGAGCTGCTGACGGCGGATGAGGACGTGGATAATTCACCGCTCTCTGCCAGTTGTGGAGCGTGGGCGTCGCCTGAGCTGGAAAAACAACTCGCCAGCCAGGGTGTGTTGCACATCACCCAGGGTTTCATTGTAGCCGGACCCGGTCGTGCAACCTGGTTGCTTGGCCGGGGTGGTTCAGATACCTCGGCGGCTTGTCTTGCCTCCCGTTTAGGTGCTGAAAAACTGGAAATCTGGACCGATGTCCCGGGTATTTTCACAGCAGACCCAAGGCTTGTTCCACACGCCTGTCTGTTACAACGTTTGAGCTACTCTGAAGCACAGGAACTGGCATCCATGGGCGCCAAGGTCCTGCACCCGCCGAGCGTGCGTGTTTGCAAGCAGGCAGGAATACCGTTGCAGATCAGGGATACGACGCGCCCTGAGATCAACGGCACGCGCATCGGTCCACGCTCGGCTGCGACCGATGCCCAGGTCAAGGGTATTGTCAGTCGCAGGCATATCACCCTGGTGATGATGGAAAATCCTTCGATGTGGCGTCAGGTCGGTTTCCTGGCTGAGGCTTTCCAGGTATTTCGAAGACACAACCTGTCTGTGGACCTGATAGCTACATCAGAATCCAGTGTTACGGTGAGCCTGGACCCGGGGCGCGCAGGCGCCGATGACGCCGAAGTGCTCGATGGGCTGGTGGCTGAATTGTCATCGATCTGTACGCTGCAGGTACACCGTGGCTGTGTCTCCATCAGCCTGGTGGGTAACGCCATACGCACCATCCTCGGGCGTCTGTCAGAGGCGCTGGACGTATTTCAGGATCGCAAGATTCACATGGTGACCCAGTCGGCCAATGACCTCAATCTGACATTGGTTGTGGACGCCGAGCATGCTGAGCGTCTGGTGCAAAAGCTCCACGAATTGCTCATATCTCCGCGTGCAGGGCAATACCCGGAATTTGGTGACAGCTGGGTGGCGCTGACCCATCCCATGGCAGAACCGTTGGCACCACCCTGGTGGGAGAGTGCCACAGTGGCATTGCAAAATATGCTGGAGGGCAGGGATGCCGCCTTTGTCTATCACGCTGATACGATCCGCAATGCCGCGAGATCCCTGCTGGATATACAATCCGTCGAGCGTATCCTGTACGCGGTCAAGGCCAACGACCACCCCCATGTGTTACGCACCTTGCACGCTGAAGGTGTTGGTTTCGATTGTGTTTCGCTGGCAGAAATTCAGCATGTATTCACCGCTGTTCCAGGCGTTGCCGGGAGACAAATCCTGTTCACCCCCAATTTTGCCGCTCGCGACGAATACCGTGAGGCGCTGGATCTGGATGTAACGGTGACAATCGACAATATTCACCCGCTGGTACAGTGGACGGAACTTTTCAGTGGTCGCGAAATATTCCTGCGTATCGATCTTGACGTGGGTCACGGCCATCACAGGAAAGTTATCACCTCCGGTTCCCATTCCAAGTTTGGCATCTCGATCGAACAACTTGAGGACCTCGCGCCATTGCTGGCGCAACACCGGATCAACGTGACCGGTCTGCATGCACATACCGGCAGTGGTGTGAATGATGCCGGAGTATGGCGCGAACAGCTACAGCGTATGCAGGCAGTCGTACCGCTGTTCCCTGGCGTCAGGGTGCTTGACCTTGGCGGTGGTCTGGGTGTGCCCGACAGACCTGGCCAGCCGTCGCTCGATCTGGCAACCCTGGACCGGTTGCTCGCTGAGACCTCTGCAACGCTGCCGCTGGATGTCTGGCTGGAGCCCGGTCGTTATCTGGTCGCGCAAAGCGGTGTGTTGCTGGCGCGCGTCACACAGATCAAGGCCAAAGGCCAGCACCATTACCTCGGTCTTGCAACCGGTATGAACTCCCTGATCCGTCCGGCGCTTTACGGCGCCTACCACGAGATCGTCAACCTGACACGTCTGGGCCAACCCGCAACACAACGTTACAATGTTGTCGGCCCGATCTGCGAATCCGGTGATGTGCTTGGTGAACGCCGTTTTCTACCAGAGAGTCAGGAAGGCGACATCATGCTGATCGCCAACGCTGGTGCCTATGGGCACGTCATGTCCAGCCACTACAACCGCAGGCCACCGGCACAAGAGCTGATATTCAGGCAGCCTGCGACCGGTTGAGCAAGCTGTTTTGTCAGCGCAATGATTTGTCCTGGGCCTCGGTTAGCGGACAAAGACAAAACAGGTTGCGGTCACCATAAACGTTATCCACGCGGCTGACCGCAGGCCAGAATTTGCCTTGCCACTGGGCAGCGGTCGGGAAGGCGGCGGTTTGCCGGTCGTAGGGGTGGTTCCAGTCCTCCACCAGGTCGCGCTGGGTATGGGGCGCGTTGCTGAGCGGGTTGTCCTCATGGTCCAGGCCACCGGCCTCGATGGCCTTGATCTCAGCAAAGATGGCCAGCATGGCGTCACAGAAGCGGTCGATCTCGGCCAGTGATTCACTTTCCGTGGGCTCGATCATCAGTGTGCCCGGTACCGGGAACGACATGGTGGGTGCGTGGAAGCCATAATCGATCAGACGTTTGGCCACGTCTTCCTCACCGATGCCGCTGGCGTGTTTCAATGGCCGCAGGTCAATAATGCATTCATGGGCGACCCGGCCGCCGCGCCCGCTGTAGAGTACCGGGAACGCCGCCGACAGACGCCGGGCGATATAATTGGCGTTGAGTATGGCGACCTGGGTGGCTTTTTTCATGCCGTCACGACCCATCATGGCGATGTAGGTCCAGGTGATCGGCAGGATACCGGCGCTGCCCCACGGGGCAGCGGCAACTGCACCGTTGTGCTTAGCCGCGCCTGCTATATCGACCAGCGAATGACCCGGCAGAAACGGCGCCAGGTGTGCGCCCACACAGATCGGACCGACCCCCGGGCCACCGCCACCATGTGGGATACAAAACGTCTTGTGCAGGTTCAGGTGTGAGACATCGGCGCCGAATTTACCGGGTGCGGCGCAGCCGACCAGTGCGTTCAGGTTGGCACCGTCGAGGTACACCTGGCCACCATATTGGTGAATGAGATCACAGATTTCCGCGATCTGTTGTTCAAACACACCGTGGGTTGAAGGGTAGGTGATCATCAGAGCAGCGAGATTGGCTCTGTTCTGCGCTGCTTTCGCACGAAGGTCATCAATATCCACGTTACCGTCCTGATCGCACTTGACGGTCACCCCTTGCATACCGGCCATGGCGGCGCTGGCGGGGTTGGTTCCGTGTGCTGAAGACGGGATCAGGCAAATGTTGCGGTGCGCTTCGTTGCGCGAAGCATGCCAGGCCTTGATCGTCAGCATACCGGCGTATTCACCCTGGGAACCGGCGTTGGGTTGCAGCGAGACGGCGTCATAACCGGTGCAGGCGATAAGCATTTCCTCGAGTTCGCGGAACAAGCGATGATAGCCCTGTACCTGGTCAGATGGTGCGAACGGATGGATGTCGGCAAACTCCGGCCAGCTGACGGGCATCATTTCGGTGGTCGCGTTGAGTTTCATCGTACACGAGCCCAGTGAAATCATTGCGTGTGTCAATGACAGGTCTTTGTTTTCAAGCCGCTTGAGGTAACGCAGCATCTCGGTTTCCGAGTGGTAGCGGCCAAACACCGGGTGTTGCAGGTACCGGCTGTGACGTTGCAACCGCACCGGGATGGCGCTGTCGTTTTCTGCCATGGCCTGGTCCAGGGCCACGAAATCGCAGCTTTGCGCGCTGTCGGTAAAAATGTCCCACAGCAGCGTAATGTGTTCACGGCTGGTTTTTTCATTGACGCTGATCCGCAAACCTTCCTGGCTGCGGTACAGGTTAATACCTGCGCCGGCCGCACGCGCAAGGATGTCATCGGCCTGCACGTCCGGCATGTGGTAGCTGACGGTGTCAAACCAGCTGTCATTGACAGTTTCAAAACCCAACTCCCTGAGACCCGTAGCCAGCAGACCGGTCAGGCGCTGGATGCGTGTGGCAATACGCTCAAGACCGGTCGCGCCATGGTAAACGGCGTACATGGCCGCCATGACCGCCAGTAAGGCCTGGGCCGTGCAGATATTGCTGGTCGCGCGGTCGCGACGGATATGCTGCTCCCTGGTTTGCAAGGCCATACGCAGGGCAGGTTGGCCGTGGCGGTCCCGGGAGACGCCTATGATGCGACCGGGCAGCGCGCGTTTGAAATTGTCACGGGTGGCAAAGAATGCGGCGTGCGGGCCGCCAAAACCCATCGGCACACCAAAGCGCTGCGCCGAGCCCAGCACGATGTCGGCATCCATATCCCCGGGTGGTTTGAGCAGGGCCAGACCCAACAGGTCCGTGGCAACCGCCGTCAGTACGCCATTATTGTGAGCTGCCTCGATCAGTGGCTCAATATCGGTGATGCGACCGTCACTGCGGGTGTATTGCAACAGCACACCGAAAAATTCACCCCCGGCCAGCTCGCTGGCGGGGTCGCCGATCACCAGTTCATAGCCAAAATTCTCGCTGCGGGTGCGCAAAACGTCCAGCGTTTGAGGCAGCACGCCCGCATCGACGAGAAATCGCATTGAGGGGGTTTTGCGGTTGAGACGCTTGAGCATGGCCATCGCCTCCGCCGCTGCTGTGGCTTCATCCAGCAATGAGGCATTGGCCAGTTCCATGGCGGTCAGGTCACAGATCATTTGCTGGAATACCAGCATCGCCTCCAGCCGGCCCTGTGATATTTCCGCCTGGTAGGGCGTGTAGGCGGTGTACCAACCGGGGTTTTCAAGAATATTGCGCTGGATGACCGGTGGTGTGATCGTATCGTGGTAACCCATACCGATCATTGAATGCTGGACGACGTTCTGACGGGCGATATTGCGCAACCGTTGCAGGGTCTCAAACTCATTGCATGCCTGCGGCAGTGCCAGAGGTTCATGTAATTGGATAGACGCCGGAATCGTCTCTTCGGCCAGCGCCTCGAGTGAGTCAAGACCCAGTGATGCGAGCATATGCTGGATGTCATTGTCATCCGGTCCGATGTGTCTGCGGATGAATCCGTTGTGGTCTTCCAGGCAGGTGACAGGCGAATCGGTCAGCAACTCTGGACGGTTGGGTTCAATCGGCATCTCAGGGCTCGTTAAGGGTTAGAGGGTCGCCGCGTATTTTACGCTGTTTGAATTTCTGGTGGAACCTGCTCGGCGCTTCAAGGTCACCCAAACAGATAAACCACCGGGTGCTCACGCAAGAGAAGGATAGCGGTTAGCTGCCTACGGGACCGTAATCCGTCGGGAACGGATTATCGAGTGCCCATGGATGGCTCGAGCGTGTCCCGTAGGTGGCTAACCGCTATCCTACAAAGTGCAATATGCAGGTTAAGCTGTTAGTGCCATGAAATAGTGGTCAACCAGCAGGAACATGAACAACACCATCAGGTAGGTGATGGAAAATGCGAAGGTGCGTATCGGCAGTTGTTCATCGCGGTTTTTAAACAGGCCCCAGGCATACCACAAAAAGCCAGCATCCAGGACGCTGACACCGGCCAGGTAGACCAGGCCGCTCATACCAGTCAGGTACGGAAGCAGAGTCACAATGACCAGCAATATGGTATACAACATGATCTGCAGGCGGGTAAACGCGGCGCCGTGTGTTACCGGCAACATGGGTATGTCAACCAGTGCATATTCTTCTTTGCGGTGGATCGCAAGGGCCCAGAAATGCGGTGGTGTCCAGACAAAAATGATTAAAAAAAGTAACAGGGCATGTGGATCGAGGCTGCCGGTCACCGCTGTCCAGCCAAGCACCGGCGGGGCTGCGCCGGCTGCGCCGCCGATTACGATGTTCTGCGGGGTCGCCCGTTTCAGCCAGGCCGTGTAGATGATGGCATAACCGATCAGGGAAAAGAAAGTCAGTATCGCTGTCAGCGGATTGACCAGCAGCACCAGGACAAGCATCGAAAGACCCGCCAGTGCGAGGGCAAATACCAGCACTTCATGGGGTTGTAGCTGACCACTCGGCAGGGGGCGGTTTCGGGTGCGTGACATCTTTGCATCGATACGCTGATCCAGCAGGTGGTTGATCGCTGCCGCCGAGGAGGCGGCCATACCAATACCCAAAGTGCCTGCCAGAACCGGTATCAATGGTGGCAAACCGGGTGCCGCGAGGAACATGCCAACCACCGCGGTAAAAACAATGAGAGATACCACGCGCAGCTTGCACAAGGCGAGGAACTGGTTAATAGACTGGCTCAATAGTTCTGTCGGCTCGATTTGTTCAGCATACCGAGCAAAGTCGCCAGCAACAGCGCCGCGCCGGCATTGTGGGCCACGGCATTGGCCAGGGGCAGGTAAAGCGCCACGTTCAGAACCCCGAGTGTAAACTGCCCCAATACCAGCACCAGCAGTAGTTGCCCACTGGCACGTAACTGTGGGACTTTGATGGCACGAGCGGCCATCAACAGCAACATCAACAATGTTATTACCGCGCCGATACGGTGAGCCATGTGTATGGCTATCCTTGAGGGTTGATCGAGGATGCCCCCTTCATAGTCAACGCCGATTTCACGCCACAGGACAAAGCCTTCCCTGAAATTGGTATCGGGCCACCACTGACCGGTACAGGCTGGTACATCCGGGCAGGCCAGCGCTGCGTAATTGGCGCTGGTCCAACCACCCAGTGCTATCTGCATGGCCAGTACGACCAATGCGATGACGATAAGTCCCCGGAGCTTGCGGGCGCGTTTGTCGGGTGCTGCCTGTGCACCGGTGCGACTGGAAAATACCAGCCACAGCAGAATCGAGAACGTGGTCAAACCACCCAGCAAATGTGCCATAACGATGATGGGTTTGAGTTTCAGCGTGACCGTCCACATACCCAGCAGCGCCTGGAATACGATCAGTAATACCAAAAAGGCTGTCAGTCGCTTGATGAGCTGTGTTGATTGCGGTTCACGCCAGGCTTTCAGGGTCAGGGCAAACACCAGCAGCACCAGCGCGCCGGCCAGGTAACGGTGGACCATTTCACGCCAGGCCTTGGTTGCTTCATAAGGCCGTTCTGGAAATGCCTCGTTGGCCGACGCAATCTCGTGACTTGCCTCAGGCCAGGTCAGCTGACCGTAACATCCCGGCCAGTCGGGGCAGCCGAGTCCCGCGTGCGACAGACGCACCCAGGCACCCAGAACGATTACGCAAAAGGCGATGATGGCAGCCAGCGCTGCCAATCTGTGAAAGTTCAGGTTCATGGCATAGTGTCCTGCTTGGACCACTTCAGCAAGCGTTTCAGGTCCGTGTTGATGTCGTTTGGATTATGTTCTGCATTATAAGCGAGAATCACTCGTTGGTCAGGGTCGACGATAAAGGTATCAAAGTGTCTATCCCTTTCTCCTGACCCACCCGCCTCAGAGGTCTTTCCTGGTTTGATCTGTGACAGCCTTGCAAGTGTTTTTGCGGGCTTGTCGGTGACAAAGACAAGTAGCGGGTAGAGCGAAAGAAGTTGTTCGCGTAAAGTGGGGTCAGGGTCGCTGGCGCCCAGTAAAACGAGCGTGAGCTGTTGTCTTTGCCGGCCGGCGGCTGTGTGGATCTGTCGCAATGCGGTGATCATGCCGGTGCATTGCCGTTCACAGGTTTCGGGGAGCAGGTAGAGCAGTAACCATTTGCCATCGATGGCGTGGTTGTCAGCCAGTGTGAGCTGCAGCGGTGGCTGTAGCAGCTGACCATGATTATTCAGACGTGCAGGCTGATAATCCCACCAGGATGAACGCATCAGCATGACCAGGAAAAGCGGCCCGCAAAAGAGTGCGGCAATACCCAGCAGCATCAGCTGTTGGCGTGTCAGTTTCATGGCCTGGCCTGGTGCCTTGGGGCAGCACTCCTGAATCCGGAGAAAAGCCACAATACGATACACGCCATCGACAATGCAAACCACTGGAACGCATAGGCCCGGTGGCGTTTGGATGTGAGGAACACCGGTTGCCATTCACGCCCCTTAAATCCGGAAGTCTCACCTGGAGATAGTTGTACGATTTTTTGATCCAGCGCTGTTCCAAGGGCAGCGGAAATATCCGCAATATCCAGATAGGTTACCAGTTGTGGCCAGTGGCTGTTATCAAGTTGGTCAGCGGGGCCGAGTTTGCGACCGGGAACCGGCGCGGTGTTGAGTCTGCCTCGCAAAACGATATCCTGAGCAGGTGTTGCAACCCGGGGCAGGGTTCTGCGATCAGGTGGCATCGGCAGCCAGCCCCGGTTGACCAGAATGGCGCTGCCGCCCGGCAGGTAAAACGGTGTGAAGACGTATACACCAGCATGTCCGTGCCAAACCTGGTTATCCAGCAGGACATGCCGTTGCGTGTCATAGTGACCATCGGCTTGTACCTGTGCAAAACGGTTGTCCCCCTGCAGGGCTTCTGCCAACGGCATGCTTTGAGCCACCAGGAACTGCTGCTCCAGCACCGTTTTCTGGGTTGCCCGGTGTAGTTGCCATGTCCCCAAACCGGCGAATAACAACACCAGCGGCAACAGCACCAGTGTAATACCGATGGAAGGTTTACACGAACTCAATACTTTTTCCGCCATATTTATTATACTGACCTGATGTTGGCCAAAGCCATTATTGTCGTCTTCCTGCTTGGGATTCTGTATTCGCTGGGCTCTGCATTCGTTTTTATGGTCAGGGACAAGGGCAGGGGTGAGCGCACGATGCGTCGATTGGTGTGGCGTATTGCACTTTCATTGCTGCTCTTCATACTTCTCTACCTGATGTTCCTGGCGGGCTGGATTGAGCCATCCGGCGGCCCGGTCAATTATAAAGGTGCAGGGTAGATAAAAAAGACTGTTTATCCGTAAAACAAAGCCCTTGGAGTTGCGGGCTTTGGCGCAGGTGTATTCAACTCAAAGAGCGTAAACAAAGATAAACAGCCCCAGCCAGACCACATCCACGAAATGCCAGTACCACGCAACGGCTTCAAATGCGAAATGTTGCCGGGGTTTAAAGTGCCCTTTGAGGCTGCGTAGCATAATGACCGTCAACATGACCGCACCCAATGTTACATGGAAGCCGTGAAAACCCGTCAACATGAAAAAAGTCGCGCCATAGATACCGGAACCAAAGGTCAGACCGAGTTCGGTGTAAGCTTCATGGTACTCACCCACCTGTAGTGTTATAAAGCTGAAACCCAGTATCACCGTGGCCAGCAGCCAGCCGACCAGTGCTTTGCGCCGTTGCTTTATGAGGCCATGGTGGGCCAGCGTAATGGTTAGACCGGAGCTGAGCAGGATCAGTGTGTTTAAAAAGGGCACGCCAAACGCAGGAATGGTCTGGAATTCACCGCCCACGTTGGCCGGGCCATTGGTCGGCCACATCGGCTGATAACCCTGCCACAGCAGTTCATTGGTCGCAGCCCCGGTGCCTGACCCACCCAGCCAGGGTACGGACAGTGCCCGCGCGTAGAACAGGGCACCAAACAATACCGCAAAAAACATCACTTCCGAATATATGAACCAGGCCATACCCAGCCGGAACGAGCCATCGACCTGTTCGTTATACAAGCCGCTTTCGCTCTCACGGATGACGGTGCCAAACCAGCCAAACAGCATGAAAACGAGAATGGCCACACCCACCCAGAACGTGATCCCGGCTATCGATGAACCATTTAACCAGTTGGCTGCGCTGGCCAGCGTGGTGACCATCCCCAGTGATCCCAGGATCGGCCATTTTGTGCCGTGTGGCACGTAATATGAACCTTCAGCGTGTTGAGCCATGCTAGTTTCCGATTATTCCTTGATGGTGGGTCATGCCGTGTGACGGGCTATAGCCCTGGCGGAAAAAGGTGTAGGACAAGGTGATGTCCTGGATAGTCTCTGGCAAATCCGGTTTCACATAAAATATGACAGGCATCTCGCGGCTTTCATTGGCCGCCAGGGTCTGCTCGGTGAAGCAGAAGCACTCGGTCTTGACGAAATACAGGCTGGCCTCGGGTGGCGAGACATTATAAATCGCCTGCCCGGTCATTTCCTCGGCAGCCGGATTCATCGTCAGGTACAGGGCTTTGGTGGGTACGCCCAGTTGTACTTGCATGGTTTTCTCCTCAGCTTGGAAAATCCATGGCAGTGAAGAGTTGACACTGGCATCAAAACGGATTTGCACAACCCGCTCAGAGGCAATCGCCTGGTCGTTGTTTTGCTCGATCTGGATGGCCCGGCCACCGAGACCGGTGACATTACAAAAAACGTTGTACAGCGGCCACAGGGCAAAACCGAAGCCGAACATACCTACGGCGACCAGTACCAGTCGTTTTGCCAGGCGACGGTTTTTCTGCTGTTGATCCAAATCAAAGTCCCATGATAGATGAAGCGATGAAGGCCACAAAAATCAGAACGGCAAGCAGGCCGAGCAGCAGGGCCGTTTTAACCGCCCGCTGACGTTTACACTGCCACTCACTGGTAGGCGGTGCATGGTTCATTCCGGCGCCTCGGTATTGCGTGGATGACGGACCATGTTATGGGATACAAGCGGTGGTGTAGTAAAACTGTGGTAGGGCGGTGGTGAATCCAGCGTCCATTCCAGACCCATGGCGCCTTCCCAGACCCGTGAGCCTGCCTTGACCCTGCTTTTGTAAACGCAATGCGCGATGACGCCGACAAATATCAGCTGGGTTGCGCCAAAAGCGAAACCACCAATGGATGAAACCATGTTGAAATCGGCAAATTGCGGTGAATAGTCGGGTATTCTGCGTGGCATACCGGCGAGACCAAGGAAATGTTGCGGGAAGAAAAGTACGTTGACGAATATAGCCGACAACCAGAAATGGATTTTGCCCCATGTCTCGGAATACATGTGACCAGTCCACTTGGGTAGCCAGTAATACGTCGCTGCCATTAATGCAAATACCGCGCCCGGCACCAGCACATAGTGGAAGTGTGCAACCACGAAATAGGTATCCTGGTATTGAAAATCCGCCGCGGTGATGGCCAACATCAAGCCGGAAAAGCCGCCAATGGTGAACAACACCAGGAACGCGATCGCAAACAGCATCGGTGTTTCAAATGTCATTTCGCCCTGCCACATGGTGCTGACCCAGTTGAACACCTTGACACCGGTAGGTACCGAGATCAGCATCGTGGCATACATGAAAAACAATTCGCCCTGCAAGGGCATACCAACGGTGAACATGTGGTGTGCCCAGACGATAAATGACAGCAGCGCAATGCTCGCGGTGGCATAGACCATAGAGGCATAGCCGAACAGTGGTTTGCGCGCAAAAGTCGGTAAAATTTCTGAAATCACACCAAAGGCCGGCAGGATCATAATGTAAACTTCGGGGTGTCCGAAGAACCAGAAGATGTGCTGGAACATGACCGGGTCACCACCACCGGCCGCGTTGAAGAAATTGGTACCAAAGAAGTGGTCAGTCAGCAGCATCGTCACCGCACCCGCGAGGACCGGCATCACCGCGATCAGCAAAAAGGCGGTAATCAGCCAGGTCCAGACAAACATTGGCATACGCAGCAGAGTCATGCCAGGGGCGCGCATATTGGTGATGGTTGCAATGATATTGATTGAACCCATGATGGAAGAAATGCCCATCATGTGCACAGAGAATACGACAAATGCAAAACTGTCACCGGTTTGCAGGGACAGGGGTGGGTACAGGGTCCAACCTGCCGCCGGCCCGCCGGACTCCATGAACAACGTTGAAAGCAACATGGCAAATGCAAATGGCAAAATCCAGAAGCTCCAGTTATTCATGCGTGGCAGGGCCATATCGGGTGCCCCGATCATCATCGGGATCATCCAGTTGGCAAAACCTACCCAGGCAGGCATGACGGCGCCAAACACCATGATCAGTGCGTGCATGGTGGTCATCTGGTTGAAAAATTCGGGTTCGACCAACTGCAGGCCCGGCATGAACAGTTCGGCGCGTATGACCATGGCCATGGCGCCGCCGATGAGGAACATCAATAGGGAAAATATCAGGTAGAGTGTTCCGATGTCCTTGTGGTTGGTGGTGAACAACCAGCGGTTCAGAAAACCTTCCGGTTTGTGGTCATGGTCGGTGTGTGCGTCGTCAGACGGTTCAAGATCGGTATAGGTGATATCACTCATGGTGCTGTTCTCAATGCTTCGCTATGACGCTTGATATCGGCAATTGTGCGTGGTTGCACAACATCAACGGTGTGGTTGCCAAAGGCATTACGGGTATAGGTCAGTACAGCCGCAGTATCCGTTGCAGTCAGTTTCCCACGCCAGGCGCTCATGGCGGTGCCGGCCCGCCCATTCATGACAATATCGATATGATCAGCGACCGGCCCTGTCGCCACCGTGCTTCCGGCCAAAGCCGGAAAGGCGGGTTCAAGCCCCTGGCCGTTGAGTTGGTGACAGGTTGCACAGGCACTCGCATAGACGTTTTTGCCCTGTTGCATCAGGTCCTGCCGGCTCCAGAGTCGGTCGCTATCCACTTGCTGGCTTTTTTCAGCCGCTAATTCCTGATATATCCATTTTTCAAATTCTGCTGCGGGTAATGCCTTGACGACAATGGGCATAAAACCATGATCCCTGCCACACAGTTCCGCACATTGGCCGCGGTAGATACCCGGTTCTTCTATTAAGGTCCAGGCCTCGTTGATAAAGCCCGGGATGGCGTCCTTTTTCCAACCCAGATCAGGAACCCACCATGAGTGGATCACATCGTCCGCGGTGATCAGAATCTTGATTTTTTTGCCGACCGGCAGGACCAGTGGGTGGTCGACATTCAACAGGTAATTATCAACACTTGACGGTGCGACACCGGAATGTAACTGACGGGCCACATTGGATGCCGCGTCGAGCGAAGATATGTATTGAATGCCCTGGTCCGGGTATTCATACTTCCAGCGCCATTGAAACCCGGTAATTTTGATGGTCATCTCGGCCCCGCTGGTGTCCTCCAACCTGATCAGCGCGCGCGTTGCCGGCAGGGCCATGGCAACGAGAATCAGAACAGGGATGATGGTCCAGATAATCTCGGCACGGGTCGAATGGCTGAACTGGGCTGCCTTGTGGCCACGGGATTTGCGGTGTAATACGATGGATGTAAACATCGTACTGTAAACCAGTGCGCCGATAATGATGCAAATCCACAAAACGGTCATATGCAGATCATAATTATCGGCACTTTGCGGTGTTACACCTTGCGGCATATTGATCGCGTTGCCGGTCAAAGCCGGGGCAGCAAGCAGCAACCATATGGCCGCGATGACGGCGGCCAATACTGCCAGACCAACAATGACGGTATTTTCCTTCTTCATGAAAGCTCAGGCCTCAAGGTAGTTTCCCCAGATTCAATGGCACAAAACCAAAGGATTACGTTGCACGAATCACAGTATTGGTATTGGGATATTAAAAACAATAACTTTTCAGTATAACTTTGTTATTATTATATGAGCAAGTCTCAGTCTTGAAAAACCTCCTAAACTTTCGGCTTGCCAGAAAAGAAATTCCCGCAACCCAAAGCTACAGTTATGATCCCCAATCAAGATCGGCGTTCAGTACCGCCTGTCAGGCGCCATCCTCTCAGTATGCTGCTAAAATATCCGGGTTAGCCGGCTAAACTACCCAACAGGCCCCAGGAAACTCAACATGTATCTGCGTTATTTTGGCCTCGTTGAGGCACCTTTTTCAATCACACCGGACCCCGTTTTTGTGTTTTTGAGTGCACGTCATCGTGATGCATTGGCGCACCTTCTGTACGGCATTGGCAAGGGTGGCAGCGGTGGTTTCGTGCAGTTGACCGGTGAGGTGGGAACGGGTAAAACCACCTTGTGCCGCTGTTTGCTGGAGCAGGTGCCGGCCGACACCCGTATTGCACTGTTACTCAACCCACTGGTGACCCCTCGTGAACTGTTGGCTGCAATCTCCGAAGAACTGGAAATTGATATACGTGGTACCCAGGACAGTACCCGGCTGCTGGTCGACGGTCTGAACCGTTACCTTTTAGCTGCGCATACACGCGGTGAACGGGTGGTCGTGATTATTGACGAGGCACAAAACCTCAGCCCCGAGGCGCTGGAACAGGTCAGGCTGCTGACCAACCTTGAAACCAGCAAGGAGAAACTCCTGCAGGTGGTATTGCTGGGACAACCGGAACTGAGAGAACTGCTGCAGCGCCGCAGTTTGCGGCAACTGGCCCAGCGTATTACCGCACGTTTTCACCTGACCCCGCTGAGCGCAGGAGATACGCCATTGTATGTGCGTCACCGGATGCAAGTTGCCGGCGCCCAGCGTAACCCGTTTCGGCGCAGTGCCATGCGGGCACTCTATCAGCGCTCACAGGGGATCCCCCGTTTGATTAATATCATTGCTGACCGGGCACTTGCGGCCGCATACGTCAGTGAAAGTTCCGACGTGACGGCTACCATGGTGCACGCCGCCGCCAATGAAGTGCAACTGGGTGAACACCGTGTCCGGCACACTCGCTGGCCCTGGGCGGTGGGTGCTGCGGGTCTCTTGATGATCGTGATCATGTTAACGATCAAATTCGGAGCGTTGCTCGCACCCGTTGGGCATGGGACCGGACAGGCGGTGGCAAAAATCGACCAGGCTACCGCCAGTGAAACCGGGCAGGCGCAGAGTACCCAGCGGGGGGCTAAGGGTGTACCCGCAAATACACCGGTTGCAGCGGACACGGCACCGACGGGAGCAAAAAGCGCGACAGCAGTCACGCTGGCAACTCAGTGGCTGGACGATCATCAACGCGGGGTTTGGCAGGACTTTGCCAATGTGTGGCACGACAAAACGGCAGCGATGGCAATCCAGGCAGCCTGCGATGGCGACACCAGCCTTGGTTATGCCTGTGTCATGGAACAGGGCAGTTGGTCCAGGATCAGGCGTTTGGGTTTGCCGGTGGTCCTGTTATTACAGGGCGAGAGTCGGGCATACCTTTTACTGCTGGGTATGGACGGGGAAAAGTTGCTGGTTGGCAGCCCCGACCAGCCGTTAACGCTCTCGAGACCGGCTGTGGATTCCCTCTGGCTCGGAAGTTATCTTGCGGCCTGGCCACAGGCAGTTGACTGGCCACCGGTGGTACAGCGGGGTGATGCGGGCCCGGCGGTTGCGACGATCATGGAGATGGCAGCACGGGTTGATGTGCCGTACCATGGCGGCCAGTTATTTGATGCGGGATTTGAACGCTGGCTAGAGGGTTTTCAATTGCGTAATGGTCTGCAGGCGGATGGCATCGTTGGCCGCAATACCCTGCTGCATTTGATGACGCCGTCAATTGATGAACCTCATTTGTTACAGAGTTGGGAGTAAAAGTGTCCATACTTCTGGAAGCGTTGCGCAAATCGGAGAAAAGCCAGCGTCCTCCCGCGCCGCCGGGCATACACGATGAATTATCCGGTGCGTCTGCAAACGGACTGCTTGGCCGTGGCGTTCTGGTATCGCTTCTGGCAATGTTTTTGATAGCTTCAGGCTGGTTTGCCTGGCGCCAGTACCGGCCACCGGTCGATGGCTACCGTGGTGGCCCCAATGGCAGTGTCACCGTAGTTGAACGACCACTCACGGCTGTGCGCGAGGGCGAGGATAAAAATGCCGCAGCTAAACCTGAGCGGACTGCCAGGGGCCAGCGAACCCCGGTGGAGTCTTTAAAATCGTCGTTGAAGAATAATTCCCGGTCAAAGCGTAAAAACACACATATGGCATCAACCAAAGCCCGCAACAAGGCCTCGAGAAAAAAAAGGACCGTGGCAGATCGCAAACAAACCGGGGTATTGAATAAACCACTGCCGGGTTCCGCTCAGGACAGTGGAACCTCTGGGTCGAATACAAAGCCTGACTCCAAAAGCTATCAGGCGGTTGAACCGGCACCGATCAGTTATTGGGAATTGCCCGACGCGGTGCGTGCTGATGTACCGGAAATCAAGTTCAGCGTATTGGTATATACCAGCAGACCAGGCGATCGTTTTGTCCTGATCGATGGACAGCGATTGTCTGAAGGTGAGCGTCTGCCATCGGGTCCGAAGATCGTTGCCATCCGGCTTGACGGTGTCGTCTTCAGCTATCGTCTGTACCGTTTTCTGGTTGCACGTTAGGCTTGGCCACCGGCATCGTTACAAACTGGTCTGAAACGCCACCGCGTTTCCCCTGGTTGACATTGACGCTGTTGTTGCTGTGTGTCGCGGCAAAGCTGGTGTACAGTGTCATGACACCCATGACACAACATGCCATGGTGGAATTGCTCGGCACTTTACCACGCCAGCTAAGCCCCATATTAAGCCAACCGCAGGGGGGCTGGACGAATCAAACATCGCTAACACTGTTCAGTGCCCTGTTTATACACGCGAGTTGGGTGCATTTGCTCGGTAACATGGTCTACCTGTGGGTATTTGGTATTCCACTTGAACGGCGTCTGGGGTGGGCCGGGATGCTGGCGTTGTTCCTGCTGGGCGGTGCACTGGCCAATCTGATGGTAACGCTGCGCGTACCCACCCTCACATCCCCCATTATCGGTGCAAGCGGTGCGCTATCGGCTGTTGTCGGTGCGTATCTCGGGCTGTTTCCCAAATATCGTATCGGACTATTATTGCCACTTGGTTTTTACCTGCAGTTTGCACGGGTGCCAGCAGTGCTGGTGATTGGATCGTGGTTTACACTGCAGTTGGTTTATACCGTCATTGGCCCCATTACAGGTATGGTAGCTTGGTGGACGCATTTGGCGGGCTTTACACTGGGTCTGATATTTGCCCTGCTCGTGCGGGCATCTGCATTGTTGAGGACGGCTTGAAATATGGCTAAAAACATGGCTAAAGAAAAAATGTACCGGGTGGCGTTCCTGAATCACGGCAAGGTGTATGAGCTATTTTGCAATGGTGTGTGTACAAGTGGTTTACTTGGGTTCATCGAAATATCAGGCCTGGAATTTGCGGGAAAAGATTCCCTCGTTGTTGACCCTACCGAAGAAAAAATGCGTGATGAATTCAAGGGTGTCGAGGTGTTGCACCTGCCCATACACAGTGTTTTGCGTATCGAACAGGTCAGGAAAAAAGGTCAGGCCGTTATCCGCGACCGCGAAAGCGGGGAGAAGGTCACCCCATTCCCGTTCCCGTCAGGCAGCCATACACGATCCTGAAATCAATGCCTATGGTTTTTATTTAATACACTGGCGGCTTTTAGCAGAATGAGCGCCTGGTACATCGCGTAATCGTCACCGGCGCTGACCTCAGTACTGAACACAGGATTTTCAGCCTCACCGTCAGCGTCCAGGTGGTGGGCAAGGTCCACTTCCCGTTTACGCGGGTCAGTATCGTTTGCAACCACCTTGATCCGGGGAGTCTCTACATCTGGTTGTATACCCTCCGCCTGAATGGATCGACCGGACGGTGTGTAATACCGCGATGTGGTCAAACGGATACCGGAACCATTACGCAGCTTCAGGACAGACTGAATCGAACCTTTTCCAAAAGTCCTCTCACCCACGATCAGGGCGCGGTCATGGTCCTGCAAGGCCCCGGCCAGTACTTCCGAGGCTGATGCGGTCGCACCGTTTACCAGCACCACCAGGGGTATTTGGGCCAGCCACTGCCCGGGTTGGGCCGAATATTCAAGTTGGTTGGCGGCACGTCCATGGGTGTACACGATCAAACCACCTTCCAGGAACCCGTCCGCGATCATGACGGCGGGCTTTAGAACACCCCCGGGGTTGTTACGCAAGTCGAGTATGACACCCTGTAACGGTCCCTCGTGATTGGCTTGCATATATTCGACCTGCTCTTTGAATTCATCAGCGCTCTTGCGGGTGAACCGGGTGATTTGAAAGTAGCCAAAATTATTGTCCACGGGCCGGCTGAAGACACTGGCAACACTGACATAGCCGCGTTGTAACTCGTAGTCGGATACCTCCCCGTTGGCGTGTTTAATGGTGATCCACAGGGTACTGCCAACGGGGCCGCGCAAACGGGTGAGGGCTGCACGCGGATTTTGTTCTCGCAGCTCACGATGGTCGATGGCCGTGATTATGTCGCCGCTGACGATACCGGCTGCCGCTGCTGCTGTGTCCGCGCTCACGGCGATCACCATGAGGTGGTTTTTATGCACCTTCAATTCGACCCCGATACCACTGTAGCGACCCTGAGAGTCGTCATCCAACTTCCGGACCTCGTCCGCTTCCATGAACGCGGAGTGTGGATCAAGCTCTGACAACATACCCCGGATTGCGGCATTCATAAGTGTATGGTCGCCGACTTTTTCAACATAGTTTTTACGTACCTGGTTGAAAATGTCGGTGAAGGTACGCAGGTCGGCCAGGGATAATTGTGTCGTTGTATCGACCTTTTTTTCAACTGCCGGCAGTGGCGTGGTTACAGTCAGTGATAGCAACAGCAGTACACAGGTTCGGGTGGGTGGCATGTCAGGTTTCCTTTAGCGGTTTAGCCATATTGCAGGGTCAACGGCTTTGCCGTTCCTGCGTATTTCGAAATAAAGACCGGTGCCGTTTCCCGGACTGTCGCCGACGGTACAAATGGTAGTACCGGGTTCGACCCAGTCACCGACTTCATGCAGAAGGCTTTCATTGTTCCCATAAAGACTCATAAAGCCGTCACCGTGGTCAATGATCATCAGGAGTCCGTAGCCTCGTAGCCAGTCCGAAAAAGCCACGCGCCCATAGGCAATGGATCTGACCTCGCTGCCGGTTGTTGCACTGATAAGCCAGCCATGCCAGCGTAGTCCGGCGCTGCGCGGCTTTCCAAAGGCATGTCTCACCCGCCCGGTGAGTGGTAACGGCAGACGCCCTTTGAGTTGTGCGGGTCCCGGACGCTGTCCGAGGTCGGCTGGGATATCCGCCAGCACATTGGCCAATTTTTTCAACAGCATCTCGAGGTCCCGACGGTTTTTTTGTAATTCTGTGAGACGGGCTTCATCAGTACCAATCTGTGCAGCCAGGCCAGCGACGATCATCCGGCGTTCTTCACGCTGGCCTTGTAAATCATCCATGGCTGCCTGCTGGTTGTCTTGAACCACCCTTAAGGCAGTGAGTTGCGCGTCGATGCCGGTCTGTATCCGGTCAAGGGTTTGCAATACCTGCTTCAATTCACTGATCTGGTGTGCCTGTGAGTGGCTGAAATAGTCGTAATAGGCCAGCATTCTCGATAACTGCGCCGGACTGTCCTGGTTGAGTACCAGTTTGAGCCGTGATTCCCGGCCCAAACGGTAGGCGGCCATGATTTGCCGGGTCAGCATAGAACGGCGTTGGTCAAGGGTGTCCAGGTAACTTTCACGTTCAACATCCAGACGTGACATTTCCTGTTGGTGGGTCCGCGCCTCAGATTGGAGCTGACGCAGTTGCAGGGCACTGGCCTGGATTTCACGATCTGCGGTTTCCAGCGCTCGTTGTTCAACCGCATAGGATTTGCGGGTTTTAGTAAGCAGTTGCGTCAGGGTTGCAATTTCCGCTTGCAATTGCCTGAGTTGGGTGCGTGCCTGCATACCATCCATTTCACTGGCTGAGCTGACGTTCCAACCCGATACACACCCGGCAGCCAGGCCTATGCATGCCAAGCGCCTGACCTTCACCGGCTTGTTGGGCCTGCGGTAGTCAACTTTAACAAGGAATGTCCCGTCATGTCGGCGGGTGGTTCAAGCCCCAGCAGATCGAGCATGGTGGGTGCAATATCTTTCAGGGCGCCGCCGGGTATAAATTCGGCTTTGCGGCCCCAGTAAACCAGCGGTACCGGATTACTCGTGTGCGCGGTCATGACCTGGCCACTTATTGCGTCTGTCATTTGCTCTATATTGCCATGATCAGCGGTAATCAGTAATTCACCGTCGCTGGCCTGGATGGCCTTCAATACCGTTGCCAGGCATTCATCAACGGCCTCAACCGCTCTGATGGCTGCTTTGAGATTACCGGTATGCCCCACCATGTCCGGGTTGGCCACATTACAAATGATGACATCAAATGCACCACCGCGGATCGCCTTATCCAGTTCACTGGAAAGTTTCTCAATGCTCATTTGCGGTTGCAGGTCGTAGGTGGCCACACACGGTGACGGGATCAGCAGGCGTTGTTCACCGGGGAACGGTTTTTCTTCTCCGCCGTTAAAGAAAAATGTGACATGTGCGTATTTTTCCGTTTCTGCGATGCGCAACTGGCGTAGTTCATGTCTGGAAAGAATTTCTCCCAGCAGACCCCTCAAGTGCACAGCGGGGAACGCAACGCCAGTCGGTAAACCCTCCAGGTACCGGGTCATACTGACGAAGACTGACAGCTTTGGCCGTCGGCACCGGAAACCTGTAAAGTCGATTTCGGTGAAAGCCCGGCTCAATTCGCGCGCCCGATCCGCCCTGAAATTGATAAATATGATGGCATCATTGTCACGGATACCGTGATAGTCAGCAATCACGGTAGGGCTGACAAATTCATCGTTTTCTTCTCGTGTATAGGCGGCTTTAAGTGCCAGTTCAGCCGTCGTGCTGTGGTACTGACCCCTGGCGTTAACCAGCAGTTGCCAGGCTTTTTCAACCCGTTCCCAACGCTGGTCACGGTCCATTGCATAGTAACGTCCACAGAGACTGCCAAAGGCCGCGTTGGAAAGCATGTCCAGTGTAGTCTGCATTTTTTGCAGTGAGGCCAAGGCACTTCGCGGGGGCGTGTCGCGACCATCCAGGAATGCGTGGACCCTGATGCTATGGGCGCCCTGGTCGGCGGCCATACGCACCATGGTCAGGAAATGGTGCTCATGGGAGTGCACGCCGCCCGCTGACAAAAGACCCATGATATGGAGTGTGGAAGCATTTTCATGACTGGCTTTGATGGCTTTGCACAAAGCGGGGTTATGGAAGAAGCTACCGTCTTCGATGGCTTTGTCGATGCGTGTGTAATCCTGGTGGACAATGCGCCCGGCACCAATATTCATATGCCCGACCTCGGAATTACCCATCTGGCCCACCGGCAAACCAACGGATTCGCCAGAGGTCTCGATGACCGTATGGCTGGCGCGTCTTTCAAGCCCGTCCCAACAGGGTGTGCGGCCCAGGCTGATGGCGTTATCATCGGCGTCTTCTCTTGCACCCCAGCCATCCAGTATCATCAATACGAGGGGGCCTTTGAATGGCTTGTGTTGTGTACTGCCGGGCATACACCCTCCATTTAAATTCAAGAGAAATTGTCGACGACTTGCAAATCCATAACAGTGCCACCACATGGCATGGGTGTGGCGGCTGTCAAAGCCGCCCAGCATAATCGAATTGACAAGCTGGGTCGATGTTGCCGGTATTATTCCACATCATCCTTGCTGTCGCCTTGAAAAGCGATGGAATCCTGACTATTTGATAAAGGGCATTGACCAAGACGTACCGTGCTTCTTTGTCAGGGGTGGAGACCGACCTGAACAACAGGAGTTCGACAGGTGGAACAATTGATAGAATTTACAGCTAACCATGTCGCTCTTGTTGCGGCTTTCGGGGGTGTGATCCTGTTATTGATATGGACAGAAATCATGCGACACAACCGGGGCTATTCAGAACTGACGCCAGCTCAGGCGGTGAGGAAGATCAACACGGACGAGGTATTCATCGTCGATATCGCGACCGCTACCAAGTTTTCAAAGGGACATCTGGCAGGTTCGGTCAACATACCACTCGCGCGTTTTGGCAAGCCTGACCCGGAAGTAGAAAAGCTGAGCTCAAAGCCGGTGTTGGTGGTTTGTGATAATGGCAACACCGCACACCAGGCTGCTGCTGCCCTGGTTAAGCTGGGGGCGAGAGATGTTTCAATTCTAAAAGGTGGAAGAGTGCAATGGAAAGCCGACCAGTTTCCACTTGTAAACAAGTGAATGGTCAAAGGTTATCTGGCCTTGATGAAGGCCAGATGAGATAATTGATTTTTAAAGGCCATCTCCGGAATATCGGTTGGTGGTTTCCTACTAACCAACAGAGAACAAAGATCATGGCAGATGAGCGAGAACACGACAGCGTCGTAGAAGAACCAAAGCAGCCACAATTTCAGTTGCAGAAGATCTATACCAAAGACGTATCTTTTGAGCTACCCAATGCCCCCGAGATTTTTCAGGATGATGGCCAGGTTGAGATCAAAATGAACCTCGCCCAACGGGTGGAGAACCTGGCCGAAGGTGTGCAAGAAGTGGTGTTGACAGTCACTGTGACGGCCAGTCTCGGCGAGAAAACGGCCTACCTGGCCGAGGTGCAACAGGCGGGTATATTTACCATTGTGGGTTTGGAAGAAAAGTCACAGCACGCGGCACTGAACACCTTGTGCCCGCATACCCTTTTCCCATATGCACGACGGGTCATTACCGATCTGGTCGCCGATGGTGGTCTTCCACCGCTGGTATTACAGCCGATCAATTTCGATCAGATATATGCACAGCGTCTGCAGGAAGCCCAGACTAAGGAGCAATCGGCCGAAAACATGGAAATCCAGGGCAACGCCTGATTTACCCCGTTTATGAGTCAAAAAACGCCTGTTATTGCGGTGTTAGGAGCGGGCTCCTGGGGTACTGCCCTGGCCCTGCAGATAGACCGCAGTGGCTCGAGGTGCATATTGTGGGGTCGCGATAGGCAACAGCTTGAACAGATACGCGCCTCGGCTCGCAATCATCGATACCTGCCGGCAATCGACCTGCCGAAAAGTATCGCTATCGAGACTGATATCCTGTTGGCTGTAGAGGCAGCGGATCATGTCTTGCTGGTCACGCCAAGTTCTGCCTTCGCTGAAATCATCCGTGCGTTCCGTGACGTGCTGAGCTCCAGGCAGGGTGTTGCCTGGGGGTGCAAAGGTTTTGAACCGGGTAGTGGGCGTCTGTTGCACCAGGTGGCGGCTAAACTGTTGCCGGTAAGCACGCCGCTGGCAGTCGTTACAGGGCCATCATTTGCCAGTGAAGTCGCCATGGATATGCCAACTGCCGTGACGGTGGCCGGTCCGGATGATGGTTTTACCCGGCAAATGGCAACTGCGCTGCATGGTGGACACTTCCGGGCCTATACCAGCCATGACATGGTTGGAGCAGAACTGGGCGGCGCAGTTAAAAACGTCCTGGCGATCGCCACTGGTATCTGTGATGGCATGGCTCTGGGTAACAATGCCCGGGCTGCATTGATCACACGGGGTCTGGCGGAAATGATGCGTCTCGGTAACGCGCTGGGTGCCAGGTCAGAAACACTGATGGGCCTGGCCGGTGCCGGTGACCTGATACTCACCTGCACGGGTGATCTGTCACGCAACCGTCAACTGGGGCTGTTGCTTGGTAAAGGTAAGGCGCTCGCACAGGCAATCGCGGAAATTGGCCAGGTGGTTGAGGGGGTCAACAGTGCGGTTGAAGTCAAGCGGCTGGCAGAACAACATCAAATCAGCATGCCAATTTCAGCACAGGTGTACGGTATCATTCAGAAA
This sequence comes from uncultured Wenzhouxiangellaceae bacterium, assembly GCA_964650905.1. Lineage (GTDB taxonomy): Bacteria > Pseudomonadota > Gammaproteobacteria > Xanthomonadales > SZUA-36 > SZUA-36. The sequence continues at coordinate 9,307 of CAZYVH010000002.1, read as the reverse complement.
GGCTGGCACCCTGAAGAGGGCGTCGCCCGCTTACTGGCCAGGGAACAAACCTCTGAATACGGGGATTGAAGCCGGTTTCTTTTACCCCACAAATCCAAGTTGTCGCCATGCTTCGTACAAACCGACAGCCACGGTATTTGACAGGTTCAAACTGCGTGACCCATCGGCCATTGGCAAACGCAGGCAACGAACCGCGCCGAGGCTTGCAAGTAGCTCTTTGGGCAGACCACGGGTTTCCGGCCCGAATATGAGGCCATCATTGTCCCTGAAGCGTGCTTTATCGTACGGTTTTTGCGCGTGCGTCGTAAATGCCCAGAGACGCATATCAGGATGTTGCGCGCAGAATTCTTCCCAATTCACATAGTGATGCACACGAGCCATTTCTGCGTAATCCAGACCGGCACGTCTTAGTCGCGTGTCATCAAGTTGAAAACCCAATGGGCCAACCAGGTGTAACCATGCCCCGGTGTTGGCGCACAGACGGATAATGTTACCGGTATTGGGCGGAATTTCTGGTTGGTACAAAATGATATGCAGCATGTGCCTGCTTCAATACCCGTCGCAAAGATGACCATGTTAACTAAAAAAAGCCTGGCCTGGCAGGATCAAATACGACTGTAAAAGATAGTTCATACCTGTTTCTCCAGGTTTTTAAGATTTTGCGACGAAACGAAAGTCTGTATTTGCAGGGCTTCCGTGCTTCCTCTAAATGACGCGTTCGGCTAAAAAAACGTCGTAGCTGTCGTAAGCTTATGAATTAATGAATATAAATCAATATCGTGCTTAAGTTGACCGCGACTTCGAGAGATTTGACAGCGTCAGTGTACAACGGTATCTTTTAGCACCTAAACACAATATCTTGTGTTTTTTGAAAAGAGAAGGCACAATAAATTGTGTCCAGGAATCAAATAAAACCAAATAATTAAATAGGATAATTCATGAACAGTGTTCAGGTTGAGGCCATAGGCACTGATATACAAGCAGTTCCTTTCCAGGAAGCATCCCTGGATATCTGGGATAAGAAGTATCGCTTAAAATCAAAAATAGGCGAATGCATCGACAACAGTATCGATGACACCTGCAAACGGGTTGCCCTGGCACTGTCACAGGTTGAACAAAAGGACTTGCGCGAGCAGTGCTATGCAGACTTTTTGTGGGCTCTGCGGCGTGGCGCGATACCGGCCGGCAGGATCATATCCAACGCAGGCGCGCAGGCACACAAACCGGCGACATCGACTATTAACTGTACCGTATCCGGCACCATCAAGGATTCCATGAATGGCATCCTTGATAAGGTGCACGAAGCCGGTCTGACGCTCAAAGCGGGTTGCGGCATTGGCTATGAGTTCTCGACATTACGTCCCAAAGGTGCGTATGTGTCCGGCGCGGGTGCCTATACCTCGGGTCCGCTGAGTTTTATGGATATCTACGACAAGATGTGTTTTACCGTGTCTTCCGCCGGTGGTCGCAGGGGTGCGCAGATGGCAACCTTTGACATCGGTCACCCGGACGCCATGGAGTTCATCCGCGCCAAACGCGAAGACGGACGTTTACGTCAATTCAACTGCTCGTTGCTGATTACCGATGAATTCATGCAGGCGGTTGCCAATAACCGGGAATGGGCGTTGGCATTTCCCCTCACTCCCAGTGAAGCGAGTGAGTTGGATATCGATGATCCGCAACAGGTTGTGTGGCGGGACTGGCCTTTGTCAGGCGATTATGTCAGCCGGGAAGATGGCCTGGTCGCCTGCAAAATTTACAAAAAAGTCCCGGCGCGTCGCATGTGGGACATGATCATGTCGTCCACCTACGATTTTGCCGAACCAGGCTTCATCCTCGTCGACCGAATCAATGAGATGAACAATAACTGGTTTTGCGAAAACATACGCGCGACCAACCCCTGCGGTGAACAGCCGTTGCCACCCTACGGCGCGTGCCTGCTGGGATCGGTCAACCTGACCCGTTTTGTTGAGCAACCGTTTACCGAAACAGCCCATTTCAACTGGGAAGACTACCGCAAGGTGGTAAAAATATTCACACGTATGCTGGATAACGTCGTGGAGATCAACGGGCTGCCACTGGGCAAACAACGCGACGAGATCGAACGCAAGCGCCGTCATGGCATGGGTTTTTTAGGCCTGGGTTCAACGCTGGCCCTGCTGGGTATGAAATACGGGTCTGAGGAATCGTTGGAATTCACCGATAAAGCGGCCTGCGAGATGGCCATCGCCGGCTGGCAGCAAGCGCTCGAACTGAGTCGCGAAAAGGGTCCTGCCCCGGTGATGAAAGAGACCTTCAAAGTGAATGCGAAAATGTTGCGCAAACGGCCCGAGATGGCCACCGATGGTTACCGCATCGGGGACTCGGTCAGTGGTTCAGTGCTACATGCAAAATATAGCCGTTATATGCAACAGGTGGCAGAAAAAGAACCGGACCTGGTCGCCGCACTGGCGCAGGAAGGGGCTCGTTTTACACACCACACTTCGATCGCACCCACGGGGACCATTTCACTTTCGCTGGCGAACAACGCCTCCAATGGCATAGAACCGAGCTTTGCTCACCACTACGCCCGTAACGTGATACGTGAGGGTAAGAAGAGCAAGGAAAAAGTCGAGGTCTTCAGCTACGAATTGCTAGCCTACCGCGCGCAGGTGAATCCGCAAGCGATGCCAGCGAGTGATGAAAATTCGTCACAACTCCCCCGGCAATTCATCGCGGCCGATGAGGTCACACCAAAGGAACATGTTGACATTCAGGCGGCGGCACAAAAGTGGATTGATTCTTCCATTTCAAAAACAGCCAATGTGCCCACCGAATTTCCATACGAGAACTTCAAGGACATTTATACCTATGCCCATGGCAAGGGTCTGAAAGGCTGTACAACATTCCGTTTTAATCCCGAGGCGTTTCAGGGTGTACTGGTGAAGGATGAAGACCTCGCCAATACCACCTATCGTTTTATACTCGAAGATGGCGAAGTTGTTGAAGTCAAGGGTAATGAAGAGATCGAATACGATGGTGAGGTGCATACCGCAGCCAATCTGTTCGATGCACTTAAAGAAGGCTACTACGGAAAATTTTAGATGGGACCGATGACGTGACTGTTAAAATTAACAAGCATATTGCCGGCTACGAAGTCGTCAAAACAGAAGAGGAACTGGCGGCCCAGAAGGCGGCCATCGAGGCGAAGGAAGGTCGTTCCAAGGCCAAGGTCATTCGTATGACCGAAAAGGTGATGCGACCCGAAGGTATGGAGTCGCTGCAAGGCTCTACCTACAAAATCAAGACACCGCTTGATGACCATGCGATGTATGTAACCATCAACGATATCGTGCTAAACCGGGGTACCGAACACGAGCAGCGCCGGCCTTTTGAGATTTTTATCAATTCCAAGAATATGGACCACTTCCAGTGGATCGTGGCGTTGACACGCCTGATGTCCGCCGTGTTCCGCAAAGGTGGAGATGTAACTTTCCTGGCCGAGGAATTACACGCTGTGTTTGACCCGAAAGGTGGTTACTTTAAACCCGGTGGTAAATTCATGCCCTCTATCGTCGCCGAGATAGGCGCCGTGATCGAGCACCACATGCAAAAGATCGGTTTGATGGCAAAGGAGGAATTGTCAGAGCAACAACAGCTTGTTCTCAATGAAAAACGCGCTGAAGCAGAGGCAGTTGAGCAAAAACAAACAGCAACGGTGTCAAGCGTAGACGATCCGGCGTATCCGCTTTCTGCCACCTTATGTCATAAATGTCACACCAAGGCCGTGGTCGTGATGGATAACTGCGCCACCTGTCTGTCGTGTGGCTATTCCAAATGTGGCTAGAAGCGCGTCTTCAACCTGCCAGCACAAAAACCGGATTCACTGCTATGATATAAGGGTATGCGTCTGCCCGAAGAAATAATAAGAGACAAGCGGGATGGCCAGGAACTGGCCACGGAAGCGATCAACAGTTTTGTTGTTGGAATAACGACCGGTCTCGTCAGTGATGCCCAGATAGGTGCTTTTACCATGGCGGTGCATTTCCAGGGCATGAGCAGGGCGGAGCAAACCGCGTTGACGCTGGCCCTACGTGACAGTGGTCGTTGCCTCAGTTGGCCCGGTCTCAATGGACCGGTGCTGGATAAGCATTCAACCGGTGGTGTGGGTGACCTGGTGAGCCTGGTGCTGGCACCCATGATTGCCGCTTGTGGTGGGTATGTTCCCATGATTTCAGGTCGTGGGCTCGGTCACACCGGTGGCACGCTGGACAAGCTCGAAAGCATACCCGGCTTCAATGTCAATCTATCATCGCAGGTTTTTGATAAAACGGTCCGCGAAGCCGGTCTGGCAGTGGTCGGGCAGGGCACAGACCTGGCGCCGGCCGACGGCCGTATGTATGCGGTTCGCGATGTGACCGCCACAGTTGGCTCTTGTCCCCTGATCGTTTCCTCCATCCTCTCAAAAAAGCTCGCTGAAGGGCTTGATGGTCTGGTGGTGGATATTAAAACTGGTAACGGCGCTTTCATGTGCGAGCGCAACCGGGCCCGTGACCTGGCACAGGACCTGGTGGATGTTGCACAGCTCGCGGGTTTACCTGGTTGTGGTGTGATCACCGATATGAACCAGCCACTTGCATCCAGTGCCGGGAACGCGCTGGAAGTGCTCGAGGCGATCTCGTTTCTGAAAAATGCCGACAGGAATCCGAGGCTGATGGAAGTCGTGCTGTCGCTGGGTAGTGAGATGCTTTTATTGGGTGACTTGGCGATGAACCATACGCAAGCCAGGGAAATGTTGACTGCAAGCCTTGTGAGCGGCCAGGCTGCCGAGCATTTTGCATATATGGTGGCATTACAGGGTGGGCCGGCGGACTTGCTTGAGAATACAAGCCACTATTTCCCGCCGGCGCCCATTGTGCGGCCCTTTGTGGCGCCCAATGCCGGTTGTATCACCCACATGGACACCCGCGCCATCGGCATGTGCGTCGTCGGACTGGGTGGCGGCAGGAAGCAGCAGGGTGGCAGGATCGATCATCGTGTCGGCCTGTCGGGTTTGTGTAATGTTGGTGATGATGTGAGCAAGGGGGATGAACTGACTATCATCCATGCGGCCGACGAAGCGGCCTGGCAGTTTGCGGCGACAGGACTTGCGCAAGCTATCCGGGTGGGTCGCAAGACCGACGCGCTGCCCGCCGTCTACGAACATATTTCTACAAGCAAACGGAAATAAGGGAACTTATCCATGCCCACACCCCATATTGAAGCCGCACGCGGTGATTTTGCAGATACGGTGTTAATGCCGGGTGACCCGTTACGGGCACAGACGCTGGCCAATAGTCACCTGGAAAATGTCAGGCAGGTCAACAGTGTGCGCAACATGCTGGGTTTTACCGGTACCTTCCGGGGCCAGGCGGTATCCATCATGGGTTCGGGTATGGGTATGCCCTCGATCAGTATTTATGCCCATGAACTGTTCGACTACTACGATGTGAAGCAGATCGTGCGTGTCGGCACCTGTGGCGGATTGTTGGCGGACATGCAGGTGGGCGACCTGGTGCTGGCTGCAGCGGCCAGTACGGATTCTGCCATGAACCGCCAACTGTTCAGTGGCTGGGACCTTGCCGCAAGCGCGGATTTCGAGTTGTTGAAAAGGGTCCATGACACGGCCCTGGAATACGAATTGAAAATAAGAACCGGCAACGTATTTGCGACGGACTTTTTTTATCATCCCGATGACGCTTTCATCAAAAAGGTACAGGATATGGGTATGCTGGCGCTGGATATGGAATCGGCGGCCCTGTATGCGCTGGCCCACCAGTTTGGCAGACGGGCATTGACGATATTGTCCGTCAGTGATGTGATTCCAAGCGGTGAGCAGGCATCACACGAGGCCCGTCAGAATGCGTTTGGAACCGTGATGGAGGTCGTTTTGCATGCCCTGCTGGAAAAAGGTCCATTGCATGCCTGACCCTAACCTGCAGGCTAAACAGATAATCACCCGGCTTTACGCTTCCGCCCACTCGGCCAGTGAGCACGCCTACGCGCCCTACAGCGGTGCCAGGGTCGGGGCATCGGTACTTGATGAGGCTGGCAACATTTACAGCGGTTGTAATGTTGAGAACGCCTCCTATGGCCTGACCCAATGCGCGGAACGCAATGCGCTGTCCACCGCCATTAACGCCGGTATGCAACCGGGCACTGCCCACAGCCTGTTGATTTTCGCCACCGGTTTTGACGTGCTTGCACCCTGTGGCGCCTGCCGCCAGGTCATGAGTGAATTGCTGGCGCCGGATGCCGTGGTGGTCTCCTGCGTGAGTGATACGGATTACTGTAGCTGGCCGCTGGCCGAACTGCTGCCGCATCCCTTCAAACTGAGCCATAAATAAACAGCATTAGTAAGGAGATTTTATGCCTGAGCATTCGGATTTACGTCGCCAGTTCTTGCAATCAGGTGGGACCCTGCTGGGCGCCTCGTGGTTGGCATTGAACGCTCCATTGGTCCTGGCTGCAGCCCGTGACGCTAACCAGACCATGATCGCTGCAGCCGGGTTTAGGCACATCACCGCTGAGCAAGCCATCGAACTGGCTGCCATCGCGGACCAGATCATCCCCGCCGATGAGACA
>CAZYVH010000002.1:0-2604 GCA_964650905.1 uncultured Wenzhouxiangellaceae bacterium | reverse complement strand
GCAAGCCATCGAACTGGCTGCCATCGCGGACCAGATCATCCCCGCCGATGAGACACCCTCGGCTTCCGAGATCGGTGCCGTGTTCTTTATCGATGCGGCATTGGGTAGTTTTATGGCCGGCGGCGCGGATGAATTCAAGCAGGGTCTTGCGGATTTGCAGCAAAAGGCCACGACGGTTTACCCGCAGCATGGGAAATTTTCCGACCTGTCGTTCGCTGAACAAACCGCTGTCCTTGAATCTGTTGAAGACACACGCTTTTTCACCAGCGTGCACTTCCTGACCCTGGGCGGTATGTTCACCTTGCCCCACTATGGTGGCAACCGGGACAACGCGGGTTGGGATTTGCTCGGTTTCGACCACCGCCATGCCTGGCAGCCACCATTTGGGTATTACGATGCAGCCATAAAAACACAGGAAGTCTTGAAGGGGCAAGAAAATGAGCGCTGAAAAGACAATGCCAAAGTTCGCAACACGCAAGGCCGTGGACTTCGTCATCATTGGTTCCGGCGCCGCTGGTGGCGTGCTCGCCAAAGAGTTATCCAGTAATGGTTTTGATGTGGTGGTGCTGGAGCAGGGACCCTACCGCCGGGCGGCGGATTTCAATCACGACGAACTCAAAGTCTTGTTCCAGAACGAATTGATGAACCATCCCACGTGGAACGACCCGCAGTCATTCCGCCAATATGAGAAAGACACCGCGGTGGTAACGCAGGGCGGTCCGCCACCGGCATTGTATGCCCGCGGTGTGGGTGGCAGCAGTGTGCATTTCACGGCCAACTACTGGCGTTTTCATGAAAGCGATTTCAGGGAGCGCAGCTTGCTCGGCCCGATCTCCGGCACCGGCTTTGCCGACTGGCCCATCAGTTACCAGGAACTGGAGCCCTATTACACCAAGGTGGATTGGGAGTGCGGTGTTTCCGGTCGGCCCGGGCCGTTCGATGCGTACCGGTCGAAAGGTTTCCCGGTACCGCCCCTGCCGGTGAAATCGTCCGGTGTATTATTTGCAAAGGGCGCACGCGCGTGTGGCCTGCACCCACAGGCGGCACCCATGGCCATATTGTCCAGGCCACACAATGGCCGGCCCGCTTGTATCCATTGTGGTTTTTGCATGGGCTTTGGTTGCGAGGCCAATGCCAAGTCATCGACGCTGGCATCAATGATCCCGTTGGCAGAGGCCAGCGGACATTGCGAAATCAGACCCCTGTCAACGGTTTTTCGTATCGAGACCAATGCGAAAGGCCGGGCGGAAGAGGTTGTTTACCTGGACGCGAAGGGTCAGGAGCAGGCGCAAAAGGCGAAGGCGGTCATCCTCTCGGCGAACGGTGCTGAAACCCCCAGGTTGCTGTTTTTGTCGGAGTCGCAGCGCTTCCCCCAGGGTCTGGCGAATTCATCCGGCATTGTCGGCAAATACCTGATGGGAAATGGGCATTCTGTGACCCAGGCCGCCTTCGAACACCCGCTGAATGAATTTAAAAGCGTGCAGGTGACCCGTATCGTGCACGATTTTTACGAACACGACCCGGCCCGTGGCTTCTACGGCGGCGGCGGGTTGGACGCCCGGCCGTTCCTGGATTCCACACCGTTGATGTACGCATTGTCCGGTCTGCCACCGGGCAAACCCAGATGGGGCAAGGAATTCAAGCAGATGCTGCGGCACTATTACACCCGCAAGATGAGTATTCTCGGCAGTTGTACGTCGCTGCCACTGGAGCGTAATAATATTACGCTCGACCCTGAATTGAAGGATGACAAGGGCCGTTCTGCCATACGCATGACCTATATGGATCACGATGATGACCTTGCAATGACCACTTTTTTGCAGGATCGGGCCGTGGAAATCCTCAATGCCGCCGGCGCCCGGGCAGTCTGGCGCGAACCGGTTGAGGGTGGCAAAATCCAGGCCCACTTGCTCGGAACCTGCCGCATGGGTAATGACCCCGCTACTTCGGTGGTGGATAAATACCACCGCACCCACGATGTAGCCAACCTGTTCATCTGCGATGGTTCAAGCTTTGTCAGTTCCGGCCGCGGCCAGCCGACGATGACCATCCAGGCGCTGGCTTTTCGTGCGGCCGAACACATTGCCCGTTTTGCAAAAAGGGGTGAAATCTAGGGGGGTGAAATCTAGACACACACTGGAGACACACATGATGAAACTATTTTTTAGTGTTTTACTGCTGATGACTTGGTTTGTTTCACAGACGGTATTCGCCGCCGGGCCAAAAATTGAGTACTACGCGATGCCAGGTGATACAAAACTGCCCTTTTCCGATGCGGTCAGGGTTGGACACACGCTTTACCTGTCCGGCCAGATTGGTCTTGTGCCCGGCACGATGGAACTGGCTCCGGGCGGTATTGCCGGCGAGACCCGTCAGACCCTGGAAAATATCAAGACCAGCCTCGAAAAACACGGTTCGTCGATGGCGGAAGTGGTGAAATGTACGGTCTTTTTAGCGGATATCCAGGAGTGGGCCGCCATGAATGAAGTCTACAAGACCTTTTTTCCAACCAACCCGCCGGCCCGCAGTGCGTTTGGAACGAGCGGCCTGGCGCTGGGTGCGCGTACCGAGATCGAGTGCCTGGCAACAGTCGGGGAGTAGTGC
>CAZYVH010000001.1:28707-82857 GCA_964650905.1 uncultured Wenzhouxiangellaceae bacterium | reverse complement strand
GGCGCTGGGTGCGCGTACCGAGATCGAGTGCCTGGCAACAGTCGGGGAGTAGTGCTTGGTAATCAGACCCATGTTTTACGTTATGAAGCGGTTGTGTATCGTATGCATTCTTTACGTTCTGTCACTGCATGGTGTTCTCGCTGATCAACCAGCAGACCCCGCTGTACAAAAGGATGGCCAATCGACCGCCACTGGTGACGTAGCACCAACAGCTTTATCCCGACTGCAAACCGTCCAGGCGCGCATGGCCCGCTATGAGAAACGTCTGAACGCGGTGCTGCTGGTAAACCCCGAGGCACGTGCGATTGCAGAACGGCTGGACAGGCAGTCTGACGCGGCTCAGACCCGTGGCCCCTTGCACGGTTACCCGGTTTTTCTCAAGGACAACATCGAAACTCTCGATATGCCAACGACAGCCGGTTCACTGGCGCTCAGGGACAATGTGACCGGGCGTGATGCTGAAGTGACACAAAGACTGAGGGCCGCAGGTCTTCTCATCGCCGGTAAAACCAATTTGTCCGAGTGGGCCAATTTTCGTGATGAACATTCCACCAGTGGCTGGAGCGGTGTGGGTGGTTTGACCGTCAACGCCTGGGATGCAAGCCGCACTGCCTGTGGCTCGAGTTCCGGTTCGGCGGTGGCCGTGGCAGCCGGTTATGTGCCCTTTGCCGTGGGCACCGAAACCGATGGTTCCATCATTTGCCCGGCATCCGTCAATGGCATCGTTGGCATCAAACCCACTTTGGGTCTGGTCAGCCGGCGGGGTATTGTGCCCATTGCGCACAGCCAGGATACCGCGGGTCCGATAGCATTCAACGTCAGCGCAGCTGCCATGCTTTTATCCGCCATGGAAAGTGAAGATCCGCAGGATCCGGTGACCACACTTAGCGCCAAATATCATGGTCGTGACTATAGCAAAGCGTTGCGCAAAGATGGTCTGCAGGGTATGCGTGTGGGTGTCATACGTTCACAGACGTTTCATCCCGAAAGTACCTATCTGTTTGACCAGGCGGTGGCTGACCTGGCCGCTGCGGGTGCCGTTATTGTGGACGATCTGACATTTCCGGCGTGGCCGGATGGGTTCTGGGGCGCTTCGCTGGCGGTCCTTGAGTCTGAGTTCAAACATGACCTGAATGCCTATTTTGCCGCGTTGCCTGGTGAGTTAAACAGCTTGACACTCCAGGGCCTGGTCGAATTCAACCTTCAGTGGCGTGAAAAGGAAATGCCGTGGTTCGGACAGAGTCTTCTGCAAGCCTCGCAGGTCAGCGAGGGACTGCAAAGTGACAGCTACAAGCAGGCTTTGCAATCGGTACAAAACTTTACGCGTAGCAGCATTGATGACTTGTTGCGTGCGCACAACGTGGATGTTCTGGTGCTGCGCAGCAATGCACCGGCGTTTGCCATTGACCTTGTTTATGGTGACAACTACCAGGGTGGCTCCAGTTCCATGGCGGCGATCGCTGGATACCCTCATATCACGGTGCCCATGGGTCGTTACAAGGGTCTTCCGGTCGGTCTGTCATTGCTGGGCACGGCTTTTACCGAGCCGCGCCTGATCCGGGCGGCCTACGCTTATGAGCAGGCAACCGGGCACGCCACGACACTGGCGGGTGAGCAACCATGGGTGGTACCTGCCAAGCCTTGAATTATTGGGTTCCCAATAGCAAATTATAAAGTGGCGTTAGTAAAAGTCTGTGATGAGTGGAGAAAAATATGTCTACCTACCAGCAAATCCTTGTCGCCGTTGATCTGAGCGATGAATCTGAAACGGTCCTGACGCAGGCACAACTGATTGCAGGGCCCAACGCTGACCTTCAGCTCGTGTTTGTCCAGGAGCCCATGGACAATGTCTATGTGGGTATAGTCCCGCAAAGCGCTGCATTTAGCGGTCTTGGCGATCTGGAAGCACAACTCGCTAAAGAAATGCAGCAAAAACTCGTTGCTTTGGGTGACCGCTTTGATGTGCCCGTCAAACATCGGCACATCCTGCATGGTTCGCCGGCGCATGAAATTCACCGTTTTGCCGGGGAAAATAATATCCAGTTGATCGTCATCGGCACACATGGGCAAAAAGGTTTGGGTCTGTTGCTGGGCTCAACTGCCAACGCCGTTCTGCATGGCGCGAAGTGTGATGTGCTGGCCGTCAGGATCGGCTAGCCGGGTTGTAGCTGGCCCTGACTACACTCGGCGTTACATGGATGTCCTTAAGCCGCTTGGTGATCTGCCCAAGGATACCCTGCCTGTCAAGACCGGCCATCGCCAGGCAATCCTCGCGTGCGCCGTGTTCAATAAAACAATCCGGTAAGCCGATATTGAGGATATCGACGATCAGCCCGGCCGCAGATAGCAATTCATTGACACCGCTGCCGGCCCCACCGGCTATGGCGTTCTCCTCGACCGTCACCAGCAGGGCGTGCGTGCCTGCCATCTCCATGATACGTGGTCTGTCCAGCGGTTTGACAAAACGCATATTCACCAGTGTTGCACCAAGCTGGGTGGCGACCTCGCCGGCGGCTTCGAGCATGCTGCCAAAGGCCAGTATGGCAATAACCTTACCCCGCCTGACGATATCTGCCTGACCAATCGTCAGCGCTGTCATACTTTTTTCAATCGCCACGCCAGGTCCTTTGCCTCGTGGATACCTGACCGCGGCGGGCCCCTGGTGCTGATAACCGGTGAAAAGCATCTGTCGGCATTCGTTTTCGTTGGCAGGTGCCATGATCAGCATGTTTGGAATACAACGCAGAAAGCTCAGGTCAAAACTACCTGCATGGGTCGGGCCATCCGGACCGACCAGGCCGGCGCGGTCGATGGCAAACAGTACCGGCAGGTTTTGCAAGGCCACGTCATGCACCACCTGATCATATGCACGTTGCATAAAGGTACTATAGATGGCCACTACCGGGTGAGCTTTTTCACAGGCCATACCGGCAGCCAGTGTCACGGCATGCTGCTCGGCGATGCTGACGTCAAAATAGCGTTCGGGGAATTTCTTTTCGAATTCCACCATCCCTGACCCTTCACGCATTGCCGGTGTGATCGCGAGGAGTTTATCGTCCTGCTCTGCCATGTCACATAGCCACTGGCTGAATACTTCGGTATAGCTCGGTGCGGGTTTGATGCCGGATCCTGCCGCAACAACACCTTTATCGGGGTCAAACGGACCGACGGCATGATAGGTGACCGGATCGGCCTCGGCCGGTGCATAACCCTTGCCCTTGGAGGTTATGATGTGTAGCAGGTTGGGGCCCTCCACGGTCTGGATCGAGCGTAAGGTGCGCACCAGCAGCGGCAGGTCATGGCCATCAATGGGGCCCAGGTAATTAAAGCCGAGTTCTTCGAACAGTGTGCTCGGCACGATCATACCCTTGACATGCTCTTCCCAGCGGCTCATGAAGCGCCAGACACGCGAATCCCTCTGCATCAACTTCTTGCTGCGTTCACGGATATTGGTCACGGTCGGGCCGCTCATCATGCGCGCCAGCATCTTCGTGAAGGCACCGACGTTGGGTGAAATCGACATCTGGTTTTCATTCAGGACCACCAGCATGTTGGGATTTAACGAGCCACCGTGGTTGAGCGCTTCAAACGCCATACCCGCAGTCATTGCGCCATCACCGATGACGGCCACAACTTGACGCTCAGAGTCCTGTCTGGCTGAGACCAGTGCCATACCCAAAGCGGCACTGACCGAGGTGGAAGAATGGCCAACACCGAAGGTGTCGTATTCGTTCTCCGCACGTTTCGGGAAAGGCGCCAGGCCACCGGTCTTTTTAATGGTGCCGATCGCATCCCGCCTGCCGGTAAGAATTTTGTGCGGGTAAGCCTGGTGGCCCACGTCCCATACCAGACGGTCGTGTGGTGTTGCATAGCAATAGTGCAGGGCGATGGTTAGTTCGATACAGCCGAGCCCGGCGCTGAAATGCCCACCGCTTCCAGAGACGGTCTCCAGCAGGTACGCCCGCAATTCATCAGCGAGTTGCGGCAACTGTGCATCTTCCAGTTGACGCAAGTCAGCCGGTGTGGCGATGTGCTGCAGCAATGGGTATTTTTCGGCATTCATCGGTGTATTTTACAACTTCCGGTCCACTGCGTAAGCTGCCAGCCAGGCCATTGTGTCGGTTGCACCGGGTAAGTGCTCTAATTGCGCAAGGGCCTGGTCGCGCAGTTCATAGGCCCTTTGGAACGATGCTTCCACCCCGATGATGGCCGGAAAGGTTGGTTTTGAGCGGGCCGCGTCCGCGCGGCACGGTTTGCCGATAGTCTGGCTGTCGCCGGTAACGTCCAGCAGGTCATCGAAAACCTGGAACGCCAGGCCGGTCAATTGGCCATAACGTTTAAGTGCCGCGCTTTGCACATCTGTGGCGCCAGCCAGCAGCGCCGGTATCGTTGCGCAGGTACAGATCAGGGCCCCGGTCTTGTAGGCATGAATATGTTCCAGCTCGGTCTGGTTGAGCTGACCGCCAACGCAGGCAAGATCGAGCACCTGGCCACCCGCCATGCCGTTGGCGCCACAGGCGCGCGCCAGGCTCAGTACGATGGCTGCCTGGCGTGTTGGGTGCGCGGACAGTACCGTGTCTGCGGCGAGTACTTCGAAAGACAATGCTTGCAAAGCATCACCGGCAAGGATCGCGGTAGCCTCGTCAAACTGACAGTGACAGCTTGGTTGACCGCGGCGCAGATCGTCATCGTCCATACTGGGCAGATCATCATGGATGAGGGAATAGCAATGGATAAATTCGATGGCAACCGCAACACCGTCGAGTTGTGCAGGGGCCATGCCCAGCGCACGGCCAGTTGCGTACACGATCAATGGCCGGATGTGCTTGCCGCCGGCGGTGGCAGAATAACGCATCGCCTGGTACAGCAGTCGAGGTGTCTGTTGTGGGTCTGGCAAATACCCCGGCAGGATGGCTTCGAACCGCTCCCTCCATGCTTCGATCATCGCGTTGGTTTCAGGCATCCACTTTAAAATCCGTGACTGAATCTTCATCATCCGGGTTGACAAGCTGTTCGACGGTCTGCTGCGCCTTGTCCAGCACGTTCTGGCACCGGCGACTCAGTTCAATGCCACGTTTAAAGCCTGCCAGTGATTCATCCAGCGACAATTCGCCTGTTTCAAGTTGCTCAACCAGCTTTTCCAGCTCAGCCAGAGTCTGTTCAAAGTCGGGGTCTTTTTTTGTGTTTTCAGTCATCATGTCCGTCCTTATTTTAAACCATCATCATGTGTGCTGACAGCTTGCTGGATGTGTTGTTGGTCGTGGACGTATTGCAACAGCGGGTGATGTGGTTGCCAGACCCATTTTAATTGGTTTTTGCCCAGCCAGGTCTTGAAACGGTCACTGATACACCAGTCACCGACCGCCGCCAACTCACCATCCATGCTGGTCAATGGAATGGTGTTCCTGAGCCAGGTTGGAATAGCTGCTGCCTGGAAGATGTTCTTCAAATGCAGGTGATGACCGTTGCGGAGTATAGAATTTCCCGGGTCGCAGTGGCGCCCGCGAGTGACGTATTGTGGGCCGGGTGGGGGCGGTAGCCCACCAATGAATTCAAGCCGGCCGATGTCAACACCCAGTTCTGCGGTTGGGCTGTACGGCGGCCAGGAAACTTCGCTACAGGGCTTGATCTTGTGCTTCGTTTGCAACCAGAGACAGCCCTTGAACACATAGACGGTGCAACTTTTCCAAGCAATGCGTATCCGGTTGTCACTGTCCGCAGTGGCGATTTGCTGAGCCAGTGATTCCAGCCGGTGCACTGGTATGGGCGGGGCACCCGTCTGTCTGATCCAGCGCCGTACCACCAGCTTGAAGAGACCCGGCTCAGCGTTTGGCAGGGCGGCCAGACGCAGCACCAGCGGATGCGCCAGGCAGCGCTGCAAAACATCATCTGCCATGGTCTCGAGCAAGGGGCGGGTTTCTGCCATTATCCGGCGAGTCAATGAAAGTCGCTGGTTGACACCGGGCCAGCGTCGCTCCATCACGGGGATAATTTCATGGCGTATAAAATTACGGTCATGGGCCAGCAACTGGTTGGATGGGTCTTCCAGCCAGGTGGTATCCCGCGCACGCAAATAGTCCCGCAGAGCATGGTTATCAAATTCAAGCAAGGGTCGCTGTAACATGCCCGCACCCAGTGGCCGCTCTGCGGGCATGGCGGCCAGGCCATCCACACCGCTGCCGCGCAGCAGGTTTAACAGAATTGTTTCGGTCTGGTCATCCGCGTGGTGCGCGGTCAGCAGGTTTTCACCGGGTCCGAGCAATGCGGCCATCGCCTGGTAACGCAAATGACGTGCCTCCGCCTCAATACCTTGAACGGTCCTGTCAGGCAGGTCTATTCGAATACAGATCAATTTGATCCCCCGTTGCTGGCAATAAACCTTACAATGCTGCTGCCACCGATCCGCATCTGCATGCAAGCCATGGTTGACATGGACTGCTTTAAAAGGGGCTGTTATGCCTAACCCAAGCTCGTGCAATGCCTGTAACAGAGCAGTAGAATCGGCGCCACCGCTGAAGCCGACATAATAGGCCCTGGCAGGCGCAAGTGCTCCAAGACTGTCGAGTAACTGCTCTGCAGAAAAAGAACCGGGACGGTGACCCATTTAATCTTTGAACTCACCGTAGGAAAGTAAACGCTGGTAGCGTTCTTCAAGCAACGCTTCGGTGCTCATGTCATCCAGTTCTTCAAGTTGTTTTGCGAGACAGTCACCGACCTGTTGAGCCACTTTTTCCGGTTCCTTGTGTGCACCACCGAGTGGCTCAGGAATAATCTCATCAACAAGACCCAGTTGCAGCAAGCGGTCCGAGGTTATACCCAGTGCAGCGGCCGCTGTTTCGGCCATGGCCGAGTCCTTCCAAAGTATGGAGGCGCAACCTTCCGGGGAAATTACCGAGTAGGTGCTGTATTGCAGGATATTCACGCGGTCGCCGACACCGATGGCCAGGGCCCCGCCCGAACCGCCTTCACCGATGATGGTACAGATGACAGGTACGGATACGCATGACATGTACTTGAGGTTGCTGGCAATGGCTTCTGATTGTCCACGCTCTTCCGCGCCCACACCCGGGTAGGCACCGGGTGTGTCAATAAAGGTCAGGATCGGCAGTTGAAACCGTTCGGCCATCTTCATCAGACGCAGGGCCTTGCGGTAGCCTTCCGGCCGGGGCATGCCAAAATTCCTGAAAATCTTGGCCTTGGTGTCGCGGCCTTTTTGCTGACCGATCACCATCACGGCACGACCCCGGAAACGCGCCGGGCCAGCAACGATCGCATGATCATCAGCAAACGCCCGGTCACCATGCAGTTCGTGAAATTCGTCAAACAGTTGATCAACGTAATCCAGGGTATAGGGTCTGAGCGGGTGGCGGCTGATCTGGGATACCTGCCAGGGTGTCAGGTCCTTGAAAATACTGGCCAGTTTCTGGCGCATTTTTGACTGCAAGCGCCCGATCTCTTCTTCCAGGTTGAGTGCGTTATCCGAGCCGACATTGCGCAATTCGTCGATCTTTTCCTGCAATTCAGCAATCGGTTGTTCGAAGTCCAGGTAATTCGGGTTCATAGCGGTCTGATCGTGAGAAGTTACAGGAATTATAACGGTACAATGCTGCTTGGGTTAATTTTTTGCGGGTATCAATGTTTGACAACGAGGTATCCGCTCCCAGTCCCAGTTCGCAATTGCCCAGCGCCACAGACCATCAAGGCTCAGGCCCGCAGGTGGTTGTTGACCGAGAAAACCCAGTGCTGAACGCAACAAGCGAACCGGGTCTTCGTGTCTGAATGGGTCTGTTTGTAAACGTTTTCCCAACTTCTTGCCGTCAACTCCAACCGCCACTGGCAGGTGTGTGTAGGCCGGTTGCGCTAAGCCGAGCGCTTTTTGCAGGTAAATCTGACGATGGGTCGATTCCAGCAGGTCCGCACCACGTACCACTTCGCTAACCTGTTGAAATGCATCATCGACAACCACCGCGAGTTGGTAGGCGATCAAACCATCCGCGCGACGGATGATGAAATCGCCGATGTTTTCTGCAGACTCGCTAATATGCCCCTGGATCCTGTCGCTAAAAGTGCTGTTTCCCCCATCCATGCGCAAGCGTATCACCCGGGGTTCACGGCCATGGGGTATGCCGTTTCTGCAAGTGCCCGGGTAAATACCAGAGGCCGGTAAATCCTTACGGGTGCAGATGCATGGATAAGCGTGGTCTGAAGCCAGCAATCGCTCCAGCGCGGCGTGGTAGGCGGGCAAGCGCTTGCTTTGGTAGAGAACCGGTTCATCCGGGTGCATGCCAAGCCAGGCGAGGTCGCTGATGATCCGCTTTGCACTTCCAGCCACTTCCCGTGGCGGGTCGATGTCCTCGATCCTCAGCAACCATTGTCCGGCCACGCTTTTGGCCGCGAGATAGCTGCCGACCGCAGCAATCAATGAACCAAAGTGCAGCTCACCGCTCGGGGATGGTGCGAAGCGCCCAATGACGGGGGCTGGTTTCATCGGCTGCCAGGTGCTTACTGACCGACGACCTGCGGCGCCTCGTTAAGAAAATCACCGGTGACCAGTTTGACGCCACACTGCCACAAAAGCGCCAGGTCCGTAGCGTCCTGGACCTCATCGGCGATGATGATAATGTTTTCATATGTCGCAATCACGTTGACCACGGCGCGGATAATTTCCTGGTTGGTGGTATTGGCAGACAGCCCGTGTGCCAGTCCAGGCCGTAATTTGACCATGTTGACAGGCAGGTGCTCCAGCAATTGCACGGTGCGCCGGTCATTGTCGAACTCTGAAAGCACTATGCCGCAACCCATGCCTTGCAGTTCTTCCATCACGCGTTGGGTCGGCTTCAGCTTGGATTCGGCGGTGATCGCAGATATTTGCAGCAGAAGCTGGGAACCGACGACCTCCGCTTCCTCCAGCTTGCCGTGGAACCAGTGGCTAAAACTGAAGTCGTTAATTGAATTGCTACTCAGCGGTATAATGTGTTTGTCGCCGGTACCGGCGATGGCAGCCAGCAGTTGTGGGATGATGTGGCGGTCTATCGTGCTGCCGAGATCATTGCGTTCCGCGATTGGCATAAAATCTGCGACCGGTGTATCAGTAGTATCTTCGCGCATGAATGTCTGGTTCGCGAACAGACCCTCGTTCTCGCCTTCCAGATCAACAATGGATTGCTGTACCGTGTAGAAATTGTGATTGTTGAATGCATGCCGGATACGCTCCACCCAGTCCCGGTCGGCATTGCCAGTACTTATCGTCGTCAATGCGGGTTTGTAACTAACGAGCGTGTTGCCCTTAAACGTTGCTTCCTTGAATGCTTTTCTGGCGTGGTCGATCACTTCCCAGGCATTCTTTGTCAGGGAGCCAATGGTTGCCATTCCTATGCTGCAACTGGCAGACATCGTCCGTTCACCCAGGTCGATGACGTGATTATTGATGTTTTCTAAAATAGCGTTGCTTGTCGTTTGTATGTCCCCTATGTCGGCACGGCTGATAAGCAGCGTGAAACCATACTCACTGAAACGTGCAGTCAAATCGTCTTGCCCGGTACAGGCGCGGATAATATTGGCCATGTCGAGGATATAGGTATCCAGGTTTTGAGTACCGATGTCCTGTTGCAAATGCGCCATTCCATCCGCTTCGACATACAAGACTACACTGTGCAATTCTTCGTTGTGGCCGATTTCGATGAATTTGCTCAAGCTGTCTGTGAACGCCTTGCGGTTGAACATCTGCGTCAGCTGATCAGTTTTACGCAACTTGTCCAGTTCTTCGCGCAGGGCCAGTTTAGCGTCCTGCTCGCAGACCATCATCTGGATACATTTTTCACCTTCAAAGCTGGCTGCCAGGAAAGTCAGGTCGGCCTTCAGGTTTTTGCCATCGGGCAGCTTGATGGTGACCGTCAGCGTATCGCCAGGGATAATATCTTTGTTCATATCCCGCAACAGCTTTTTCAGGTCAGTGCCGTCATCGGTCGTAACCAGTTCCAGCAAGGAAAGCCCCTCGATGTCCGCCAGTGTTTTTAGCTGTAATAATTCAAGGTAAGCACGGTTGGCGTAAACGTGTAATCCTTCATGTATATAGGCAATGGCGTCACGTGCACTGTCCAGCAACAGGTGATAACGTTGCTGTAACTCATCCAGTCTGTGCCGCAGCTTATCGTATTCACGTGAGGATTTGCCATCAGACAGATATTGCTGCACCACTTCCATCAATTGCTCATTATCCTCGGTATTGATCACCAGTAATGGGTGCGTGCAGATGGTGGTGTCAACAGTACCATTGCCTCCGGGGCTGAGCTGTAAAACCACTGGCGTTTTATTGGCGTGAGCAGCAGCTAACACCTGGTTGATTTTCAGTGTGTCAGGCAATTGTGCACCCAGCATGATAAGGAACGGGGATTTTTCCTGTAGGATGGTCTCCAATTCACTGACGTTGGTAGCATTGATGACACGCACGACCACACCAGCATTGCGCAAGAAGCTGTTGATGGCTTGTATACGCTCGGCTGAATTGTCTATGACCAGCAGGTAGCTGCTATCCATGGCAATTATTCCTGGGTTTCCATACCCGGCAGGTGTCAATGGCAAAATACCCTCCGGGCACAACGATTTCTGTGATCCTCAAGGACACCAAGTATGACTTAAATTCACCTGATTTTGTAGACAGGATGTGAATACTCCCACACCTGGCCGGTGAATTGTATCACCACACAAGGGTTCGCGTTATCATATGGTCTGCTTGCAGCAAGCTTGCATAATTTTTAAAACCAGTATTCTGCCGGAGTCGCATATGGCGTCCTACAGCACCAATGAGTTTAGGAGTGGTCTGAAGATTTTGCTCAATGGCGAGCCCCACAATATCGTTGAGAACGAGTTTGTCAAACCGGGCAAGGGCCAGGCCTTCAACCGCGTCAGGGTGCGCAACCTCAACACAGGCCGGGTGGTTGAAAAAACCTTCAAATCGGGGGAGACGGTAGAGGCAGCAGATGTTTTCGAAACCAGTGTTCAGTACCTGTATAACGATGGTGAATTCTGGCATTTCATGCACCCTGAATCCTATGAACAGTATGCCATCTCCAGGGACGCCATTGGCGATGCGACCCTGTGGATGCAGGCGGAAGGCATTTGCAGTCTGACGCTGTTCAATGGTGAACCATTGAGTGTACAGCCACCAAATTTTGTAGAAATGCAGATCGTTGAAACCGATCCAGGGCTTAAAGGGGACACCTCGGGAGGGGGTGGCAAACCCGCAACCCTGGAGTCCGGTGCAATCGTCCGCGTACCGTTGTTTGTCCAGAATGGAGAAATCATCAGGGTCGATACACGCAGCGGAGAATATGTCTCACGCGTCAAGGACTGAATAGTGTCAAATATGCCTTTTTTGATTCTGCCGCACCTCGTGCTGCCGGTGCGGCCTGCTCACCAGGTTCTGGAACACATGGCGGTCGTCGTGGAAGGTGCGATGATCACCGCCATCCTGCCCCGGGCCGATGCCCTTAGCCGGTTCCCGGATGCCCGGTGTGTGGAGTTGGCCGAACATGTCCTGCTGCCAGGTTTGATCAATATGCACACCCATTCGCCCATGACGCTGCTACGTGGTTATGCGGATGACCTCGACCTGCAGGTTTGGCTCAATGACTATATCTGGCCGGTGGAAAAAGCCTTTATGGGACCACGTTTTGTGCAGGCCGGGACCCAGCTTGCATTGGCAGAAATGCTGCGTGGCGGCACCACCTGTTTCAACGAGATGTACTTCTTCCCCCAGGTGATCGCCGCCGCAGCCAGCGCAGCCGGTATGCGCGCCTGTATTGGTCTGCCGGTGATCGAATTCCCGACAGCCTGGGCAAGCGGTTGTGATGAGTGTATCGACAAGGGTCTAAAGGTCAGTGAGACCTGGCGGGACGATCCACTGATCTCGACGGCCCTGGCGCCGCATACCCCGTATTCCGTGGATGACAAAGCGCTGACACGGGTCGCCAGCTTGGCAAAAGATAATGACATGCGGGTACATATGCATGTATTGGAGTCCGTCTGGGAAACAGGTGAATCACGCCGCCGGCATGGCAGGTCAACGCTGGAGCGGTTGGAAGACCTGGGGTTGCTCAACGAACGCTTGCTGGCCGTGCACATGACCCAGTTGAGTGATGAAGACTGTATAAAGTTGGCCGCTACCCGGGTCAATGTCATACATTGTCCGGAATCCAATCTCAAGCTGGCCAGTGGCCTGTGTCCGGTGGCTGGCCTTCTGGATGCGGGGGTTAACATCGCCCTGGGTACAGATGGCGCTGCCAGTAACAACGATCTTGATTTGCTGGGCGAGGCCCGCACCGCAGCCTTACTGGCCAAAGGTGTTGCTGCAAACCCCTGTGTGATGGATGCACACCAGACGCTGGAGCTGTTGACCATCAACGCAGCCAGCGCGCTGGGGCAGGCCGATCAATTGGGTAGTATCGAAGCAGGCAAACTGGCTGATCTGTGCGCCATCAGGCTGGATGCGCTGCAGACAACACCGATATACGACGTTGTCTCGCACGTGATCTACGCGGCCTCCAGCAGGTTGGTCACGCATGTCTGGGTTGGCGGGCGCATGTTGCTGGCCGACGGGGCTTTTGTCGATATGGACACACGGGCTATCATTGACCAGGCGCATGACTGGCAGGCCCGTATCTGCGCCGGAGCCGCCGTTTCCGGAGGACAGGTTTGATGACGGTTATCAAAAATAATATTGACCCGCGTGAACAGCAGAAATTTGATGCTATCGCGGCGACCTGGTGGGACCCCGACGGCGAATCCCGTCCGTTACATGACCTCAACCCAGCCCGTTTGGCATACATCATGGAAAGCGTGAAAGTCAGGGGCGCCAGGGTCGTTGACGTTGGTTGTGGTGGGGGTATCCTGTCCGAGTCCATGGCCTGTCAAGGTGCAGAGGTGACCGGTATTGATGTTGCGGAAAAAGCATTAGCCGTAGCCAGGCTGCACCTGCATGAGTCTGCTTGCAAGCTGGACTATCAGCAATCCACGGCGGAAGCATGGGCACAGCAGCAGGCCGGCAGTGCCGACATCGTCACCTGTATGGAAATGCTGGAACACGTACCGAATCCCGCTTCGGTGGTGGCTGCTTGTACTCTCATGTTGGCTCCCGGCGGACATCTTTTCATGAGTACCTTAAACCGCACGGCGGCAGCTTTTGCCGTCGCCATCATCGGCGGTGAGCACATTGCCAGAGTGATACCCAGGGGCACCCACCAATATGACCGGTTCATCCGGCCCTCGGAGCTGTGCCGGTGGCTCAGGGCAGGCGGTTTGCAGGTTCTGGATATCAGTGGTGTCCACTACAACCCACTGGGTCGTAGTGTCCATATCGGTGGCAACACCCAGGTTAATTATATCGTTCACGCCCGAACTAAGGCGGACGCTTGATCAAGGCGGTTTTGTTCGATCTTGACGGCACCTTGCTGGATTCTGCACCGGACCTGGTTGCCAGTCTGAATTTTTTGCGCGCCGCTGAGGGCCTGCAGGCATTACCCCTGGCGGCTTTACGCCGCAGTGTCTCGCACGGGGCCGCGGGTTTGATCAGGGATGGGATGCCACCCTGTGACGCTGAAACTTTTGCAATGAGGCGGGATGCGCTGGTTGACCATTACGCCAACAACAGTTTTGTGCATTCGCGCCCGTTTGAAGGTGTTGATGAATTGTTGGAAGGTCTGGCGGGAATGAACATTCCGTGGGGCATCGTGACCAACAAGCTGGAATATCTGTGTACCCCGATTCTTGACCAGACCGGATGGCGGGCTGCGGTCACGGCACTCATTTGCGGCGATACCGTCAGGCACGCAAAACCCCATCCGGAACCGGTCCTGGCTGCCTGTCATATCATCGGGGTCGGACCGCAACAGACCTTGATGGTTGGTGATGATCCACGTGATATAGAAGCCGGTCAACGCGCTGGCAGTCACACGGCTATGGCCATGTACGGTTATGCCGCAGATCAGAATGAAGATGTAATGCCGCGTGTGACTGCGTTGATAGAAACGCCGTGTGAGGTGCTGGACCTGGTAAGCCAGATGCGGGATACATGATGAACGGGTGGGTCGCAAACCCGTTTGATTATTGCCGTGAATCGGCAATGCCGGCGGCTGAAGAAATGTAAGGATCAAGTGATGTCCCGTCAAGTCGTTCTATGTTCCCCGCTCCCACCCGGATGGTTACAGCGTCAACCTGAACTGTGTCGATCTGCCGGCCGGTTGTGTGGTCAGCATCGAGTCATTTGATGGTCGTAACTGGGAAAAGAACCACCATAAAATTAATCTTTATCGGAAATGAAATCCGGTCCTGCACCCGCGGTCTTCTCGTAAACGCCTTTTTCAACTTTTTTGAACTGTGTAAAACCGTGTTTTTCAAGATTGTCACTTTTCAGTGAAGGGGAGGGGGTGGTGAGGTTGGGTGGTGAGATTTTTCTTTGTACCGGGTTGTGACATCGGGGGCACAGGGCCAATGGTGGATCTGATAATTTCTGCAGCCTTTCAAAGGCAACAGTGCAGTACTCACAGCATTGAGCGGTGCTGTGCTGGTATTCGTAGATCGGCATGCAATTCTTCCAAAGCAGTCGTATTTAACAAGATCGGCCAGATTATTGTAAAGTGTTTTGCAGGACTCTACCTTGTTGCTGTCAATAGCGCTAAAATCTGCACCATTGAAAATGGAACATAGCATGGATTTAAGTAGTAAAAAAATATTGATTACCGGTGCTGCAGGCGGTCTGGGTAGTGCCCTGGCCATCGACTGCGCCAGCCACGGCGCGCATCTGATCCTGCTGGACAAGGACCGTGAAGGCCTGGGTGAATTGAGCGATAAAATCACGGCCATGGACCTGCCTTCCCCCGGTCTGTATCCACTGGATCTTGCTGGTGTTGGAATTGCCGAATTTGATGAACTGTCAGACGTCATCGAGAGCCAATTGGGTGGCCTGGATGCCCTGATTCATTGCGCCGTTGAGTTTGACGGATTGCACCCGATTGATCAGCTTGAACCTGCGCAATGGTTGAAATCAATGCAGGTCAATGTCAATGCACCGTGGCTGCTCAGCCGTGTCAGTCTGCCACTGCTGAAGGCTTCACCCCAGGCACGCCTGTTTTTCATGTTGGAAGACATCGGGAAAGTTTCCGGAGCCTACTGGGGCGTCTATGGCACGGGCAAAACGGCCCTGGCAGGTCTGGTCAGGCAATTCCAGGAGGAGTTGAGTGAAACGACGGTGGTGGTGCGGGGTATCGACCCTGGCCCCATGCGGACCGGTTTGCGGGCCAAGGCCTATCACGCGGAAAATCCGTGTGAATTGCCCGAACCCGCGGTCGCGGCTCGCAAGATAGCGCGTATGCTGAGCGTCGATCTCACGACTCAGGACGTGCTGGTCTGTCTCAGCGATTGACCGTGGTCTGCCCTGGCGGCTTCAAAAGCAATGATGGCCTGCTTGGTATACGTCCCCCATCGATAACCACCCGTTGCCCCCAGACGGGTGATGACACGATGGCAGGGGATGAGCCAGGCGACCGGGTTACGGCCAATAGCTGTACCCACCGCGCGGCTGGCCCCGGTACGGCCGGCAAATGTGGCTAGCTGTCCATAGGAACAGTGCGTTCCGGTCGGTATATTCAACAACGCCTCCCAGACCAGCAATTGAAACGGGCTGCCCCGCAGCCAGACCTTCAGATCTGTGTGGTTGTGGGTGGCAAAAATTTCCGCCAGTTGGGACTCCGCCGCTGCTGCCTGGTGGCTCACTGACGCATCCGGCCATTGCTGCGTGAATTGCTCATACACCTGCTGTCGGCTTTTTTCCATACAGAAGCCAAGGAAACAGATACCCCTTTTATTCCAGGCAAGCAGGGCCTCACCAAAAGGTGTCATACCATAACCATAATTCACCGCAACACCCTGTCCGCCACGTTTTGCTTCACCGGGTGTCATGGCATGGGTTGTTAGTATCAAATCATGCAGCCTGCCCGGTCCGGACAACCCGCTTTCGAGAGCCGCATCCAGCACCGACTGACCCGCTTGAAGACGTTTCAATGCCTGGGTTCTGGTCAGATATTTCAAATATTGCTTGGGTGTAACACCCGCCCACTGCTGGAACAGGCGTTGAAAGTGCTGCGGGCTCAGGCCGACGTGTCGGGCAAGATCGGTGAGAGAGGGTTGCTCCTGCTGGTGCTGGCAGAGCCATTGCAGCGCTGCTGAAATGCGCTCATATTGAAGACTGGATGCCGTATTCATGCGTTAACCTGCATATTTCACCAGTATCCTGGATGATGGCGCCGGACAGATGCGACTGGACACCGGGCTGGACTGAAGAGCATAGCACCGCTATGGTCTGAGGGAAGCTCAAGTCCAGGTGCATCTGAACAAGCCAGGACCGGGATAGGTAACGGGCCGGGTACAAAGTGCACCTTGGGGTTTGTTCGTAAATATACCATTTAATCGAGCCGCTTCATTTGCTTGTAGTGAGGCCTGATGCCGACTGGTGAAATATGCAGGTTATTGTAATCTTTGCAGGGTTTGAGGCCACCCGTTTCTTGTGATGTCTATCCGTTGTAAACTCGAGTACGCTTTCATATTGACAGAAACTGGAAAATATCATGTCAGACGATTTGTTCCTTAAAATTATTGCCCGTGAAATACCCGCAGATATCGTTTATGAAAACGATGAGGTGCTGGCTTTCAGAGATCTTAACCCCCAGGCGCCGTTGCACGTATTGATCATTCCCAAGATCCACATCCGAACCATTGACGAGTTGCAGCCACAGCACGCGGAACTGGTTGGTAAACTGTTTCTTGCCGCCCAGGATATCGCCCGTCGGGAGGGTGTTGCCGAGACCGGCTACCGGGTCGTGATGAACTGCAACGAAGGGGCCGGGCAGAGCGTATTTCATATCCACCTGCACTTGCTGGGTGGCCGCCCTTTTAGCTGGCCACCGGGTTAACTGTGCATCAGGGCCAGTAACTCATCGGTAATGATTGCCTGACGCCAGCCGCTGAAACGTTCCGGTATTGGTGCGTCCGGCGTGTTCCGCAGTAATGTTTCCAGTTCTCGTCTGGATGCGAGTAAAGCCGGGTCAATGGCTAAGGCCTTTGCTTTATTCAACACCGTGGCCCGCATGGTGATGAGCAGCCTGCGTTGCGCCGGATTCAAGGCGGCCGGCGGTGTGAGTTTCAGATCCTCATCGAGCACACGGCTGACAATACCCGCCATGATGGCGCCGTATCGCTTCAGCGCAACCGGGTGCAGCGCGTCAAGTGCAGTCAGCGAGGCGGTGTCTGTCACCCGACACTGAGAAATGGTGAGGAGCGCGGCATCCGGGACCACGAAACCACGCGCCCGGTTGCGCTTATCCGCTTCTTTTTCACGCCATGCAGCCAGTTCTTTTAAGATAGCCAGAGCGGTGGGTTCCAGCCGATTGGCTCCATTGATCCGTTGCCATGCCATTTCGGGGTCAACGGCTGTGCGTGCCTTGTCGATAAGGCGTGTACAGTCTTCCATGAGCCATCTCTCCCGGCCCATTGCCTGCAAACGCGCAAACAGTATCTTGTGCATCAGAGGTAGCAGGCACACGTCGAGCGCAGCGTACTTTAACTGTGCCGGGCGTAAGGGCCGATGCAGCCAGTTGGAACGTGTTTCACCTTTATATATGTCGAGTTGCAACAGCCATTTGACTGTTTTTTTATAGCTCATCTGCAGGGATTCACCGAGCATGGCACAGGCGATTTGTGTATCAAACAATGGTGTGGGTGAGGCCTGCGTTGTATGCCAAAGCACGGCAATATCTTCTGACGGTGCGTGCAGAACCTTTAATGTTGAGGGGTCTTCGCACAGGGCTGCAACGGGTTTGAGCGACCCACATTTCAATGGATCTGCCAGCCAGACATTTTTGCCGTCAGACAGTTGTATCAGACCGAGACCGGCTCGGTAGGTACGTTCACGGACAAACTCCGTGTCAATACCCAGCCTGGCAGTCTGCCTCCATTGTTCAGCCGCTTTTTGAAGCGCACCACGCGATTCGATGACGATGAATTGGTCTGCGGCGTCAAGGGCCGTGGTAATTTCACTTTTACTCATCATGCTGTCTCGAACCGTTTACTTTTAAACGGTTGGCCATTGCTCGTTGACAGGTCAATGTGTGCTGGATGCTTGCGCTTGTTGTCATTTTGCTTCTGGGTTATCGTTGGAAATCGCACTTTGGCGGGATCATATCGCTGCTGGCACCATAAACATGACGAGGACTACAGGCAAGAGAATTAGAAAAAATCTCATCAGCTTGACGACAATACCAGCGCTGCTCGTAGTGCTGTTGTCCGATGTGGTGGATTTGCAGGCTCAGGCTGGCGAACCGTCCGATGTCAATCAAGGCCGCCGTATCGAGAGGTTGGGTGACACAACGGTGGATGAATGGGAGATGGATCTCAGCGTACCGCCGGCCGCGTCCGGCATAACCTCCGGAGAAATACCCGAGTCACTGCCCGATGAGGAACAAAATCGGCATTTGCAGGATGTATTATCCCGTCTGGCCAAAGACCCTGGTAATCAAGCAGCTCTCGGACAGTTGGATGACTTACTGGCAAACGTTCTGCAACAGGCTACCGGTATGATCGACAGTGGTTTCCCGGAACAGGGCGAACCATTACTGCGCTTGATCCAGTCAATGAACCCCGGGCTGACCGGTTTAGATGAAGCGCAACAACATTTGCAGGCGCTTAAGGATTCCGCGGAACTGGTTGCGGCAGGCAATCTGGCCCTGCAGGAGATGCACATAATTGAACCTGATAGGAACAATGCATTCTACTTCTATACCCAGGCGAAACTCAAAGACCCCACCGCCAGTGCGGCGCAATCGGGTCTGGCCCAGGTCCAGGGTCTCCTCATCCAGCGAGCCCTGGAGTCTGCCACGGAATTGGATTTTGATTTGGCCGATGAGTGGCTCCGGGAGGCTGCAAAGGTGCTTGAAGATCAGACGCGGGTAGACAGCGCAAGACAGCAACTGGCCAGGTTTCATCAAAAATATGCGCAGGCTCTGGAACACAAGGCGCTCCAGGCCATGGATTCAGGCAATTTCGACCAGGCTGAATTGAGCATTATCGACCTGATTGCGCTGGGCGGGCAGACGGATCGTGTCGATTCCTTACGGGCACGGCTTGAAGAATCACGGTTTTACGGGGGGTTCGAACCGGGTCAGATTATTACGGACCCTTTTTTGAGAGCCGGTCACCAGGCGCCGGAGATTGTCATCATAGCAGCCGGCAGTTTCCTGATGGGGACTACGGGGTCGATCAAGGGCAGTCGTGACAATGAGAGACCGGCGCACCGTGTGACCATCGCACGTGGATTCGGGATTGGCGCCAGGGAGGTGAGCGTCGGAGAATTCCGTCTGTTCGTTGAGAGCAACGGTTACCGCACTGCGGTCGAGCGTGCTGGCAGTTCGACTATCTATGATGAGTCAGCCGGTCGTCTCAACCGCCGCAAAGGCGTTAGCTGGGAAGATGGCTATACCGGCAAAAAATCCAAACCCAACATGCCAGTGTTACATGTTAACTGGTTTGATGCCCAGGCCTATGTCAAGTGGCTGTCCCTCGAAACGGGGAAGCGCTACCGCCTGCCCAGCGAAGCCGAATATGAGTACGTGGCCAGGGCGGGGGCGATCGGCAATTATTGGTGGGGTGAAAACTCACCCCCTGAAGTCGTCGAAAACCTCACCGGCGAACGCGATAGTTCTCCGGGCAAAAGACAGTGGAGCAATTATTTCAGCAGATATGGCGACGCCCACTGGGGGCCGGCACCCACCGGTTCTTTCCCACCTAACCCCTTCGGGGTGCACGACATTGCGGGTAACGTTTCTGAATGGACAGAAGATTGCTGGCACCACAACTACACCAAGGCGCCCGTGGATGGCCTGGCGTGGGTCAACCCGGGGTGCAAGCGCAGGGTTGTGCGGGGTGGCTACTGGGCCAGTGCACCACTCGACAGCCGTGCTGCGTTCAGGATATCGGCCAAGGCTGAGACCTTTGGGCCGGTCGTGGGCATACGCATTGCACGCGATCTGTGAAAACCGGGGTCGGAGTCAAGTGCCTTTTTTTGGTGCCGGAGGTCGGACTCGAACCGACACTTTGTTGCCAAAACTGGATTTTGAATCCAGCGCGTCTACCAATTTCGCCACTCCGGCAGGCATTGCGAGGCGCAAAGTATATATTTGCAGAGGCATCTTGACCAGCCCCAGGGCGGTTGTGTCAGTCCTGGTGTCCCTCCTCGTCCCAAACACGATTGAAATACGCTGCAACCCGTGGTGCAAACAGATCGTAATCGGCCAAAAATGCGTCGTGGCCGAGCAGGGAGGGCAATTCAGTAAACTCGGTGTCGATACCATTGGTGCTCAGTGCATCGGCAATGGCTTGTTGCTGGTGCAACGGGAACAGGATGTCGCTGGCAACCCCAATGATACAGGCAGTTTTCAAACGGATATTGGCAAGTGCAGTTGTAAGGTCAGGATACCCGTCTGCCACGTTGAACCAGTCCATTGAGCGCGACAGGTACAGGTAACTACACGGATCGAATGAGTAAATAAAACGCCGGGCAGCGGCCTCCAGGTAAGATTCCACCGTATAATCCATACCGAATACTTCGTGAGGAAAGTAATCCTGTAATTGGCGGTCAAAACGTGTGCGCCATTCCTCAGCGGAGCGATAGGACAACATGCCCAGTTTGCGGGCCATACGCATACCCGTTTTCGGCCAGCTTTTGTCATCGTACCTGCCATTGTTCCAGGCCGGGTCATTGACGATCAGTTCCCGCTGCAGCGAACGGATGGCAATGCTGAACGGTTCCGCTTTGGGTGCACTGGATATCGTCAGGAAATGACGTGCGCCCAGCGGGTTCTGGTGCAGATACGCCAGAGCGCTCATACCACCCATCGAGGGTCCGACCATGGTGCACAGTTGTTTGATACCGAGGTGCTTTACCACTTGGTGGGCAGCGGTCGCGATATCCTCGACACATAGTTCGGGAAAATCCAGCCGGTATAGCTTGCCGGTAAGCGGGTTTTCACTGGCCGGTCCACTCGAGCCCTTGCAACTGCCGAGCGAGTTCAGGCTGATGATGTAAAATTGGTCTGAATCAAGGGGTTTCCCCGCTCCGACCATGGGCTCCCACCAACCCGGTGTCGGGTCGCTGGCAGAAGAAGCAACGTGCGAACTGGGCGACAGGCCAGTCAGGATCAGAACGGCATTGGAGGCATCATCATTCAGGGTTCCCCAGGTTTCATAGGCGATGGTATAGGACGGCAGTGTGCCCCCTCTTTTAAAGGCCAGTGGTTGTTCGATATGAAGGAACAAGGCTGCAGGGGACATAAAGAGCGATTC
Source organism: uncultured Wenzhouxiangellaceae bacterium (assembly GCA_964650905.1). Taxonomy (GTDB): domain Bacteria; phylum Pseudomonadota; class Gammaproteobacteria; order Xanthomonadales; family SZUA-36; genus SZUA-36. The sequence continues at coordinate 61,470 of CAZYVH010000001.1, read as the reverse complement.
TTTTCAATAGGGATTCAATGATAACTTGTAGAATAGCAGAATATGTGTCACAGGCGATAAGAATGAAATGGCATAAGCAGTGCAAATGACTGATCCGGGACAGGTAAAAAGTCAGCAGACACAACCCCATCGCCGCCTGCAGCAGATCCTGCAACGTCACTTGCAGACCAACTGGAATCAACCCTTTCATCAACCAACGGTCGTGGCCTATCAAAGACTCCTCAATAGCCGGGCCCTGGATGATGACCGGCCTCTTATCCTGGATTCAGGCTGTGGCACAGGCTACAGCACGCAAAAGTTTGCCGTCATGTTCCCGGATCACCTGGTGATCGGTGCCGACCGTTCCGGGGTGCGTCTTTTAAAAGGCGGTGTGAGCGACGGTTTCTTGTCGGTGGGTAATTGCATCCTGCTAAGGGCAGAACTGACCACCTTGTGGCGTCTGCTGCTGCGTGATAGGCATCTGCCCGATCGGCATTATCTTTTCTATCCCAACCCCTGGCCCAAGGCAGCCCATCTCCGCCGGCGCTGGCACGGCCACCCGGTATTTCCACAGTTGCTGGCCCTGGGTGGTAAGATCGAAATGCGCTGTAATTGGCTAGTCTACGCCCATGAATTTGCACAGGCGGCGAGTTTCGTTACCGGCCAGCAGATTGTTGTCAGTGACTGCCTGCCTATGAGTGCTTTATCGCTGTATGAGAAAAAATATCAGGCGCGTAATCAGTCGTTGTACGTTGTGGTCGTGCCGCAAAAGGCGACAGAGACCTTTCGCCAGCGAGTCAATACGATAAAGTGCCAAAATACTGGTGTTTAGCTTAACTCGGAGTATAATTTGGCGGTCAATGCAGTTGTAAGTGTATTCCTCTTTGCAATTTGTCAGCCAGACTTGGTCTTGACCCACTTTCACAGTATTTATTGCAGGTCTGGAGCCGGCATGAAACAACCATTCAAATACGTCCTGTTGTCTGGAATATGTGCGCTACTGCTATTGCCTGGCTGCGATCAGGTGGCTTCACCTCCGCAGGTAAAACGTCCGCCACCAGAGGTGACGGTGGTAATTGCCCATGCCGGGTCGGTACCGCTGACACGTGAACCAGTCGGCCTGCTGGCTGCCACGCAGACCGCCCAGGTACGTGCACGCGTTGCCGGGATTATCCTCCGGCGTGTGTATACTGAAGGCGCGGAAGTGCGGCAGGGTCAGGTTCTGTTCGAGATTGATCCGGCACCTCTGCAAGCTTCCCTACACGCCGAGGAAGCGGTGTTTTCAAAGGCTCGGGCCGATGCAACCAACGCGGGGCTCATTGCCAGGCGATATCAGGATCTGGCTGCTAAAGGCTTGCTTGCTTCACAGGATCTGGATACGGCGCTGGCCAATGAGCGCACCACAGCGGCGCTCGTCAAGGAGGCCCAGGCAAATGTTGAAAAAGCCCGGCTCAATCTGGGGTACGCAACGGTCAAGGCTCCCATTGCGGGGCACGCCGGCAGGGCTCTGGTTACCGAGGGCGCTCTCGTCGGCCAGGGAGAGGCGACCGAACTCACGACCATTGAGCAGATCGACCCGATTTATGTGAACTTCAGCCAATCGGTTGGTGAACTGCCACAATGGCAGCAGGCCGCCATCACCAACCAGAGCATAAAGGTGCAGGTCATACTTCCGGATGGCACGCCCTTCCCTTACCCCGGCACACTGGATTTTTCTGCCCGGAAAGTGGATCATCGCACCGGAGCCGTATCACTACGTGCAGTGGTGCCCAATCAAGAGCAGCGCCTGCTGCCTGGTATGTTTGTCAAGCTGCGTGTGACCGTGGGCCACCTCGAGCATGCTTTTTTGCTGCCACAGGCAACGCTGCAACGTGATCAAGCGGGTGCTTATGTTTTAGTGGTGGGTGCTGCTGGCAAGGTCGAGCAGCGTCGCGTACAGACCCATGGCATGACACGCACGGACTGGATAGTTTCCGGTCATCTGACGGATGGTGACCAGGTTATCATGGACGGCCTGCAAAAGGTGAAACCTGGCGCACTGGCAATGGCCATTCAGGCCGCTGACACCGCCACGAGCCAGGCTACCGAAGCGCCCGTAACCCGGCCCTGAGACGTTTCCTATGCCACGCTTTTTTATCGACCGCCCCATTTTTGCCTGGGTCGTAGCCATTCTGATCACCCTGGCAGGCAGCGCCGCCATTTTCAAGCTACCGGTCGCGGCTTATCCTTCCATTGCCCCGCTGCAAATAAGCATTAGCGCCAGTTATCCCGGCGCCAGCGCCGAGGTGCTGGAAAAAACAGTCACCAAGGTGATTGAGCAACAGCTTACCGCGATTGATAATCTGCTGTATTTTGATTCTACCTCTCGCTCCGATGGCTCGGTACAGATTACGCTGACCCTGGCCAACGGTGCCGACCCTGACATTGCTGCTGTGCAGGTGCAGAATCGTCTCAGCGTTGCACAGGCGCGCCTGCCCACAGAGGTGGTGCGCAACGGGATCATGGTCGCCAAGGCCAATAATGATTTCCTCATGGTTGTGGCGCTGAAATCTACCGATTCTACGCTTGACACTTACGCATTGAACAATATTCTCGCGGCCCAGGTGATGGATTCAATTCAACGCCTGCCGGGGGTGGGAAGCGCCAACCTGTTTGGCGCCGCTTACGCCATGCGTATCTGGCTCAATCCCGATAAGCTGCGTGGTTTAGGTTTGAGCGCGGCGCAGGTTTTAACAGCGGTGCGCAATCAAAATGTGCAAATTGCCGCCGGTAGCATCGGCGCTGAACCCGCGCAGGCGGGGCAGGGTTTTGTTGCCCCTGTGACCGCCGCCAGCCGCTTCAGCAGCCCTGATCAGTTTGCCGGGATCATCCTTCGGGCGGACCCTGACGGCAGCACGATTCGTCTCAGCGATGTGGCCCGTATTGACCTGGGCGCGGAATCATACGGTCACGATGTGCACGTTAACGGTATACCGATTGCCGGTATGGCAATTCTGCTCGCACCCAGTGCCAATGCGTTGCAGGTCGCGGCTGAAGTACGCGCCAAAATGGATGAGTTACAGCAATATTTTCCGGCCAACGTGAGCTGGCTTGTGCCCTACGACACCACCACGTTTGTGAGCATTTCCATCCGTGAGGTGCTGTTTACACTGGCTGCTGCGGTGGTGCTGGTGTTCCTGGTCATTCTGTTGTTCCTGCAGAATCTGCGTGCAACCCTGATCCCAACCCTGGTTGTCCCCATCGCGCTGACCAGTGCCTTTGCCGGTATGTACCTGTTTGGGTTTTCCATCAACGTGCTCAGCCTGTTCGCACTGGTACTTGCAATTGGCCTGGTGGTCGACGATGCCATCGTGGTGGTCGAGAACGTGGAACGTATCATGACAGAGGAAGGCTTGCCGCCCAAAGAAGCAACACGCAAAGCCATGGATCAGATTACCGGCGCTGTCATTGCCATGACCACGGTACTGGCTGCAGTGTTCATCCCCATGGCGCTGGTCGGGGGCAGTGTGGGCGCAATCTACCGGCAATTCTCGCTCACCATCGCTATTTCCATGCTGATCTCGGCCGCGATGGCGCTCAGTTTCACACCCGCCCTGTGTGCAAGTTTACTCAAGCCCGCACACCATGAGCCTAAGCGTTTCCTGCGTGGCTTTGATCGTTTATATCAGGTGCTGAGCAGTGCTTATCTGCGCCGGGTCGCACAGATATTACGCCACACGCCGCGTTGGATGGCTGCTTTTATGGTACTGGCTGTGCTGGCTGTGCTGCTGGTTAGCCGTTTACCGACGAGCTTCCTGCCGGAAGAGGATCAGGGTTATGCGCTTGCCATGGTCCAATTGCCTCCGGGTGCCAACATGGCCCGTACCGGTGCCGTGTTGCGTGAGATGGAGAGTATTGTTCAAGAAAACCCGCTCGTGGATCGGGTCCTGGACGTTGCCGGGTACAACTTTGTTGGTCAGGGCGAAAACGTCGGTCTGGGTTTTATCCGTCTTAAAGACTGGAGCCAGCGCAGTGCACCGGGGCAAAACTCGGAGGCCTTCATTCGTTGGGCCAACAGAGCCCTGCAACGTATCAAGGGTGCCCGTATCTTTGTCGTCAACATGCCAACCATACGCGGTCTGGCCAGCTTTGGTGGCTTCGACTTTCGTCTTGAAGACCGTGCCGGTCTGGGCCATGGAAAACTGATGCAAGCGCGCAACGCCCTGCTTGGTGCTGCCGCCAGTAACCCCATGCTCGCTGGCGTGCGTCCCAACCAACTGGAAGACACACCGGAACTGCATATGGAGGTGGATCGGGTGAAGGCACAATCCATGGGCCTGTCCCTGCCGGATATCCATAATACTTTACGTCTCATGCTTGCACCGGTATATGCCAATGACTTCAACTATCAGGGGCGGGTGCTGAAGGTCCTGTTGCAGGCTGATGCCAGTTATCGCAGCCGACCGGACAGTCTGCGTCACTATTACATCCACGGTGACACCGGCGCAGAGGATGACATGGTGCCCTTGAGCAGTGTGGTCAGGTCAAGCTGGTCCCTGGAACCCCCGGCTGTTGATCATTACAACGGCTTTACATCAATAAAGATCAGTGGTGAAGCCGCCCCCGGCCTTAGTTCGGGAGAAGCCATGAACGCCATGCGGGACATTGCCGGACAGGTGTTGCCCGCAGGTGTCGGTTATGAGTGGTCGGGGCAGTCGTTCCAGGAAGCGCTTGCCGGCAAGCAGGCACCGGTCCTGTTCGCGCTCTCTCTGCTGGTCGTGTTTCTGGTACTGGCCGCGCTCTACGAAAGCTGGTCGGTCCCCGTAGCGGTAATGCTGGTGGTGCCGTTGGGGATTCTTGGTGCCGTTTCCTTTACCTGGCTACGTGGCCTGGAAAATGATATTTATTTTAAGGTTGGGATGATTGCCGTCATCGGTCTGTCGGCCAAAAACGCCATTCTGATCATCAGTTTTGCCCATAGCATGCGTCAGGCCGGGCACGGACTAATCGAAGCCACGCTGGAAGCCTGCCGTCTTCGTCTGCGGCCGATACTGATGACTTCAATCGCCTTCATGCTGGGTGTCTTACCACTTGCAATATCAACTGGCGCCGGTGCCAGCAGTCGTCATGCCATCGGTACCGGGGTCATGGGAGGCATGTTCGGTGCAACCGCACTGGGTTTGTTGTTCGTACCCGTATTCTTTGTCACGATCAGGCGTCTTTGGGGTGATAAGAACAGGGCTGGCTCAGCATGACAACCGGGACGGTGGAGCAGCAGAACAATTAGCGAGCCGTCGTCGGAGATGATAAAGATTTTATCAAAGGCTGCAGCTGTGCCTCATATTTTTTCCAGGCTTCAGAGCTGCCCTTGTACATCTTTTGTCGAACTTGAGCAGCACTGGCTGTTTTAACCACCCGTTTTGTCTTGTGGAAGCTGAGACAGTGCTCTTCCCAGTCCAATTCACAAAACTCCAGAAGTTTGCGGGTCTCAGTTTCCTGGTTTTCAGTCAGATCCTCATAACAGACATCATAAATCGCATTTGGGAGATGCTCACGCCAATATGATATCTGCTCAATATATAGTTTATAGAATTGAGCAAGATCCTCCATGTCATAGGCATATCCAAGGCTTTCGCTTGTAAAGTAGTGCTTGTACATGGACCAGCATACTGCCCTGGGATCTCTGTTTAAATTGATAATTTTCGCTGTAGGAAACGCGGCCATTATGAAACCTAACCATATGAAATTATGAGGTGTCTTGTCTGTGACAATTTTTTCAGGAACGTTCAGTGAAGTAAGTACCTCAAGATAAATATTACGTAGTGTGTCGATTTCACTTTGGTACGGTTGCCTTCCATTTTGACCAACTACCGGCTCAGGTAGTTTCAGAGTTAGCGACATTAAGAGTCTGTCCATGACTCCCAATTCGCCGCCGCCATACACGTTGCTGTGACTGGCCAGAATTTGTTCCACCAGTGACGTGCCCGAACGGGGCATACCAACGATGAAGACAGGCTGTATTGCTGTGTGCCCGTCAGATAGTGCGGTATCAAAAGCCTGTGAACCATATATCTCCCTGGCCCTTGAAAAGGATCTTTCGGCGTCACCAATGTTGTAGTTCAGCTCTTTCTTGCGAAGACGGTTAGCTTCTCTAAGGTAATCAAAACTTCTGTCATATTCACCGGTGTCATCGTAAACTTTGGCCAGTGCAAAACAAAGGTGCATACGATCAGATTCATCTGCTTTTGAATCGGACAACAGATTCTCAAGAAGATTGATCTGGGCATCATCCGGTGTGTACGTTTTCAGAGTGCTCAGGTCGTTATACACGGCTGGATAATCAGGCTTGATCTCCAGTGCCCGTTGGTAGCTGGCTACCGCTGCATCCAATTGTCCGGTATCCCTAAGGGCGTGACCGAGATTGTGGTGTGCCGGGGCATCGTCAGGCTTGATCACCAGGGCCCGCTCAAAGCTGGCTACTGCTGCATCCAGTTGTCCGATATCCCTAAGCGCCATACCAAGGTTGTGATGTGCCATGGCTTCATCAGGCTTGATTTCCAGCGCCCGCTCAAAGCTCGCCACCGCTGAATCCAGTTGGCCGAGATTCCTGAATGCATTACCGAGATTGTTAAGTGCATCGAAATAGTCAGGTCGGATCTCCAGGGCCCGCTCAAAGCTCGCAACTGCCTTATCAAACCGATCAGAATTTTTAAAAATGACGCCAAGATTGTTATACGCTTCGGCATGGTAAGGATTGATCTTCAGCACCCGTCGATAGCTCTTGGCTGCGGCATCCGATTGGCCGAGATCCCTGAGAACATTTGCGAGATTGTGATGCGCCTCGGCATAATCAGGCCTGATTTTCAGCACACGCCTGAAGCTTGCAAGTGCAGCATCCAATTGTCCGAGATCAAACAAGGCGGTACCGAGGTTGTTATGCACCTCGACGTAGTCAGGTTTGATCTTCAGTGCCTGCTTATAGCTTGCGACGGCCGCTTCCAGATTGCCCAGGTTCACATAACAATCAGCCAGAATATTATGTAGAAATGGAACATTTGGGTGAGCCTGGGAAAGTCGCCTCGCCTCACTCAATGCGTCATTGAACATTCCTCTTGAATAGAGCACAAGCAGATGATCAATAAGCGGTACCAGCTCTGGCGGAATTTTTGGGCCAGTTTTATTCTGTAACCCCTTGAGGCCTTTTTTTGCTTTTTTATTGCGTGGGAATTTAGTTAATATCTTTGAATAGAGCTGCCGGGCCTTTTCAACTTCACCCTTTACACCATGCGATTTTGCACGGGCAAGAGCCTGTTCCAATGAGAGTGTGCTTTTTGCCATGAAGGCAATTTTAACTCAATGCCATCAGTGGGGACATCGCAGGACCCGCAAGCCGCAATCTATAGGTAGTTCATCTCTTTTTAATGAGGTTGCTACGGCGAAACTGACTACTTAGGAGCCTGTCCGAGAATAGAGAACCTACTGTGGAAAAGTTATTTCAGCCCATTTCTCCGCTCATTTTCGTTAAATATGAGTAAAATTCTCCTCAAATGACCAAAAAAATGGACTCAAAATTGCTTCCCCTCGCTACGGCTTCTATTCTCAGACAGGCTCCTAGTGCAACTTGCTTGCCACTGCCTGGGGCTTCCCTCTCGTTACGGCACACGCCGGTCTATGGTAAGTGCAATTTCCTCGCCGGCTTTTATTGAAAAAGTGAGAGTTTGTGATTGCAGGTCACCACTGGCTGCATTGGCCACACCCTGCATGGAAATCCGTGCACTGATGGTCAGTTGCTCAAAGTCCTCCAGCTTGCTGCCGGGTCGCAGCAGGTCAGCATTACCAATGTGTAAATTGAGCGGAAATTGAGGAGCGGCGATACGTTTGACGCCCAATGGCATACCACTGCCACCGACTGGTCGAATGAATACAAACAATACAGCCTGCCTGGGAATGTCTGCTTTGAAATCCGCGGCAATATCAACAGCAACCGCGATATCTTTCGCTGGCACACTCAAGGCGGGTTGTCCGCTACGCTCGCGGGCCTGGTCAATCTGCTCCTTGACGGTACCCGCGACGTCCGATGCAGGGTCGATCTGGTCCAGCAGTTTTTGCCAGAGCGAGATTGCCCGGGCATCATCGCCGTCGTTCCTGGCCGCCATACCCATCAGCCACAGACCCTTTTGTTGCATGGGGTCGATCTTAAGGGCTGTGATTAATAATTGTTGAATATCCGGGGTGAATTCATGGCTTGTCGAAAGCATCAGGTGCGTTTCCGCGAGTTCTACCATGATCAGTGGCTGATTGGGTTTCAACTGCTTAGCCTTTTGCAAAGCGGCCTCGGCATCGGCAAGGCGGCTCATGGATTTGAGTGTGCGCCCCAGCAACAACCAGCCCTCCACATCATCCGGTTGTTCGCGCAAGCGTTGCTGCAATTGGGTAACCATCTCATCGATGCTGTGTTGCTGCCCGCCAGCAACCGGTGGCGGGTTGATGGCGTCAGGGTTGCCGACAAACTTGTACAGAACAAGGCCAGCGACCGGTATCGTCAGGAGTAACAATAGCCCGGCCAGACGCTGGCGCAGTGTGCCGGTAAAAAATGGCCAGGCGATGACAGCGGCGGAAATGGCGAGCAGGGCAACGGCAAATATCCAGAAATTCATCAGGGCTTTCTCAGTGTTTTATAATTAGGAACCGTCCGGGTTGTCATCTGCATCGAGAAGGGCCGCGCGCTTTTTGATCTGCGAGCGCAAAATAAACGCCCCACCCAGCAACAATAACAGTGGCATCAGCCACAGCAGGTAGGTATTGTTCTGTACCGGTGGTTGATAGAGTACGAAATCGCCATAACGATCGACCAAATATTGTTTGATCTCATCATTACTCTTACCTGCCTGCATCAGTTCAAAAACCTCCTGGCGCAGGTCATGGGCTAGTTCTGCATCCGAATCGGCGAGATTCTGGTTTTGACAGACCAGACAGCGTAACTCCCTGGTCAGGTGCTCAAAACGTGCTTCTTGTTGTGGGCTCTCAAATACAAGGGGCTCCTGTGTCGATGCCGATGCCGACAGTGCCAGTAACAGGCTGAGTAAAACACCGTATTTCATGGTTTTAAGGACTCCATGGCTGCAATTCTTGGCAGTATCTCTGTCTCAAAGATCTCAGGGGTCAACGCACCGATCTGTTTAAAAACGATGGTGCCTGCCGCATCTACCAGAAAGGACTCTGGTGCAGCGTATACCCCGAAATCAATACTCAGACGGCCGCTGCGGTCGGTCAGAACGATATCGTAGGGATCACCATAATGTTTCAGCCAGGCTTGCGCATCCGCTTCCTCGTCACGAAAATTGAGACCAACGATGGTAAGGGCCTTGCGCCTGGCATACTCGGTGATGACCGGGTGTTCCACCCGGCAGGTGATACACCAACTGGCCCAGAAGTTGACCAGGTATGGCTTGCCCAGGAAAGACTCGTTGCTCAATTGCTGGGCGGGGTTACCAAGTACGGGCTGGTTGAATGCCGGTACCGGTTTGTCGATCAGCGGTGAAGGTATATCGGTTTTGTGGTCTGAAATTTTCAGACCCACGATCAACAGCACGGTCAGCAATCCGAATAGCAACAATGGTATGAGGCGGCTGTTCATGACGCCACCGCCTGCGCGACGGTGGCCTGGCCAGCCGTTTTACGCCGGTAGCGTCTGTCTGCGGCAGCAATAAAACCGCCGCTCATCATCAGTAGTGCTCCCAGCCAGATCCAGCGGATAAAGGGTTTGTGATAAATCCGCACGGCCCAGGCCCGGCCCTGCTCATCCAGAGGCTCACCAAGCGATACATAAAGATCACGTGTCAGACCCGGATCGATGGCGGCCTCTGTCATGGTCCTGCCACCTTGTGCGTATTGGCGTTTTTGCGGAAACAGACGGGTAACTTCCCGGCCATTCCTGGAGACGATGAATTCACCCTCATCCGCTGAAAAATTGGCACCCTGAACAATATGCGTGCCGAGGAATTTGAACTCATAGCCTGCAACTTCAAATTTGTCACCACCGGTCATGCGCAAATGACTCTCTGCGCTGATCGCACTGGTCATGCTGATACCAATCAGGAAGACACCGAGACCGATATGGGCCAGGGTCATGGCAGCTTCACTGGCGGGCAGGTTGGACCGGCCGGGCCCAGTCAGCCTTTTAACCAGGTAAAATAGACTGGCGGCAATGATCCAGATAGCACCCGCGACACCCAGGGCTGCAATCGGACCGATATCCGGGTGTGACATGAACGTGGCCACGCCACCTGCCACGGCGATGAGCAATGGCCAGCGTAGCTGGCCGCTCAACCTGCCTGTGTCATCCCGTCTCCAACGGCTGTATAAACCGATGGGCAACGCAATCACGAGCGGAACCAGCAACCAGGAAAACAACAACCCGAAGTAGGGCGGGCCCACGGATATCTTGCCTGCGCCCAGGGCATCAATCAGCAAGGGGTAAAGCGTGCCGGTCAGGACCATAGCGGCCGTCACGGTCAGTACCAGGTTATTGACCAGTAGCAATGATTCACGGGAAAGGCCGGCGAAACCACCGCCCTGGATCATTTTCGGGGCTTTGATGGCGAATAACAACAGGGAACTACCCACTACCAGGAACAGGTAGACCAGTATAAAAATACCACGGGTTGGGTCAGCGGCGAAGGCGTGCACCGAGGTCAGCACGCCTGAGCGTACCAGGAAGGTCCCCAGCAAGCTCAGGGAAAAGGCCGAGATCGCCAGCAGCAACGTCCAGTTACCAAACGCGCCGCGTTTTTCAGTCACCGACTGGGAATGGAGCAGGGCAGTGCCGACCAGCCAGGGCATGAACGAGGCATTTTCAACCGGGTCCCAGAACCACCAGCCACCCCAGCCCAGTTCGTAGTAGGCCCACCAGCTGCCCAGGGCGATACCAACGGTCAGAAAAGCCCAGGCGACATGGGTCCACGGACGTGACCAGCGTACCCAGTCACGGTTAATGTCACCACCTATTAACGCGGCAACGGCAAATGCAAAAGCAACTGAAAAGCCAACGTAACCCATGTACAGCATGGGCGGGTGAACGATCAGACCCGGATCCTGTAAAAGTGGATTAAGATCCATGCCCTCGCGGGCTGCAGGCAGCAAACGCCCGAATGGGTTTGAGGTAAACAGTATAAACAGCAGGAACCCGGCTGAAATCAAGCCGAGTATGGCCAGGACGCGAGCCCTGAAAACCTCCGGCAACGTTTTGCTGAAGAGCGCGACGGCCAGTACCCAGAACGTCAGGATCAGCTCCCACAGTAACAAAGAGCCTTCGTGCGCGGCCCACACGGCTGAAAAACGGTATTTCATCGGCAGCAGTGAATTGCTGTTGCTGGCAACATATTCAACAGAGAAATCCTGGTTGGCGAAGGCTGAGGTCAGGATACCGAATGCAATTAGAACCAACAGGCACTGCATCACCGCAGCGTTGGATGCGATTGCCATCATGTTACGGTTACCGTTGTGTGCACCGATCAGCGGGAACAACCCGAGACTGATGGCGGACAACAGGGCCGCCAATAATGCGATCTGGCCAAGTTCAACGGTCATTCTGGTGCCTCCGGGTGTCCACTCTTTTGCAAGGCATCGGCAACTTCGGGTGGCATGTAGTTTTCGTCGTGCTTGGCGAGAACCTCTGCCGCCTCAAAATGCCCGTCGGGTGTCAGTTCACCGATGGCAATGATGCCCTGGCCTTCACGAAAAAGGTCCGGCAGTATGCCGTCATAACGGACATTGACCGAGGCCGGGCCGTCTGTGACTACGAATTTCACGGCCAGGCTATCGGTGGCGCGGCTGAGACTGCCGTTTTCCACCAGACCGCCGAGCCGGAAGCGTTTTCCGGGCGGTAGCGACTGCTCTTTCACATCGCTGGGGCTGACAAAAAACAGCATGTTTTCATTCAGGGACCGGATTGTGACCGCTGCGGCCAGACCGACACCGGCAATGATGACCAGTATGGCTATCAATCTGCGTTTGCGTGTTGGTGTCATGGTTGTTCCTTCCTGTTTTGTGGTCGCTTGCCTGCATGCCCTTTGCGTAATTGCGCCAGGAGGTTACGGCGGCCGAGCACCGGTGTCAGTGCGGCCCATAACAGAACCACTGCACTGATCAGGTAAGACGCGAGGATGAAGGGTGTGTGTGACATCTAGTATTCCTCTTGTAACAATTCGTTGACCCAGCGCTTGCGGTGATCCTGTTTGAGCAGACGCAGACGCGCACGGCTGAGCAGGTTCGCTCCGTAATAGAATTTGGAAGCGATGGTCATGATTAACAATGGCCACAGCATACTGACATCGATACTGCTGCCTTTGGCGCTGAAACTGCTGCCCTGGTGCAGGGTGTTCCACCACAGCACTGAAAAATGGATGATGGGCAGGTTGATCGCGCCGACAATCGATAACAGGGCTGCCGCGCGTGCTGCCTTACGTGGTTCGTCGTAGGCGTTGTAGAGCGCGATCACACCCATATAAAGAAACAGCAGCACCAGTTCCGAAGTCAGGCGTGCGTCCCAGACCCAGTAGGTTCCCCACGTTGGGCGGCCCCAGAGTGAGCCCGTTACCAGTGCGATCAGGGTAAACGCCGCACCGACCGGTGCGCTCGAAATGGCCAGTATTTCCATCATGCGTATACGCCAGACCAGGGCAATAAAACCCATGATGGCCATCAGGGCGTAGATCATCATGGACATCCAGGCTGCCGGCACATGCAAGTACATGATGCGGACACTTTCACCCTGCTGGTAATCGGGTGGTGCCTTAAACAGACCGAGGTACAGACCGATGACGGTCAGGACAATGAACACGGCCCACAACCAGGGTATCAGCTTGCCGCTAAAATGGTAAAACCAGGGGGGTGACCCGGTTTTGTGAAAGAACAGAACGAAACGATTCATCAGTATCCCATTTATTATTGAGCCTTAGCTCAAACTCAATTTAAGTGCCGCTGCCGTTGCAAACGGCGCCAGCGTCAGGGCCGCGATCAGACCTGCAAACATCAGACCAAGCTGCCCATTATACGGCAGACCGGCCACGGCTGAACTGACCGCGTTGGTGGCCAGGATCAGCAATGGTACATACAGCGGGAAGACCAGCAATGACATTAGCTGGCCGCCACGCTTCAGGCTCACGGTCAATGCACCGCCGATGGCGCCAATCAGGCTCAATACCGGGGTGCCCAGCGCCAGTGATTTAAGTAAAACCGGCACACCGTCATCCGGCAGGTTCATCCACATCGCCAGCAACGGTGATAACAGCACGATGGGCAGACCGGCTACCAGCCAGTGCGTGAGCGTGCGGGCCAGCGCAATCAGAGCCAGGGACTGTCCGGACAGCACCATCTGTTCCAGTGTGCCATCTTCAAAATCGGAGCGGAACAGGCTGTCCAGCGAAAGCACGGTTGCCAAAAGGGCTGCGATCCAGATGACGCCGGGCGCAATGTTCGCCAACAACGACAGCGAGGGACCGACACCCAACGGAAAAAGCGTTATTACGACCAGCAAAAAAAACAAAGGTTGCAACAATTCGGCGCGTCGCCGGTAGGCGAGCAAAAGATCGCGCCGTACCAGCGCCATAAATGCACCCCAAGGCCTGGGTTTATTCATGTCGGCATACTCATGCTGCTTCCCATTGATCATGCTGGCGACCGCTGGTTAACTCGCACTCCTGCAATTGGAAACCACTTGGACGCAGGCTGCCATGGGTCGTCAGAATACAAGCACCGCCACTATTGAGGTGGCTACGCATGATACCGTCCAGCATCGCGATCCCTTCACGGTCGAGGTTGGAATAGGGTTCATCCAGCAACCACAGGGATTCGTTACAGAACAGCAGGCGGGCCAGCGAGCAACGTTTACGCTGGCCGGCGGACAGCGTTCTGCCTTCCTGCTCAGCGACCGCGCTCAGGCCAACCTCGTCAATGACCTTCCGGCACAGGCCAGGTTTATCGGTCGTCGCTTTCATACCCATGAAATGCATCATGAAACGAATGTTTTCCGTCACACTGAGGTCGTCTTTGATGGCGGGGTCGTGACCTGCATAAAGCGGTTGTTGCCGGCACTTAAACTGACCTTCACTGGGCTCAAGCAGACCTGCCAGCACACGCAAAAGCGTGGTTTTTCCACAACCGTTGATACCGGTGATCAACAACAACGAACCGGCCGCCAGATCAAAACTGACGGGTTCGAAAACACGCTCAAAATAGCGTTCGAAGCTGAGTTCAGTGACCGAGATCATGCCCAAATGAACCGGTGCTCGGCTTGTGTCTGGTAAAATTTTTCATACGTCAGGCTCGCTGGCCGGTTATTCAGTACCGGGAATTATGACCCAGCTGAAATGTCTTGTGAATGATTTCGGTCATGTAAATGCGTATTTTTTGCGTTTGGACATGGGAACTTTCTGCCACTGTCGTTGTAGTCACCGGTGGTATTCGGTCTGTGGATTAATTACGATGAGCGCCGATCAGGCTTGAAGTGTATGAATTTTAATGAGCAAATTTGATTATGAGCTATTTGTGATTGGTGCCGGTTCCGGTGGTGTGCGCGCCGCGCGTATCGCAGCACGATACGGTGCACGTGTCGGGATTTGTGAATCAAGCCGTGTCGGGGGTACCTGTGTTATCCGTGGCTGTGTACCCAAAAAACTTTTATCCTACGCGGCCCATTTCGCCGGGGAATTTGAAGATGCCGCCGGTTTTGGCTGGCAGGTGGATGGTGTCAGTTTCAACTGGGCCCGGCTGATCGCAAACAAGGATCGCGAAATCGACCGCCTCAACCGTGTCTATATCAGCTTGCTGGACAACGCTGGTGTGAAACTTCACGAACTGCACGGCAGGCTGCTGGATTCACACCATGTTCAGCTGGGTACGGATAAGATCAGTGCTGAAAAGATACTGATTGCAACCGGAGGACGACCCTGGGTGCCAGAAATACCCGGCGCCGAACATGCCATCACATCGGACGGGGCCTTCCACCTCGAAACCTTGCCGGAACGTGTTGTGATTATCGGCGGTGGCTTTATTGCCTGTGAATTTGCCTGTATTTTCAATGGGCTGGGTGCAGATGTCATACAGGTCTACCGGGGAGAGCAGATCCTGCGCGGTTTTGACAGTGATATACGCGAGAGCCTTGCGGCAGAGATGAAAAAACAGGGTATAACAATTATGTTGAACGCCAACCCCACAGTGATTGTCAAAGAGGCAGACGGGCGATTGAGCATGAGCCTGGATGATGGTTGCCAATTGAACAGCGATTGTGTCATGTTCGCCACCGGCCGGGTGGCCAATGTAGACAAGCTCGGTCTCAGGGCTGCTGGTGTGACGGAGCGTGCCGATGGAAGTATCCCGGTGGATGAGTATTCGCGTAGCAATGTTGCCAGTATTTTTGCGGTTGGCGATGTGACCCACCGGGTCAACCTGACCCCCGTTGCCCTGATGGAGGGCCAGGCGTTTGCGGATAGCGAATTCGGTGCTAAGCCCACGCCGGTTAACCACGATTATGTGCCATCAGCCGTATTCTCTCACCCCCCCGTGGCCACGGTGGGTTATTCCGAGGCACGGGCTGGGGATCATTTTGGCGAGATAATTGTCTATCAATCCATATTCACACCATTAAAGCATACGCTCTCTGGCAGGGACGAAAAAACCATGATGAAACTGGTGGTGCAGGCGTCCACCGACAGGGTGATCGGTCTGCACGTGGTCGGCATGGATGCGCCCGAGATTGTGCAGGGCTTTGCCGTTGCGATAAAATCAGGTCTCACCAAGCAGCAGTTTGATGAAACCATCGGTATTCACCCGACTGCGGCCGAGGAACTGGTGACGATGCGGACACCTGCCGGGCGATGAAGGCCCAGGGATGGAGGGAACACAGATGGATTATCGTATGAAGTTCGCACGTGGCTTGCTTGCTGCAATTTTGCTGGCGTTGATTGTTGTGCCTTCAGAAATTTTTGCCAGGAACCTTGCAAGTGCTTCGGAGGATGGCAAAACACAACGCTATATTGTCATTCTGGATGACTTGCCATTGGCAGCCTACGATGGACGGGTGATGGCAACACCCGAACGGGCTAACGATACCACCCGGTTGCTACCCACCTCCAACCGCTTTACCGGTGCCCTCAAGCTGGATGTCAAAACACCGCGATCGAAGGCCTACCTGCACTTTCTGGACGAGCGTTATAAGGCATTTAACGGTGAGGCCACGCTTCGACTGGGGCGCAGACTGAAAGCGGACCAGCGTTACCGTAATGCGACCAATGGTTTTGCCACCGGTTTAACTGACGATGAAGTTCGTGCCCTGCGCGACGTGCCGGGTGTCAAAGCGGTACTGGCCGATGAAATCCAGCACCTGGAAACCGATTCCGGACCGAACTGGATCGGCGCCGATAAAATACACGAAGGCAGCGCGGGGTTTACCGCGACAGGTGGTGAAGGTATTGCCGTGGGTCTGATCGATACCGGTGTCAACTTCGGGCATCCTTCGTTTGCCGACCCCGGCGAAGGGGGCGGACCGGGCTGGGACCACGTCAATCCCTATGCCAGCCAACTGGGTCTGTGTTCGGATCCCGATGTGGCCTGTAATGACAAACTGGTCGGGGTTTATGATTTTGTCGAAGACGACCCGAGCACCACGGCCGTCGAAAAAAACACCAAGGGCCTGGACGACGCTGGTCACGGCTCACACACCGGTTCAACGGTTGCGGGCAACCCGCTCAACGTAACCATCAGCGGTGTGTCGCTATCAATCGGTGGGGTGGCACCGAACGCCAACATCGTCTCTTACCGGGTGTGTTATATCGCGGACCCGGACGTCGAGGATAGCGAGGATGGTTGTTCTACCTCAGCCATATTGAGCGCCATCGACCAGGCCATCAGCGACCAGGTTGATGTCATTAATTTCTCGATCGGCTCTTCGGCCAGCAACCCCTGGGCCAATGGTTCGGACACCCGGGCATTTCTCAATGCCCGGGCGGCCGGCATCTTTGTTGCGACCTCCGCCGGCAACGATGGACCCAATGCCGGCAGCATCGGCTCCCCGGCCAATGCGCCGTGGACCACCGCCGTGGGCGCGGCCACCCATGACCGGGTTTTTGGCAACAGTGTTGAGAACCTGAGTGGTGGCGACACGCCCCCACCGGGTGATCTGTTGGGTAAAAGTTTCACAGCCGGTATTGGTATCAGGAAAATCGTCCATGCCAAGGATTTTGGCAATGCCTTGTGCGGCACGGGCGCGTCCGAATCACAACCGGACTGCGCGGACAATACCGGGGCCTCCAACCCCTTTGGCGCAGATACGTTCCATGGTGAAATCGTCGTTTGCGACCGGGGTACGTACGGACGTGTGGAAAAGGGTAAAAATCTATTGCTGGCCGGTGCCGGTGGTTACATCCTGGCCAATACTGACAGCTGGGGTGAAGAACTTGTTGCCGACAACCATTGTCTGCCGGCGGTGCATATCGGTGCACAGGACGGCAATGCCTTGCGTCAGTGGCTGGACAGCGGTATGAACCACCAGGGCTCGATCAGTGGCTTCACCGCGCTGCACGATGATGGGCTTGCGGACGAGCTTGCCAGCTTCAGCGCGCGTGGCCCCAATTTGCCACCGGTGGCCGATATCATGAAACCCGACCTGATCGCACCGGGGGTCCAGATACTGGCCGCCAATGTACCCAGCGCCAACAGCTTTGGCATTTTGGATGGCACCTCGATGTCATCACCCCACGTCACCGGTGGCGCGGCGCTGCTCAAGGCGGTCCACCCCGACTGGACACCCGCCATGATCGCCTCGGCGCTGGTCATGACGGCCACGCCGGAACTGGCGCATGATTTTGATGGCTCCGGCATGACCGTGCACAAACGCGGGGCCGGTCGGCCAAGACTGGATCAAGCGGCCAATGCCGGTCTTTTCCTGGATGAAACCAAGAACAATTTCCTGGCTGCAAACCCGCAGCAGGGTGGGGAGCCCAGAGACCTGAACCTGCCGGGTCTGGTCGATACACAGTGTATTAACTCATGCAGCCTCCAACGCACCGTCACCGACATGGCCGGTGGCTCCAGTTGGACTGCCAGCGCGGAAGGGTTTGATGAAGGTACCGTAGTTAATATCTCACCCCAGAATTTCACCCTTGCAGATGCGGCCAGCCGTCTTTTGACGATCACGGTTGACCTGAGCCAGGCAGGCCATGTTGGTAGCTGGGTCTACGGCAATATCCGCCTGAAGTCTGACGGCAAACCGGATGCCGTGATGCCGGTCGCGGTCTTCGCCGACGGTGGTAAATTGCCGGCCGAGTGGCAAATCAGTACCGACCAGGCTTCTGGCTGGCAGGAATTTGCGCTCGATAAGCTGGTCGCAATGCCGGACGCCACGTTTATGAGCGCTGGTCTGGTTGAGCCCACTCTGACCATCCAGGACCTGCCACAGGACCCCAGCAATGACAGTCCCTATGACGACTCGGACGGTTTGCTGGCCATCATGCTGACGGTACCCGCCGACACGCTCTGGC
The DNA here is from genome assembly GCA_964650905.1 of uncultured Wenzhouxiangellaceae bacterium. Lineage (GTDB taxonomy): Bacteria > Pseudomonadota > Gammaproteobacteria > Xanthomonadales > SZUA-36 > SZUA-36. Next base: position 42,976 of record CAZYVH010000001.1, on the reverse strand, counting down.
TGCACACCGAAACGCTGCCTTCAACCGCCAATGACCTCGACCTGTTTGTCGGCCTGGACAGCAACCACGACGGTTTTGCGCAACAAAGCGAGGAGCTGTGTTCAAGTACGACGCCGACTGACCTGGAGTTGTGTGATTTGTTCACCCCGGTGGCGGGCGACTACTGGGTCATCGTACAGAACTGGGACGCCACCAACGACCCCGATGAGGTGACCCTGAAAACCGCGGTCATCGGCAGGCAGGACACCTCGGCCCTGAACGTCAGTGGCAGTGGCATCGTAGGGTCCGGTGAGAATTTCAATCTGCGTTTGTCCTGGGACAACGTCAACGCTGAACCGGGCGATGAACTGATCGGCGCGGTGGGCATCGGCACCGACCGGGAAACCCCCAATAATATCGGCATCGTACCGGTCAGGTTTACACTGACAGCGGTTGCAGCGCCCGAGACACTGGCGTTGATGAACGGCCACAGCCGTACACTCAATGTCGATGCGGGGGGCACACATGACCGCATATATATCGATGTACCACCCGCCGCAGATTCATTAACCGTCACGGCATCGGGTACGGGCAGCGAGGAGAATGACAATCTTGCCATTGAACTCTACCGGATGGACTTTGACGAGGCCTTTACCACTGCACCATTTGCAGCGGCACCGGACACCAGTGGCGAGCCGATTGCTGCCAGTGCCGGCTCTGGCGGCAGCGGCCCGGAGTTAACCGTCAGTGGCGGCCAATTGTTGTCCGGTCGCTGGTACGTCGTCTTGACAAACCAGGGCAGCGGACCCGCGAGCGTGGAGGTTCATGCCGATATTGTCTCATCCGCTGACCCCATCGCCTTGCGTGGCGGGCTCTGGCAACCATCTTCCAGACCCGATTTGAGACAGGGTTATGATTTCAATACCACCGGCGGGTTTCGTGCAATGCTGTGGTATACCTATGATGAAGACGGCAAACCCGAATGGTATTTGGCCAGTGGCCCGGAGCCCACGGGAAACACCTGGGTGGCAGAACTGTTGCGTTACACCAATGACGGTAGCGCGCAGCACTCGGTCCCGGCCGGTTATGTATCGGTCACAACACTGAGTGAGGATGACGCAATTTTCTCCTTTGTGCTATTTGGACAAAGCGGCAGTGACCGTATGTCGCCGAATTCTCCGCCGTTATGTCCGAGTATTGATAGTGTCAAACGCAGTTACACGGGTATATGGTCGCGGCCCGTCAACGGTGTGGGTGGGGCGAGTGTCCTGGTCAATGCTACCTCGCAGGCGTTTGTGCATTACATTTATGATGACAAGGGTGATCCGCGCTGGTTGATCGCATCACCCGATCCGCAATCCCCCACGTCGCAGGAAATGGCCTTGCTGCAATTTGCGGGGTACTGTGCAGTCTGTGACGACACCGGTGTCACCCTGGATACGGTCGGTGTCTTTAGCCGGGAATTCAGTGACGAATCCAATGTCAGCTGGACGCTGGATTACCTGCTCAATGCACCTTTGAGTGGTTCGATCAATCGCACGGATGAAGCGGTTAAGCTGACCGTGCCGATACAGTGCCAGTAGCGCCGAACATGTTTTTGACCTGGTCAACAAAACGCCAACAATCCTCAAAGCGGTTATAAAGCGGCACCGGTGCGACCCGGATGATGTCGGGTTCGCGCCAGTCGGGGACGGTGCCGGCAGCTTCGAGTCGCTCGAAAAGGGCTCGTCCGGCTGTGCGGCCCGAACGGACCTTGAGGGATAGCTGGCAACCCCGGCGTGCGGGTTCGCGTGGCGTGATGATAGCCAGTTGCCGGTCGAGTTCGGTGTGAATCAAGCGCTCAAGATAAGCGGTCAAGGCGATGGATTTTTCCCGCAGCGCCGCCATGCCAGCTTCCTGGAACAATGCCAGCGACACCTCAATGGGCACCATCGCGAGGATGGGAGGGTTGGAAACCTGCCAGCAGTCCGCGCCCCTGGCGGGACTAAATTTCGAGCCCATCAGGAAGCGTGAGGCAAGGTCGTTACCCCACCAGCCATGCAAACGTGGCAGATCATGATGCTCAAAGTGGCGCTCGTTAACGAAACAGGCACCGATTGCCCCCGGTCCTGAATTCAGATACTTGTAGGTGCACCAGACGGCAAAATCCACATTATCGTCGTGCAGATTCAGCGGTACGTTAGCGATGCTGTGGGCCAGGTCAATGCCACACAGGGCACCCGCCCGGTGTGCGGCAGCGGTAATTCTCTTGAGGTCAAAACGCTGACCTGTCGCGTATTGCACACCGGGCCACAGCACCAGGGCCACCGAGTCACCATGTTCATCAAGCCAGGCCTCGATACTGGATTCATCGATCAGTTGGCTGCCGCTGTCCGGGGCAAGTTCAAGCAGGCATTCGTCCGGGTCCAGGCCATGCAGACGTAAATGGGACTCCAGTGCGTAACGGTCCGATGGAAACGGCTGCGGCTCGATCAGGATGCGCCTGCGCCGTCCCTGAGGCCGGTAAAAGCTGATCATCATGAGGTGCAGGTTGACCGTCAGCGTATTCATGATGACCACTTCTTTCGGCCGGGCGCCTGCCAGCTCCGCCATCGGTTCTTGCAGGCGTTGCGGATAGAGCGTCCACGGATTGTCGCCGATGAAGTGACCCTCAACGGCCAGGTTCTGCCAGTTTTGCAGTTCCCTTGCCATGGAATTTTGCAGGCTTTTCGGTTGTAAACCGAGTGAATTGCCACAAAAGTACAATTGCTGTGTACCATCGGAGTGCTTTGGGAGTAAAAATTGATCACGGTAGCCACGCAGCGGATCGCGCTGGTCAAGTTCCCGTGCCTCGGCACGGTTGTTGGAAACGTTGTTGGACATGCATCGCTCCTCGTTCAATAAGAGGACATTATGGTTCGGTTGCCCTGGGTTTTAAAGGATAATGAGCGCTATGAAACGCACAGATTTCTATTATGAATTACCAACCAGATTGATCGCACAGCTACCCCTGGCAATACGCAGTTCCAGCCGTTTATTGTGTCTTGAGCGGCACACAGGGGATATCAAGGACAGTCTGTTTACGCAATTACCCAGTCTGCTCAGGCCTGGGGACCTGCTGGTATTTAATAATACCCAGGTCATTCCTGCTCGTCTGTTTGCAAAAAAGACCAGCGGCGGGCGTGTGGAGGTTCTGATTGAGCGTTTGCTCGGTCCACGGGAATGTCTGGCACAGGCAAGAGCCAGCAAAACCTTGCAACCCGGCACAAAGTTGCTACTTGAAGACGGTAGTGAATTGCTGGTCGTGGGACGGCAGGCAGATTTTTTTCATTTGCGGGCACTGGGCGGTGAGTTGATGGAATGGCTGATGCGGCTGGGACACATGCCGTTACCACCCTATATCACCCGCACGGATACGGAACGCGACCGGCGTCGCTATCAGACAGTTTTTGCCGAGGTACCCGGCGCAGTGGCCGCACCGACCGCAGGGCTGCACTTTGACCAGGCCTTATTGGACCAGTTACAGGCCATGGGCGTACGTTCCACGCGGGTGACCTTGCACGTCGGTGCCGGTACCTTTCAGCCGGTCAGGGTCGATGACATCGCTCAACACAAAATGCACGCAGAATGGTTGCAGGTGCCGTTGGCGGCCTGCGATGCGGTTGCCGAGTGCAAGGCACACGGTGGGCGGGTGATTGCCGTGGGTACGACGGCCGTGCGCAGCCTGGAAACGGCGGCGAGGAATGGCCACATGCAGCCGTACACGGGTGAAAGCCGTCTGTTTATCTACCCACCCTACAAGTTCAGTGTTGTGGATGCGATGGTCACCAACTTCCATCTGCCGGAATCCACCCTGCTGATGTTGGTGAGTGCCTTCGCCGGCCACGCGCAAACGATGGCCGCTTACCGGCACGCGGTTGAGCAGTGTTACCGGTTTTTCAGTTACGGTGATGCGATGCTGGTCGCATGAGGACAACGGTGTCAAAATATGCGGATGTCTGAAAACAGAAATTCTGAACTCATCAGCCGGGCGCTGGCAAAAGAGTGGTTTTATAGCTATGCATTGCCCGACGGACAGAGTACCCGTAGTTACAATAACGGTGAACTGGATGCCATACACGCGACCCGCTGGCGCATGGTGGAAGACCATCTCGAGCATATATTTGCCGGGCACTATGCCAGACTAAATGCCCTCGACCTTGCATCCCACCAGGGTTTCTTTGCGGTCAAAACAGCGCAATTGGGTTTTGAAGCTGTGCTGGGTATCGAAGCCCGCGGATCACACGTGGAAGACAGTCGTCTGATTGCCGATATTTATGGTCTGAGGCACTTACAATTCCAACAGGCTGATATCTTTGATCTGGACGCTCAACGGCAGGGTAAATTCGATCTGGTGCTCATGCTTGGTTTGTTGTACCACCTTGAAAACCCGGTTGGTGCCTTGCGTCTGGCACAGACACTGTGCAAAGGAGTCTGCCTGATCGAGACCCAGGTCATACCCGGTATGACCGGTGTGGTCGATTATGGCAGCTACCGGTTTGTGCGGCCATTGAAAGGCAGTTTTGGCGTCATCGATGAAACCGACGAGACCCACGGACCGGAAGCCAGCGTCACCGGAATTTGCCTGGTCCCGAGCCTGCAAGCCTTGTTGTGGATGCTCCACAAGGTTGGGTTTTCCGATGTCACCGTACTGGAACCACCTGCCGATGCCTATGAGCAACTACGCTATGGCAAGCGCGTCATGGTCGCGGCACATGTTTGAGAACCATTGAAGCAATGAAGTTCGAACTGCTGGGCAGTGATGGCGGTGCCCGTCGCGCGCAGCTTAGGTTTGCGAGGGGGACGGTCCAGACCCCGGTGTTCATGCCGGTTGGCACCTACGGCACCGTCAAGGCCATGACACCGGAAGCGGTACGCGACACGGGCGCCGAGATACTGCTGGGTAATACCTTTCACCTGATGCTACGCCCGGGTACCGAAGTGATCCGGGGACACGGTGATTTGCACGATTTTATGCACTGGCAGTGGCCCATCCTGACCGATTCGGGTGGCTTCCAGGTCTGGAGTCTGGCCGAACGACGTAAGATTACCGAGCAAGGGGTCCATTTTTCTTCACCTGTTGATGGCGCCAGAGTGTTCCTGGGGCCGGAAGAGTCCATGACCGTTCAGGCTGCGCTGGGTGCGGATATCGTCATGTGTTTTGACGAATGTACACCCTACCCGGCGACCGAAGAGCAGGCACGGACATCCATGCAGTTATCCATGCGCTGGGCGCAACGTTGTAAACAGGCGCATGGCGGGAACCCGGCGGCGCTTTTTGGTATTGTGCAGGGTGGCATGTATGAACATCTGCGCAGGGAGTCGGCGCAGACATTGCAGGCGATTGGTTTTGATGGTTACGCCATCGGCGGCCTGTCGGTCGGTGAAACGCAACAGGAACGCCAACGGGTCCTGGCTGAAACCTTACCAGAATTACCCGCCGGCAAACCGCGTTACCTGATGGGTGTTGGTCGTCCCGAGGATATTATCGCTGCGGTCCTTGAAGGGGTGGATATGTTTGACTGTGTCATGCCGACCCGAAACGCACGTAACGGCTATTACTTCACCAGCAAGGGCATTTTAAAAGTACGCAATGCACGTTTCATCAAGGATACACGAGCGGTTGATGAAACCTGTGGCTGTTATACCTGTCAGCACTATTCACGTGCCTACCTGAAACACCTGGACCGTTGTAAGGAGATGCTGGGGGCACAGCTTGCCACGATCCACAACCTGTATTTCTACCAGCAGTTGATGGCTGGTATCAGGGCAGCCACCGAGGCGGGTGAACTCACTGAGTTCGTCAGCAAATTTCTGGATAGCTACAACGGTGGCATTGATTGATCCAATTTGATTGTCGGCCGTTTGCGGTTTTCTGGCCCGGCATGGCTTATAATTGCCGGCTGACAGTAACAGACGACACAAAGAGATCATTATGGACTTTTTTATTTCCAATGCATACGCGGCAGAGCCTGCAGCATCTGGTGGGCTGCTCAGTTTTTTGCCGCTCATCGTCATAGTGGCTGTATTTTATTTTATGCTGATCCGCCCACAGACCAAACGGGCAAAAGAACACCGCCAACTGGTTGCGCAGCTGTCCAAAGGTGACGAGGTGGTCACCAATGGCGGTTTGCTGGGCCGCATAACTGCGGTCACCGAGTCATTTGTGACGTTGGAGCTGGCCGACGGCGTGCAGGTTAAACTGCAGCGCCAGTCAGTGACCAACGTAATGCCCAAAGGTACGATCAAGTCTGCTTGACTCACCACCCGCAACTTTCATTACTCGAGACTGATTCATGAACCAGTATCCTCTCTGGAAATACCTGCTGATCGTTTTCGCCGTCACGCTGGGAACACTCTATGCGCTGCCAAACCTTTACGGTGAAGACCCCGCCCTGCAGATCACCTCATCACGAGGATTTGAGTTGCCGGCAGAACTGACCACCAATATCGATGATGCGTTGCTGAGTGCACATATTACGTACGATAGCCGGGAGCAACGGGGTAACCACCTGCTTTATCGTCTGGCAAATACCGAGGATCAGCTCAAGGCGGCCGGTGTGTTGCGCGATTCACTGGGTGACAAGTATGTGGTGGCGCTGAATCTGGCACACGCGACCCCCGAGTGGTTACGTGCTGTCGGTGGCAAGCCCATGACCCTGGGTTTGGATTTGCAGGGTGGTGTGCATTTCCTGATGCAGGTCGATATGGATACGGCGCGAGGACAGCAACTGGATCGCTTTGTGGATGATATCAGGGCGGCTTTGCGTACCGAAGGTGTCCGCTACGTATCGGTACGTCACGAGGGTAATGGTTTGCTGGCCATGTTGCGTTCTGCCGGGGACCGTGACCGGGCCTTGAACATATTGCGCACTGACCAGAGCTTGCAGGGGCTCAACATCACTGAATTGCCTGCAGGGGAAACCTTCGGGATTTCCGCCACGGTGAAGGAAAAACAACTGATTGCCTTACAACAGACTGCACTGAAACAGAACATCACAACACTCAGAAACCGTGTCAATGAGCTGGGTGTAGCCGAACCGGTCATACAACAACAGGGCGCCGACCGCGTGGTAGTAGAGTTGCCGGGTGTCCAGGATACGGTGGCGGCCAAAAAGATCATCGGCGCAACCGCGACGCTGGAGTATCGTGCCGTTGATGAGAGCAATGATGCATTCACCGCCTTGCAAACCGGCAGGGTGCCGCCCGAATCGCGTCTTTACAAAGATGACAATGGCAATCCGATCCTGCTTAAAAAGCGGCTGATCGTAGCGGGTGATCAATTGATCGGCGCCTCCGGTTCTTTTGATCAGCAAACCGGCCAGCCCTCGGTCAGCGTGACGCTGGACGGCGTCGGCGCCAAGCGCATGCTCGACTTTACCCGTGATAACGTGGGTAACCGCATGGCGGTTGTCTATATCGAACAGAAATCGGGTGGTCGTAAGATCGAGGACGTGATCAGTGTGGCAGTTGTGCGCGAGCCCTTTGGAAAACGCTTCCAGACCACCGGTCTGGCGTCCATCAACGAAGCTTCACAACTCGCGTTGTTATTGCGAGCAGGCGCATTGGCCGCGCCCATGGAAATCGTCGAGGAACGCACCGTGGGGCCGAGCCTCGGCGCTGATAACGTTGCCCAGGGTTTTGAATCCGTGCTCATTGGCTTTGTCCTTGTGCTGGTATTCATGGCGCTCTATTACAAATTGTTCGGCCTAGTGGCCAATATAGCCCTGTTTGGAAACCTGGTCCTGTTGGTCTCACTGCTGTCCATGCTCGGCGCCACGCTGACCATGCCAGGTATCGCTGGTATCGTCCTGACCGTCGGTATGGCGGTGGATGCCAATGTTTTGATTTTTGAGCGTATACGTGAAGAACTGCGCAACCGTAATACACCGCAAGCCAGTATCCGCGCCGGCTATGAAAAGGCCTTTTCGACTATCGCAGATGCCAATATCACGACCCTGATAGCCGCCTTCGTGCTGTTCCTGTTTGGCACCGGGCCGATCAAGGGTTTCGCGGTTACCTTGTCACTGGGTATCGTGACCTCCATGTTCACGGCGATCATGGGGACCCGGGCGGTAGTGAACCTGATTTATGGCGGTAAGAAACGTGTCAAAAAACTGGCCATATAAGGACTTGAGATGAAATTACTAAACCGCAAGACCAACATCGATTTCATGAGCCAGAGCCGCGTGGCGCTGGTTTTTTCATCCACACTGATCGTGCTGGCCATCGTTTCGCTGTTTACATTTGGATTGAATTTCGGTCTGGATTTCACTGGTGGCACATTGATTGAAGTCAGCTACCCGGCCGCACCCCAAACCCGCGATGTGCGCAACAACCTGGATGAAGCCGGTTTCGACAACGCCATCGTGCAGACCTTTGGCGCAGCCACTGACATCGTTGTGCGTATACCGCCGACCGGTAGTGAGGAAAGCAGCGCGGAATTATCCACCCGTGTACTGGCAGCACTGAACCAGGGTGTGGAAGGTGAAATTGAAATGCGACGGGTTGAATTTGTAGGGCCGCAAGTGGGTGACGAACTGGCGGAGCAGGGTATCCTGGCGGTTATCTATGCCATGGCCGGTGTGTTTTTGTATGTCATGTTCCGCTTTCAATGGCGTTTTTCTGTGGGTGCCGTCGCGGCCCTGATCCACGACGTCATCATCAGCATGGGCGTATTGTCCTTCCTGCAGATCGAATTTGATCTGACAGTCGTGGCTGCTCTGCTGGCCGTTGTGGGTTATTCACTCAATGACACCATCGTGGTGTTTGACCGTATTCGTGAAAATTTCCCGCGTTATCGCAAACGCCAACCACTTGACGTGGTCAACACTTCCATCAACGAGACCCTGTCACGTACGATCATGACGTCGTCAACGACCCTGATCGTATTGCTGACGCTGTTTTTTATCGGCGGTCAGATCATCCACAGTTTTGCTTTCACGCTGGTGGCAGGCATCGTGGTCGGCACCTACTCGTCCATCTATGTCGCCAGCACCGTTTTGCTGATGCTGGGAGTCAGTAAATATGACCTGATGGAGGTCGAGAAAGAGGGTGCCAAGCTGAAAGCACGGCCCTGATTAATCCGTCACCCCGGCCCCCGAAAACCCGTCACCCCGGCCCCCGAGCCGGGGTCCATTTGAAGTACCACGTACCCGTTGAGATCCCGGATCAAGTCCGGGATGACGACAGCCTAGCGCCTGGCTTTTGCCCAGCGGGGTTCGATGATCTGTCTTAACGGTGTCATCAGTTTGTAAGGTGCGGCTAATATTGAATTCGATTTTCCGACCTGATCAGCACCGTCAAAGTCGGTCACCACACCACCGGCTTCACGTACCAGCAAGGTCCCGGCAGCCACATCCCATGGTTTGAGCCCGATCTCAAAATAACCGTCAACCCTGCCGGCCGCGACCCATGCGAGGTCCAGTGCCGCCGCTCCGCAGCGGCGAACATCCTCAATTTTTCGGTAAACTTCACTGAATATCCCGGTATAAACACCCATCATGCCGCGCTGGCGGAACGGGAACGCGGTCGCCAGGATGGCGTTGTCCAGTGTTGTACGGTTGGAAACCCTGATACGCGTATTATTCATGTGGGCTCCACTGCCGCGGCTGGCGCTGAACATCTCATCGCGCATGGGGTCATAGACGACCGCGTGCTCGGTGCGACCCTTGACCTCAAGGGCGATGGAGACGGCAAAATGCGGCATACCATGCAGGTAGTTACTGGTACCATCCAGCGGGTCTATGATCCACACGAAATTGCTGTCACCCTGGGCGCCGCCTTCTTCTCCCAGGAACGCGTGGTCCGGGTGAAAACGCTTAATTTCACGTACAATCTCAGCCTCGCAGGTTTTGTCGATCTCACTGACATAATCATGCCGTGCCTTGCGTGTTACCGGGATGGACGACACCCTTGGAAGCTCGCGGCGCATAATGTCACCGGCAACTTGCGCGGCAGCGATTGCAATATTCAAAACGGGATGAGCCATGGTCAATCATCTATGCACATGAAGGCGGCACAGGATAACAGAAGCGGGGCGCAGGTGGCAGCGTCTTTGTCAGCGGTCCGCATTGTGCTGATCAACACGACCCACCCCGGGAACATCGGTGCAACCGCCCGTGCCATGAAAGTCATGGGTTTGAAACAGTTGCACCTGGTTACACCAAAAATTTTTCCCGGCGCGCAAGCGACCGCCATGGCGTCCGGCGCTGACGATTTGCTGCAGGGGGCCACGGTGCATGCAGCGCTTGAATCTGCATTGGAAGGTTGCTCACTGGTACTGGGCACCAGCGCACGTCTGCGTAGCCTGCCAATGCCGCAAATGGACATACGCCTGGCCGCTGCCACCGCCCTGGCCGAACCGGGTGGACAGGACGTTGCCATATTGTTTGGCCGTGAGAACTATGGTCTGACCAACGAGGAGATGCAGCGTTGCCACCAGTTGGTGCAGATCAACACCAATCCCGATTATGGTTCTCTTAATCTCGCCCAGGCCGTGCAGGTGATGGCCTATGAGCTACGCATGGCCGCGCTTGGCGGCGCTCCTGCCAAGAGGGATTCCGCGGACCGGATTCCGGTTGACGCAGGCCAGATGGAATGGTTTTACACGCATCTTGAGCAGACTTTGCTGGATATCGGGTTTTTGAACCCGGCTCAACCAAGACGTCTGCTGATGCGGCTCAGACGTCTGTTCAACCGCGCCCGTCCGGACCAGAACGAAATCAATATACTGCGCGGCATTCTGGCGGCAGTGCAGAAGGTTAGGAGGTCAGAGTAAAGCGACAGCGCCTTTTCATCGCTAAGCTGAAAACCGGTACTCACAAATAATCCGGTCTCGAAATCCCCGGTAACAGGTCCGGAGCGTCCTGCGGTTCCCCGGCGACCGTCTGTAATGGCACCACACCAGCCCACACGGCTTGTTGCATATCTGCTTTTGGATCCTCCGGCGGCCCACTGTCACATTTTGTGCTGAATGTCTTGATCGGCAGGGACAACAGCATGGTCGCGTTAAGTTCCTTGAGGGTCGATGGTCTCAGCTCGGCGCGTCTGCCCGGCATCAGGTGATCCACCAGCGCATGGAAACCACTACGTTTTTTATCTATATCCAGGATAGGGTGCGCAATACCAAAAACCATGGTCGAGCGGTAACTCATGGAAGAATGAAAGGCCGAGCGTGCATATACCAGGCCGTCAAAATGCGTCACGGTCACGCAACACGGCAACCCTGAGGCCAGGCCTTTCATCAGGCGACTGAGTACCGAGCCGTGCAGTAGTAATTGATCACCCTGGCGGGCATAGGCCATCGGTACAACATAGGGTTGTCCTGCCTGGCTGAAACCCACGTGGCAGACCTTGCCGGCATCGAGGACTTCGCAGGCAAGTTTGAAGTCATGACTGCCCAGTTCGGCCAGACGTTTAAATTTGATGTCAGCTTTTTGTGTCATACGGGTCTCTTGTTACTGTGAATGCTGTCTTGTTACATGCTACCTTGTGACAGGAATTAATGGTATGTGACGGCGAAAATTTTCAGGTTTTATGCATGACAAACCCGGATGGCAAACTTACGAACAGCACGCAGACCAACTGGTACCGAAGTGTCTGGAAAGTTGTCGGTGAAATACCGTCTGGCCATGTGCTGACCTATGGTGAGGTTGCCCGTCTTGCGGGCATGCCGGGTGCCGCGCGCCGCGTCAGCCAGGCCATGCGCCGGGCGCCGCGTGGGATTCAATTGCCCTGGCACCGCGTCATCAATGCACAGGGAAAAATATCATTTCCAGAGGATTCAAGTGGTTGGCGCAGGCAAAAAAACTGTCTGGAGCGTGAAGGCGTGACATTTCTAAACGGAAAAATTGACCTTGAACGCTACGGTTACCGCGGGGCCGTGGACCGCTTGCTGTGGGGCGATGATGTTTGATCGTTTTTCCAGACTCAAAGCAGCATGGAAAGCGTTGAGGGGACATTACTGGGGCGCACTGGCATTCGATGTAGCGCTGCTCATTCTTGCATTCGTCCTTATCAACGCCTGGCAAACCCGCGATTTGCCTGCTACCGGCCCAACACCCCCGCTGGAACTGGCCTGGCTGGATGACATGCGTGCGGACAGTGAAATGGTGACGGGTCAGACCGGCGTGATCTATTTTTTTGCACCGTGGTGTTTCTACTGCCGTCACAGTATTGGCAACCTCGACGCCCTGGTTGCCAGTGGCAAGGTATCCTGGGCCCGGGCGGTTGCGCTCGATTACACGAGTCTGGATGAAGTGCGCGGCTTTATCGCCCAGACCGGTGTGCACCTGCCGGTCATGCTGGGTAATGCCAAAACATCTCAAAACTGGCATATCCGCGGCTTTCCAACCTATTTTGTGATCGATGGTCAGGGTCGAATTGTCAGCCGCTCAGTTGGCTATTCAAGCAAACTTGGTTTGCAGTCCAGATTATGGCTATCCGGGGACTGATCTCAGCATCAGCGGAGGAACAGGGACAGCCACCAGTTTAACTGCATTGTCGCAAGTTTCGATGTCAATATTGAATACGCGTTTCAATCGCTGTGAGGCATTCGATGTGACACGCCTTCAGTTAACATGGATAAGAGGACTACCCAGGCTGCGCCAGTCCAAGTTGAACCGCAACGATGCGTAGTTTCCGATCAACCGTCCACAGACGGGCCGGACTGGACAATGAGACACTGGCAAGCAGGTGTGCGTCGATATACCCAATCCCACGACCCATTAAGTCGTTTTGTTCAATGAAGAACAACACTTCCTGATCACGGGCTACCCTGCTTGCCGGCAGGTCGCCGAGCAGCTTGAGAATCCGGCCCCTGTTGTGGAGGTTACCACAAGCCAACTCGCCAATTACAAAAGGATGGACCTGCACTGCCGCACTTAAGAGCAGGGAATTTAAACGGGTGTTTCCCTTGCGTAGATGGTCAATCCAGACGGATGTGTCGACGAGGATCATGAATCCACTGCTCGGCGTCGTGATACACTGGATAATTGTGGCTCAGACCCTCCAAGCAGGGCCAGGCGACGGGCCGACTCCTGTTCGATCAGCGCCTGCAGACCCGCACGAAGCAATGCCGCCTTCTCCTTAATACCTGTCAACTTCTGAGCAGCCTTCATCAACTCATCGTCAATATTTACGGTTGTTCGCATGATTGTGCCCTGATATTTTGTCTGCACCATATTGTACATCATATGGTGCTAATTATGATGTCAAGGATCGCTTGAAGAAATGCAGGAAATTTCAGTTTTGACTTGTAATTCGAACTGCCCTGGTAACAAATAATCAAAAACCACGAGGCAATTCTTGTTGAGTTGGGCATTGAGCCGCATGCTACTTATGGCTTCTTCACAACCCACGTACTCTGGAAGGTCCTGTATCTTTGTTCAACCCGTGGTTGAGCCATACGTTTTAACCCGGGTTAAGCAGCAAGTAACGCAGGTACCGGACACGCCCGAGGCTGACCTGCCGGGCAAACCGGTCGAGGTAGTGTCTGACCTCAACGGGATCGAACCCGGGAATTTGCAAGTCACCACTGATCACACCACTGGCCAGAATCAGCAGTTTGCGTTTGAGTTGCGCCACCATGGCCAGCAGTGACTGGCTTTCATCCACACTTTGCTTTACCCCAAACCCCGCATCTTTAAATAACTGCACATAAGCTTCGTCATCGAATGCGTCTTCGAGACAGCTCCAGGGCGCGATTACCTGTCTGACATCGTCAGGCAATGCCCCATTAACGGCCATGTCCGACAGCGCGATCATTCCCCCGGGCCGCATAACACGTTTGATGCCGGTCAGCACCGCAGCCTTGTTTTCGAACAGGCTGAAGGTGCACTCAGCCAGCACAGCATCGAATTCATATCTGGCGAACGGCAAGTCAGCGGCATCACAGCTAAGGAAACGCAAGTGGCTGGCATCACGCCCCAGCGCCCGAGCACGTTGCCGGGCGCGTTCGATGTTATTGACACTGCGGTCGATCCCGGTCACCTCAAACCGGAATTCGCTCGCCATCAGCAAAGCACTGGTGCCGGTGCCACAACCGAGGTCCAGCACCCTGGTGCCTGCGTCAAGGTCGAGCGAGGCGATGCTACGGCAGGTCAGATCTTCACCTCCGGGGTGAAAGCACTCCGCAGCGATTTGCCGCACCCAGGCCTGCTCATAAAATTCACTGCAGCCGTTGGAGGCGAGCGAACATCCTGTTTGTACAGGGGCCTGAAGCTTATCCATCGTGTGCCTGGGCCGTCGGGTTTGCAGTTTCATTGAGGTC
>CAZYVH010000001.1:26488-28607 GCA_964650905.1 uncultured Wenzhouxiangellaceae bacterium | reverse complement strand
ACACAGCATTTGTCGATGCGGTCCTGGTCGTAGGTATAGGCATCCATAAACGGTTTGATGCCAATGACCAGCAATGATCCCCAGAATTCGCTGTCTGTGTGGTGTTGCTCCTCTTGCCATTCGAGCAAACCATCCAGCAAACGATCCACTTCAGAATCATCAAGTTGTGCGAGATGATCGGCTGAGGCGGCCCAGTCGATGGCCCGTTTAAAAGCCTTTGGGCCATCCAGTGAATCGGTCAACCCCGCAATCAGTTCGGTGTTGCCGGCTTCATTCCAGGTCTCATGGCGCGGAAAGTAACGCGACACTCCCAGCGGACCACTGCGTGTGCGCAAGGCCACGGCAACACTGAAACAATTGGGGTCGGAACACGGTATGGGTGAAAAATCATCAGCCGTGAAAACACCTGTCTGCTGACATATCAGTTGCACCGCGTCGGCCAGCGTCAGGCGCTCCTCGTCAATGGTATTTTCATAACGTCCCGAATACATCGCCGGCTGAAACACCACGTTATTGATGGCCGGGTTGTCGATGGCAAGCTTAAGAAAATCTCCAACCTCGTGCTCATTGATCCCCCGGGTCAGGGTCATGACCGGTACCACCCGGATGTCGTAAGCCATACAGTTGACGATTGCAGCTTGCTTGATTTTGAGGAAATCGCTACGTCCTCTCAGTTGCCTGTGGGTTTGTGGATCAAAGCCGTCAAACTGCAAGTAGACCGACAAACCGGGATGACTCGTTGCCAGGCGTTCAACGTAGGCTTCTGAGGCAAGCTTTATACCATTGGTATTGATGCAGATCTTGCGAAAGTTGCGCTCTGCCAGTACCTCAATCATCTCAAATAATTGTGGGTGAATGGTCGGTTCGCCGCCTGATAACTGGATCACATCCGCGGTGTTTTTCCCGCCCCTGACCAAAGCGTCCACCTGGCGTGTGAATTCCTGCAGGCCAAGCTGTTGGCCATGCTGTGGCGTGGAGGCGGCAAAACAGGTTGGGCAGCTCAGGTTACAGCGTTGTGTGATTTCTATGAGGATGTTGCAACTGTGATTTTCCGACGAATCGCCACATGCGCTTGCGCAGCAGGACGTGGTCTTGCCAGCGGGTCGTGAACTTTCATAATAGTGTCGTGTATCGGATGCAAGCAGGGCGCTGAACGGGCCGTGTTTTGCGCAGGTCTTGTCCATCCAGACCTGGCCATGACGCGTGTAGACAGTGGCATTTACCGGTGCAAGGCAGACCGGGCAGATACTCTCGGTGTCTTTAATCCGGCGGCCTGTGTGAAACCGGGGATGTGTAGTGGCGTCTGCAGACACGCTTTGTGCCGCCCCGCGATCTTGTCCTGTCATCCCTGTTCCGAATTACCTGATCAGAACAACAGACCGCTGTTTGATCCGGAAACTTTCAGGATTTAGGTGATTATTCCCAAGGCCCCGGCGTGGTAGCGCAGGTGCTCGTCGATAAAGGTGCTGATAAAATAATAACTGTGGTCATAGCCCTCACGCATACGCACGTCCAATGGGTGGTGGGTGCAAATACAGGCCTGTTCCAGGCTGCCGGTTTTTAACTCTGCACCGAGCCACTCGTCGTGGGTGCCCTGGTCGATCAGGATCGGCAGTTGCCTTTTGACCGAGCGAACCAATTGCGTGGCGTCCCACTCATGCCAGCTATTGCGGTCTTCACCGAGGTAATGGCTGAAGGCCTTGATACCCCAGGGGCTTTCCGAGGGATGGCAGATCGGTGCAAAAGCCGATGCGGAGGCATATCGATCCGGGTCTTTCAATGCACACATGAGAGCGCCGTGGCCACCCATCGAGTGGCCGCTGACACTGCGCTTGTCAGTGACGGGTAATTCGGCTTCGACCAGCGCCGGCAACTCCCGGGTGACATAGTCATACATATTGTAATGCGCCGACCAGGGTGTTGCAGTTGCATTGAGGTAAAAACCGGCACCGGACCCGAAATCCCAGTCATCGTG
Source organism: uncultured Wenzhouxiangellaceae bacterium (assembly GCA_964650905.1). Classification (GTDB taxonomy): domain Bacteria; phylum Pseudomonadota; class Gammaproteobacteria; order Xanthomonadales; family SZUA-36; genus SZUA-36. The sequence continues at coordinate 26,632 of CAZYVH010000001.1, read as the reverse complement.
CTCACCAGGCAGGTTGGTGCCGCGTGGGCTGGTGTCCGGGCAGACGATGGCCAGGCCAAGTTCTGAAGCCAGTCGTTGCGCACCAGCCTTGATGGCAAAGTTTTCATCGGTGCAGGTCAGACCTGAGAGCCAGTAGAGCACGGG
>CAZYVH010000001.1:20606-26388 GCA_964650905.1 uncultured Wenzhouxiangellaceae bacterium | reverse complement strand
ATGACCACCGAGCGTATGCTTTTCCCCGCATGCATCAGGTCAAAGGCCCGGTTGATGTCTTCCAGACCCATGGTATGGGTCACCATGTCATCGATGTTGATCTTGCCCGCCAGGTAGTTATCCACAAAGCCCGGCAGCTCGGTGCGTCCCCTAACACCGCCAAAGGCCGTGCCACGCCAGACCCTGCCGGTGACCAACTGGAATGGTCGTGTGCAGATTTCCTCACCGGCGCCCGCCACACCGATGATGATGGATTCACCCCAGCCCTTGTGACAACACTCAAGGGCGGAGCGCATGACCTGGGTATTGCCAATACACTCAAAGGAATAGTCCACGCCGCCATCGGTCAGATCGACGATCACGTCCTGGATGGGCTGGTCGTATTTGGATGGGTTGACGAACTCGGTCGCACCCAGCATACGCGCCATCTCAAACTTGTCCTCGTTCAGATCCACCGCGATGATACGCGAGGCGCCGGCCATGACCGCGCCCTGGACCACGCTCAGACCGATACCACCCAGACCAAACACGGCCACCGTGGCACCGGGTTCGACTTTGGCCGTGTTGAGCACGGCGCCGATCCCGGTGGTAATGCCGCAACCTAACAGACAGACCTTGTCCAGTGGTGCCGCCTGATTAACTTTGGCGACGGAGATCTCGGGTACGACGCTGTACTCTGAAAATGTCGAGGTGCCCATGTAATGAAACAGCGTTTCACCATTTATTGAAAATCGTGAGGTACCGTCCGGCATCAACCCCTGGCCCTGGGTGATGCGGATCTTCTGGCAGAGGTTGGTTTTACCGGATTTACAGAAACTGCATTCGCCACATTCCGGTGTGTAAAGTGGTATCACGTGGTCACCGTGCCTGACACTTTTGACACCGTTACCGATATCCTCCACCACGGCGCCGCCTTCGTGGCCGAGAATGGACGGAAATAACCCTTCAGGGTCGGCACCGGACAGCGTAAAGGCATCCGTGTGGCAGACACCGGTCGCGACCATCCGCAGCAGGACTTCACCCGCCTTCGGTCCCTGTACATCGACCTCGGTTATCTCAAGAGATTGGCCGGCCTTGAAAGCGACTGCGGCGCGTGATTTCATTAATTGACTCCTTCTTATTTTCCCTTCTTGCCTGCCTGTTATTATAAACCCTGTAATTTCTTAGCCTCTGACGGGTGCATGAAAAAACAATTGTGCAGTAACAGTCTATTCGTCAGTTGAATCCTGGTAGAGATGCACATCGGATTGTGGATAAGGGAGGTTGCAGCCTGCGGCCTCCAGTTCGACTTTGCCGGTTGCCAGGATTTCGGCGTGCACGGTCCAGTAGTCCGCGCTCTTGACCCATGGCCTGACGGCAAAATCAACACTGCTGTCACCGAGGTTGGTGACAAAGACCTTGCATGCCGGCTCGCTCAGGACCTGCGGGTGCTCCCGGCAAATCCTTTCCAGTGTTCCGGCGGCCACCTTCAGGTCGTCATCGTAACTGACACCAAACACCAGGTCTATCCGCCGCGTTTCCCTGGCAGAGTAATTGGTGATGGTGCCGGTATACATCAGGGCATTGGGAATGGTGATCAGTTTGTTGTCCCCGGTGGTCAGGGTGGTGGCGACCAGACGGACCTCTTCAACGGTGCCCTGGACGCCACCTGTGTCAATGAAGTCACCTTTGGTGAAAGGCCTGAATAGCACCAGCATGACGCCGGAGGCAAAGTTAGAGAGGGAATCTTTCAGAGCCAGACCGATAGCCAGGCCTGCCGCACCGATGATGGCCATGAAAGAGGTGGCCGGTATACCCAGCGTATCGATGGCCGCAACCACCGCTGCGATGATGATGAGGGCATAAACAATGTTGCCGAGGAAATCCACCAGCACATCGTCAATCGCTCGCCTCCTGAGCAATGCCTCAAAGGTTTTCTGTGCCATGCCGGCGATCCACTTGCCGACCAGGAAAATAAGTACTGCGATGACCAGGTTGGTCACGCCCCTCGTCAGTAACTGAATGAGATTGGCGTCGGCTATGAATTCTCTGATGCTGTCCATTTAAGTATCCCCGTGTGCACAATTATCAAGTAAAATCGCCATCATTTTCGAGCGACTGTTCCATGCGGTCGGCCATCGGGGCCAGGTGGGTGATAACGTATTCCAGTTCCTCACCGTTGAGGGAACTGTAGGGCAGGTTTTCACACATCTTGATATAGGCGGTACCCTCAAGATCACCCACCGCCAGGTAACCGACCCGCAATATCAGGTTGATACGCAGACATTTCTCGGCGTCAAAGTTTTCCAGTGGACAGATCAGTGTTTCAACCCGCAGGTAGCGGCGGTTGTCAGAGGCCTTGATTTCCGCCAGGAAAATTCCCTGTTTGCGTTCGCTACCCTGCATCGAATATTCAAACGCCAGTTGAAATGGCTCGTCGATAAATAAGGTATGGTTATCCAGAATGTGTTGCCTTACCTCTGCAAAGGTCTCCATTGGCCTCTCCTTACTTTGGCGTCAGCCTGACGGCACCATCGAGACGGATGGTTTCACCGTTGATGTAGCTATTCTCCATGATATGCGCAGCTAATTCAGCAAATTCTTCCGCTTTTCCCAATCGGTGGGGAAATGGGATGGATGCGCTTAGTGATTCCTGTACATGTTCTGGCATGCCATCCACCATCGGTGTCTGAAAAATACCCGGTGCAATGGCGTTAACACGCACACCGATACGTGCAAATTCACGTGCGATCGGTAGTGTCATACCGACGATGCCGGCCTTGGAGGCGGAATAGGCCGCCTGGCCGATTTGACCCTCCCAGGCCGCAACCGAGGCCGTGCTGATGATCACACCCCGTTCGCCATCGGCGCCCATCGGATTGCTTGCCATGGCGGCACCCGCTGATTTGCTGACATTGAAACACCCGATCAGGTTGATCTGGATAACGTTGGTAAAATAATCCAGTGCCATCGGCGCGTCCCGGCCCAGAACCCGGCCAGCGCCGACAACACCGGCGCAATTCATCGCCACGTTGATCATCCCCATGTGACCGAGCGCCCGTTCAACAGCGGCTTCGACCGCCTGTTCACTGCACACATCGGTGTGGATATAACACACCGCATCACCCAGTTCCGCTTCTGCGGCAGCACCTGCTTCGGTATTGATGTCCAGCAGCGCGGCCCGGCCACCCGCCGCCACCACTTTACGGGCCACGGCAAGGCCGAGACCCGAAACACCGCCTGTGACCAGCGCTTTGACATCATTTAATTTCATTTTGAGAACTCCTTGATAAACTGTGAACCATGGTCTTACTCCGGCAGTTCTATGGCCAGGGCAGTCGCTTCACCGCCACCGATACACAGCGCAGCCACACCTTTTTTAAGACCACGTTGCGCCAGTGCGTTGAGCAGTGTGACCACAATACGGGCTCCGGAGGCGCCCAGGGGATGGCCCAGCGCACAGGCGCCGCCATTGACGTTCATCTTTGCGTGCCCGATGTTGTGATCGTGCATGGCGGCCATGGTGACGGTGGCAAAGGCTTCGTTGACCTCGAACAGGTCGACGTCAGCAACCGTCCAGCCGGCTTTTTCAAGCACGGTTGCAATGGCGCCCACCGGGGCGGTGGTGAACCATTCAGGGTCCTGCGAGAAGGTCGCATGGGCAACGATGGTCGCCAGTGGTTTGAGACCCAGTTCGGCGGCTTTTTGTGCGGACATCAGTAAGGTCGCAGCCGCGCCATCAGAAATCTTGGAGGAGGACGCCGCAGTTACGCTGCCGTCCTTTTTAAAGGCCGGTCGCAGGGACGGGATTTTTTCCAGGTTGCAGCGGGGTGGTTCCTCGTCCTCGCTGATCACGATGTCGCCACGCCGGGATGTTACCGTCACCGGTGTGATTTCATCTTTGAACTCGCCCGCCATGGCGCTCATGGCGCGTTCTATAGAAGCGCGGGCAAAGGCGTCCTGGTCGGCGCGTGTAAAATTGTACTTAGCCGCGCAGCGTTCACCAAAAAGCCCCATGGCCTTGCCGTCGTCCGGGTTTTCCAGGCCGTCGCTAAACATGTGGTCCAGGACCTGGCCGTGGCCCATACGGTAGCCGCTGCGGGCCTTGGGTAACAGGTAAGGTGAAAGCGTCATGTTTTCCATACCGCCGGCCACGACGATCTCAGACGAGCCTGCGATGATCTGGTCATGGCCGATCTGCATGGTTTTCATGGCTGAACCACAGGCCTTGTTGATGGTCACCGCGCCAGCCGAGGTTGGGATACCGGCCTTGCGCGAGGCCATGCGGGCCGGCGCCTGGCCGACACCGGCCGGTAGTACGCAACCCATCAGGACATCGTCCACCAGCGCAGGGTCGATACCCGCTTGCTCAATCACTCCGCGGATCGCAGCGGCACCGAGTTCATCGGCAGATGTCGTGGCAAACTGACCCTGGAATGAACCAATGGGTGTGCGTTTGGCACCGACAATGACAACTTTGTTATTCATGTAATTACTCCGTTTTTTTGATTAAAATCGCCGGAAACCGGTTCCCGGCTGACCAGTACTCTGCATATTTCACTCGTGGTTGCACCGATCTCGTCATATTTGGCATCGGGTAGACGCCTGGTCTTCACCCCATGGCATTTGTACACTCGTGTCCGCATGAAAAAGTGTCCTGGAAGAATCGATGGATTCAACCATTCATTATAACAAACTCCACCTGCTGGAATTTGTTTGTCTTCTACTGTTCAGCGATTTCAAAGCCATCTTCATCCAGCATCCTGACCGGCATGCCAAGGGCCTCGAGTTCACCCCGTATTACTGCTGCATCGCCGACCACCACGATGTCCATGTCCTCAGGCCGGATCAGCTTGTGTACCAGTGCATTAAGTGTTTCACGGTCTGTCTCTTTGAGAACATTTTTTTGCCCCGTCCGGTAGTCCAGCGGCAGGTCGTAACGCAGGATATTACCCAGCAGGTTCAGCTTGCGACCCGGCGTTTCATATTGCAGGGCGTCGCGCTGACCGATGGCTGAGCGCATGTAGTCGTATTCCTCCTCGTTCATACCATGGGTGGCGTAACTTTCCAGCTCGTTGATCACCTCGGTCACCGAAGCGGCCGTGGCATCCTTGTTGACTTCGGCCGAGACAGTAAAACTGCCAAATTCCGGACCACCGTTGAAACCGCTGCGCGCGCCATAGGTATAACCCTTGTCTTCACGCAGGTTCAGGTTGATACGGCTGTTGAATGTGCCGCCCAGGTTGAAATTGGCCAACCCGGCCTTGTAAAAATCACCCAGCGCATCGTACTTGATGGCCGGTTGCGCGGTGCGCAGGCTGGATTGCGCCGCGCCATCCTTGTTGACGAGATAAAGTGTACGCCCCTTGATTGTGGGCATTTCAGTGATCGGACTGTGCAGGGCCGCAGAAATATCTAGCCCTGCAAAGCCCTGTAAAGCAGAAATAATATCGGCTTGTGGCAGGCCGGCGCTGATAAGGATACCGCTCAGATGGGCCGGGATGTGCGCCTGATAGAACGCTTTCACATCTTGTAGCGAAATATTTTCAACCGTGGAAGGTATACCGTCCAACGGGTAGGACAACGGATGTGTGGGTCCGTACAAAACTGCCTGGATGGCGCGATTGGCGAGCCCCTGTGGTGTTTTGCGGGCTGCCATCAGAGCTTCGATGGTCTGGCTCTTGATGCGTTTGAAGTCGTCCTCGGTAAAGGCCGGCTTCAGGGTGCGTTCCAACAGCAGCGACATGGCCTTGTCGAGGTGTTTGGTCAGGCTGCTGACGGTCACCGTGGTCTGGTATTGACC
>CAZYVH010000001.1:18610-20506 GCA_964650905.1 uncultured Wenzhouxiangellaceae bacterium | reverse complement strand
GTATCCCAGATGGGGGGCAGTTCAACAATGGGGTTAGCACCCGGTACCGGTTTCTGGCTGCGGTCAAAATTATCAGCAACCGGTCTTAGCGGCAGTGCAGCGTTTTCATCACCAAAACTCGCGGGTATGTCACGATCCGGTGCGGCGTAATTTTGCGGCGCGGCAGCCAGATCCAGTCTACCGTTGGGAACAATGCTGAGAACCACGGCCGGTTTGCCTGCAATGTACTGCTCAAACACGCGTTTGACATCATCCCTCGACACATTCAGGTAGCGTTGAATTTCCTCACCGATACCCGCCGGGCTGCCGGTGTAGGTCTGGAACGCGGCCAGGGTGGAGACCTTGCCACTGACACTTTGCAGACCGAACACGCGGTCGGACTCATATTGCGCCTTGAATTTCTGCAAGTCGTCTGCGCTGATCTCGCGTCCGGCAAATTCATCCATGCTCTCGCGCACCGCAGCTTCCATTTCCTTGAGGGTTTCGCCGGAAGCTGGGTTCTGGATGACGATGAACATCATCTCGCAGGCCAGTTCGCGGCAACGGTGGCTGACGTTGGCCTGCACCGCGCGGCCGGTCTGTACCAGGCGCTGGTATAACAACGAGGCCTGGCCCTGACCGAGGATCTTGGCGGCAGCGTCCAGTGGTGCCTCATCCGGATGAGAATGGTAGACGGTTGGCATGATAAACGCCAACGCCGGCAGGTGGATGTTGTCTTCCAGCGTCACGTAGCGGTCGGCATCAAGATTGCCGGGTTGTTTGGGCAGGTTTTCGACTTCCGGTCCCCGTGGAATGGGCCCGAAATACTTGTTGACCAACGCAAGCGTTTTGGTCGGGTCAATATCGCCACCGATGGTCAATGCCGCGTTGTTGGGGCCGTACCAGCGCAGGAAAAAGCGTTTCAGATCGTTGACATCGGCGTGGTTGAGGTCTTCAAGCCAACCGATCACCGGCCAGAAATAGGGGTGGTCCTGCTGGTATAAAGCCTTGCTCAGGGTTTCAAACGCACGCCCGTAGGGTTGGTTGTCAACCCGTTGCCCACGCTCGTTTTTGACCGTTTCGCGCTGTACTTCAAACTTTTTCCCGGTGACCGCTTCGAGCAGAAAGCCCATGCGGTCGGCCTCCAGCCACAAAGCGGTTTCCAACTGGTTGACCGGCAGTGTTTCATAGTAATTGGTACGGTCCGAATTGGTGGAGCCATTGAGTGTGCCACCCGCGTTGGAAACCAGCTTGAAATGTTGTTCATCAGCCACGTGCGCGGAACCCTGGAACATCATGTGTTCAAAAAAATGTGCAAAACCCGAACGCCCGACCTGTTCGCGGCTGGAGCCGACGTGGTAGGTCACATCAACGTGCACCAACGGGTCTGAATGATCTTCGTTAAGGATCACCACCAGACCGTTGGCCAGTTGGTACTTGCTGTACGGTATGGCTATACCGCTGTCATCACCATTGAACGTCTCGACGAGTGAAACGCCCGCGGGCAATGCCGGCGTGTCTGAAGGGGTTGCTGTTGACCGGTCGGCGGTTTCGTTATGACAGGCCGCAAGCGGGATCAGCAGAAGCAGTGCAATCAGCTTTTTCACAAAGATTTCCAGGTTATTTGAAACAGCCGCTCAGGGTAGCACACAACGGCTGTTTTTATGACCCAACCAATGACCTACAGACAATGATTTATCCGGGATAATCGGGTCGTTCTTTCAAGCGTGCCAGGTAGCTTTGCAAATTGGGCAGTTCTTCAAGCAAATGCTGCATGTCGGCCCAACTGACGGTAAAACCAACGATGATGTCAGTTATCGAGAAACGGTCACCGACAAGGTAATCCACACTGCCCAGAATGCCTTCCAGCACGGCGGCAGCCTTTAGAAACATGCCGTTGTTCTGATCGACAATCTC
>CAZYVH010000001.1:16363-18510 GCA_964650905.1 uncultured Wenzhouxiangellaceae bacterium | reverse complement strand
ATGGAAGTGTATTTTAGACCGAGTTCCTTCAATGCCCAGTGGCAACGGGCGGACCGGCTGTGGTCGATCTCGTAGAGGGTAATTTCGGGATTGTTGGCGGTTTGGTTCATGATATTGACCTGCTCCTGACGGTTCAAAAGCGCCATTCAAGCACCGAACCGGGGTCAGAGTAAAGGGGCGGATAGAATGGGGCCGGGTGTTTTTACTTTGACTCCAATATTTTTTCTTTACGTTAACGTAAACGTAATGTATCCTTGTGGGATGAAAAAGACGTACAGCATCAGTGATCTGGCGGGCGAATTTGACATATCTACCCGGACCATCCGCTTTTATGAAGAAAAAGGCTATCTGAGCCCCAGGCGCAATGGCACCCGGCGTATTTACAGCCCGGCCGAGCGGACCCGTTTAAGGTTAATCCTGCGTGGCAAGCGTCTGGGTCTTAGCCTTGAAGAAACTGCCGATCTCATCAGGATGTATGGCTCGCAATCGGGCAACCGCCAGCAGCTTGAGAAATTCATCACCCGTATCGGTGAAAAACGCCTTGAACTGGAACGCAAACAAAGGGACCTGGAAGTCACGCTGAACGACCTGCAGGGTGTGGAAGAGAAATGTCAGCTCGCCCTGGCCGAAATTTGTAGCAAGCAGGGCAACAAACAGGGCAGCAAACAGCTATGAACAGCAAACCCGAAATAAGCGGAATGCGTACAGCGTCCACGAACATCAAGACCCGCAAAATACCGTCGCTGAGGACACCACTGCGTTTTATCACCGCAGCGTCGCTGTTCGACGGTCACGATGCGGCCATTAATATTATGCGCAGGCTGATCCAGGCGCAGGGTTGCGAAGTCATCCACCTGGGTCACAACCGCAGCGTGCTGGACATCGTCCGCGCTGCCATCGACGAAGACGCCGACGCGATCGCGATTTCATCCTACCAGGGTGGCCACAACGAATATTTCCGGTTCATGATCGATCAGCTAAGGGAACGCGGGGCAGGGCATATACAGGTCTTTGGTGGTGGTGGCGGCACCATCACGCTGGACGAGATTAAAGCACTTGAAAACTATGGCGTTAATCGTATCTACCACCCCGATGATGGTATGCACCTGGGACTGGTCGAGATGATCGAAGATGTGGTCAAACGCGCCGGTGAACACCGTCACGCGGCTGAACTTCCCAGGCATGTCCACGTGGGTAATGCTGGCGATGTCGCGCATATGCTGACCGCGCTGGAAGCTGGCATTCTGGGCGCGTCCGAGTTGAAAATGAAGCGTCTTGAATGGGCAGGCGCGAAGATACAGGCCCCGGTTATCGGCATCACCGGCACCGGTGGTGCAGGCAAGTCATCGGTGACCGATGAAATCCTCAACCGCATGCTGATGAGTTTTCCTGACAAACGCATTGCAGTGCTGGCGGTGGACCCGACCCGCCGGCGTACGGGTGGTGCGCTCTTAGGCGACCGCATCCGTATGAATTCACTACGCAATGAGCGAATTTACATGCGCTCGATGGCGACCCGCCGTCAGCACCTTGCAACCAGTGCGATGCTCAACGACGCGATCCACTTCCTCAAGTCCGCCGGTTTCGACCTGGTCATCGTGGAAACCGCCGGTATCGGCCAGTCGGATTCTGAAATCGTCGACATGGTGGATTTTGCTTGCTACGTCATGACCTCCGATTTTGGTGCACAGAGCCAGCTGGAAAAAATCGACATGCTCGATTACGCCGAACTGGTCATCCTCAACAAGTTTGACAAGCGTGCCGCGGAGGACGCACTGCGTGATGTGCGCAAACAGTGGAAACGCAACCACATGGCTTTCACGACGGATGACGGCGATGTGCCGGTCTACCCGACCATCGCCAGCCAGTTCAATGACCCCGGTATCAGCTGGATGTTTGTCAGCTTGCTGCGTCTCATGCGTGAAAAACTGGACCTGCCGGAAAAAGACTGGACACCCACCACAGATGTCAGCCGCAAGGCACCACGCTCAAGTGTATTGATACCGGGCGCACGCAGTCGCTACCTGGCAGAAATCGCCGGGCAGGGCAGGGATATCAATGCAGAGATCGTTCGACAGGCTGAGGCAGCCAGTCTCGCGCAGCATTACTATGAATGCCTCAGGGACCTGGAAGACCCGCATCTGCCA
>CAZYVH010000001.1:0-16263 GCA_964650905.1 uncultured Wenzhouxiangellaceae bacterium | reverse complement strand
GTCATCCCGGGCCCAGGTATCGTCATCCCGGGCCCAGGTATCGTCATCCCGGGCCACGACCCGGGATCCATCTTTGCCTTCAGATAACGATCAGGACACCGATCGCACGCTGGTTTTATTACGCCAACGCTACAACGCTGCCCTATCAGAACTGTCGAAAGCCGCCATCGGCCTGTTAAAAGAATGGCCGGCCAGGAAAAAAGGTCTGCGCACCAGGAAATACCGCTACGAAGTCCGTGGCAAGGAGATCACTGGCAGTAATTTCCACGAATCACTGAGCAAGTTGCAAATCCCCAAGATCGGCATGCCCCGCGATACCGACTGGGGCGAACTGCTGTCGTTTCTGATGCGTGAAAACCTGCCGGGCGCTTACCCCTATACCGCGGGCGTTTTCCCCTACCGTCGCACCGGCGAAGACCCGATTCGCATGTTCGCGGGTGAGGGTACACCGGAACGTACCAACCGGCGTTTCCACATTATCGCCAAGGGCCAACCGGCCGTGCGCCTCAGCACCGCGTTTGATTCGGTCACCCTCTATGGAGAGGACCCGCACATCCGGCCGGACATCTATGGCAAGGTCGGTAACGCCGGTGTCTCAATCGCCACGCTGGATGATCTTAAAAAGCTTTATTCCGGCTTTGACCTGTGTGCGCCGACGACCTCTGTGTCGATGACCATCAATGGCCCCGCACCTATGATCCTGGCGTTTTTCATGAACGCCGCTACCGACCAGCAGGTCGAGCTGCATCTGAAGCAGAGCGGTCAGTGGCAAGATGCCGAGAAGAAGATTAAAAAGTACTTCAAGGGGCGCAAACAACCGCATTACGCCGGTGAACTGCCGGAGGGCAACAACGGACTCGGGCTGGCCTTGCTGGGTATCAGCGGCGATAAACTGGTCGATGCGCAGACCTACGCAAAGATCAAGACGCACACGCTGAAAACCGTGCGCGGCACGGTGCAGGCCGATATTCTGAAAGAAGACCAGGCGCAGAACACCTGTATTTTCTCGACCGAGTTCGCAATGCGCATGATGGGCGACATCCAGCAGTACTTCGTCGATCATGCGGTGCGCAATTTTTACTCGGTCTCGATCTCCGGCTACCACATCGCCGAGGCCGGCGCGAACCCGATTTCACAGCTCGCCTTCACGCTGTCGAATGGTTTCACGATCGTCGAGTACTACCTCGCGCGCGGCATGGACATCGATGAATTTGCGCCCAACCTGAGCTTTTTCTTCTCCAACGGCATGGACCCGGAATACACCGTCATCGGCCGTGTCGCGCGGCGCATCTGGGCCCGCGCCATGCGCGAGCGTTACGGCGCAAACCGCCGCTCGCAGATGCTCAAGTACCACATCCAGACCTCGGGCAGATCCTTGCACGCCCAGGAGATCCAGTTCAACGATATCCGCACCACGCTGCAGGCGCTGTACGCGTTGTTCGACAATTGCAATTCACTGCATACCAACGCCTACGACGAGGCGATCACGACCCCGACCGAGGAGTCGGTGCGCCGGGCGGTGGCGATCCAGATGATCATCAACAAGGAACTGGGCTTAAACACTTGTGAAAACCCGTGGCAGGGCAGCTTTATCGTCGATGAACTGACCGATCTCGTCGAGGAAGCCGTCTACCAGGAATTCGAGCGCATCTCAGAACGCGGCGGCGTTCTGGGGGCGATGGATACCATGTACCAGCGCAGCAAAATCCAGGAAGAGTCGATGGTCTACGAGCAGAAAAAACACGACGGCTCGCTGCCGATCATCGGTGTCAACACATTTCTGGGCGGCAGGGAGGCCCACGCCGGGGGTGGCGAGCAGGACCTGATGCGCTCGACGGATGCTGAAAAAGATCAGCAGGTTGAAAACGTGGAAACGTTCAGGACAGCCCACGACAATGCCGCCGCATCGGAACTGGCACGTCTGCAGCAGGTAGCGCGGGCGCGCAAAAACACCTTCGAGGCGCTGATGGACGCGGCGAAGGATTGCTCGCTGGGGTCAATGTCACACGCACTCTACGAAGTGGGTGGCGAGTACCGGAGGAATATGTAAGCCGGCGCATAACGCTGACAGGGTTACGCGGAGATTTGCCGTAGACAAACGCCCCGCGTCGCCCGTCGCGGGATGAGTTGGAACGTCTGTAGAGTGAGAGACCGGGCGTAGTCGAACTATCTCCCGGCCTCTCCTCCCCGAACCAAACTGCCGGCGGGTGTTTTCATCGGTCCAGATGATGAAACTCGTACGCCGGATGGCTGGAATGGCGGTTCCCGGGGAGCGGTATATCCCGAGGCTGCGGAAATAATCCTGTCACATTCGTTTGTTAACTTGAGTCATCGCGGACAGCTACACGGACGTTGACAAGTTCGAGCCCAGGGACGGGCTCGGCAAGGGGCATCACCAAACGCAGTATGCAAATGAGAAACCAGCTTGACCCGGAACGGGTCGTTCAGACGATCGCCCATCTATCCAAAAGGATTGAAGAGCGGTTTCCCGACGCTTCGCTGATGCTCGCCTGCCGGGATCTTCTGCAACTGAGCCGCGAGGCCACGGCCCGAGCCTTCTGGATCGGCCGGCCCATTATCGGTCTCCGCGTTGCCGTCGCCTTAATCCTGGCCGCAGCGGCTATCGGTCTGGCGGGCACGATCAGCCAGTTGCACGTGTCGACGGGGCCGCTGGATCTGGTGATGTTTGTGAATTTTATGGATTCGAGCATCAACAATCTGGTCTTGCTGGCTGCCGCCGCCTATTTTCTGGTGTCCCTCGAGACGCGGGTGAAGCGCCGGCGGGCATTGCTAGCGATCCACGAACTGCGTTCGCTCGCGCACAGCATCGACATGCATCAACTCACCAAGGACCCCGACCGTCTGCTGCGCGATGCCGAGAACACCAAGTCCTCGCCCGTCAGCGGCATGACGCTCTACGAGATGAGCCGCTACCTCGAGTATTGTGGCGAGATGTTTTCGCTGATCGGAAAAATCGCTTCCATCTACGGTCTCTACTGGCACGACTCGATCGCGATCGACGCTGTCAATGACGTGGAGACCCTGACCACGGGCCTGTCCCAAAAGATGTTCCAGAAACTAAGGATCCTGCACGGCATGGTCGGTGCCACGCGTGCACCAGCGCCCGCGCAGGGAAGCGAGTGCCTGCACCAGGTCACCTGATTAATCGAAGGTATACTCCAATGCCGCGCGATAGACCCGACCGGCTTTTGAGACCCGGGTCGTTTCCGGCCCTTGGGTTAGTTCATACTTGGGGTCGAGCAGGTTCTCAGCCTTGAGCTTGAGTTTGAGACACCTGAATGTCTGCGAATAGATAAAGTCCAGTGACGGGCGTGGCTGTTCGTAGATGTCCGGGGAGCCGTTGATGCCGACATCGGTGATCCTTTTGCCGGACACGCGGAACAGCAAAGCGGAATTGATGCCTCGGGCTTCGTCGTCGTAACCGATCTGGAAGTTCCACACGTAAGGAGACTGTCCCTGCAGCGGTCGGCTGAGGGAGGTCTGAACGGCCGCGTTGTCCTTGGACAAAGTGATATCGGACTTGATCCAGGCAAAGTTCGTGTTGATGTGGAAATTCTCCAGCAGCGAACCCCAGCCCCACCAGTCATTCAGGAATCCGAGCGTCTCGTAGAGTTCGAACTCGGCGCCGAAATTCTTCGCCACCTCGGCGTTGTCGAAGGACGACAGTTTGGCTTCAGGGGAGGCTAGTATAACCGACTCGATAGGGTGCCTGAATTCCTTGTAGAACGCACCCAGCGATATGAACTCACTGGGATTGAAATAATAGTCCCAGCGCAGGTCGTAGTGGCTGATTTTCGCCGGCACAAGATCGGGATTGCCCTGGACCAGTCGGTCCAGCACGGGGTCTTTGAAAAAGGATTCGGCCAGTTCCTTGAAGTCGGGCCGGTTGGTGGTTTCAGCGTAGCCGGCGCGAATCTGGTGGCTGCCCAGAATCAGTGAGGCGGATACAAAAGGGAAACTGTCCTTCGTGTTCAGGCTAGAATTGACCGGGTTTCTTTCGGGGTCGAAAAGGTTGAACGTGCTCACCGACTGGTCGGACTTTTCGTTGTCGAAACCTGTGGAGAGACGGAACACGTCACCAAAATGAAAATCGAGCCCCGTGTGCCAGGCATCGATGACCTGTTTCGCCGTGTAGGCATCGGTCGGTATCGTAACTTCTACCAGCTGCCAGCCTTGGGGGTCGACGGTGTCGGCCGTGATGACGTCTTCCAGGGACTGGTGACGGCGCAGTTCGATATTGCCCGAAATGGAGCCACTGGACTTGAAGGAGAACCTGCGAACGGCAGAATCGCGGCTCTTTTTTACGTGGCTGAAACCCGCGGACACATCCACGGTAACCCGTTTCCACAGTTTAACCGGAAAAATCGCGTTGACATCATAACTGTCGCTGTGGTCCCCCAGTTTGCTCCAGCGGCGCTGGTTGCTGTCGTTGCGTAGCGAAAAGATGAAATCGTCCTGTTGCGGCGTTAGCGTGTCGGGGTCATAGCGGTAGCGACGGGTGTCCGGGGCGTCCGATTTTGCCTTCGCCTGGGTGAGCTGCCAGTCAAACTTCAAATTTCCCAGCAGCGGCAGCGTGTGCTCACCCAGCAGCTGGTTGGCCTGCATTTGCCGCTCGATCCACTCCAGTTCGGTGAATTTGACATCGCCGCCGTCGGTGTCCTTGTTGAAGCCTTGCTGGATCTGGGCCTTGTCGCTGGTGTCGCGCAACAACATCCAGTCGTAGGTGAGCGTGTTGTTTTCCCCCACTTGCAGCCCCACGGTGAAATAGCCGCTGAGACCGATTTCACGCTTCGTCGTGTTGTAAATATAGTCGTTCTCCGATTGCAGTGTGCCGTCACCCGAGTTGGTATAGTCCGTTTGTCGCTCGTTGTACGTCCGCCACTTGTCGCTATGTTCGGTTGCGGCCAGGAAGCCCAGGCGAATGTCGTTGCCGAACTTCCAAAGATAACCACCCGAAGCCTTTAGACCGGTATCGGGGCCGGGTGACTTGGGTTTGACATCGTAATTGCTGGCCAGCGACTCGCCGATGGTTTCGAGTTCTTCGGGCTGGAAGCCGACACCGGTGAACCGGTTGTACGGTTTGAGCTCGGTCCCGTCGGCTATGGCCTGTGCCAGGGCGCTGGGTTGATTACGCGTGCCGTCGTCGTATCCAGTCCAGTCGGAACTGCCGCCGGCGTAGCTCAGGCCACTCGCCGACGTCGTTCCTTCCCGGTAACCCAGGGAAGCCTCGATGCTGAAAAAAGGGTTTTCCGGTACGCTGCGGGTTCTGATTTCGACCGTGCCGCCGCCGAACTCACCCGGTAAATTTGACGTGTAGCCCTTTCTGACCGCAATGCTATCGATGATCTCCGCGGGAAACAGGTTGAGTGGCACGACCCTGCGGGTCGGGTCCGGGCTCGGGACATTGGCACCGTTGAGCAACGTGCTGGAGTAGCGTTCGCCAAGTCCGCGGATGTAGATGAACTTCCCGTCCACCAGTGTCAGCCCGGTAACACGGCTTAGCGCGCCCGCGGCATCGCTGTCACCCGCCTTGGAGATCTGCTCCGAACCCAGAATGTTGCTCACCGCGGCATCGGTGCGGCGCTCTTCCAGCACGGACGCGAGGCTGCCCGCGATATATGGCTCGATCACGAGGAACTCCGGCAATTCCGTGCCCGCGGGAGTGAGCACCAGGTCGAACTCGGTCCGCTCGCGTGGGGTGACCTCTATGCTGTCGCGGGTGATGCTGTTGAAGCCTGAATGCAGTACAGTAACCGAATACGACCCAGCGGGTAATTCAGCCTTGAATACACCGTCCTCGCCGCTGCGAAAGTCCCGGGCCTGTCCGCTGATGAATATCCGCGCGCCTTCGACGGGGCGCTTGTCTTCTGCACTGATAAGTTTGCCCATGAGCGTCCCCGGCGTGCTGTCCGTCGGTTGGCCGGCAAGGGGGATTTGGGCAGGGATGTCGCTTTGCAGACTGGACGACTCGACGTCGGTCAGGGCGCTCAACCCGCGGGTGATGTTGACGATCCACTGTGCGATTTCGTCTTCGTGGGCGAGGATCGGCTGGTCCAGAACAACGGTGTCCTGGTCGCGCAATTCCAATCGGTGGGGTCCGGGGGCGATGTCAAACTTCACGACGCCCTGCTCGTTCGTGCTGTCCAGGAGCTTGCTGTCCGCGAACGTTTCGATACCGGCTACCGGCAGACCTTTCTTGAATACGTAAAGGGTCAGATGAGCATTCTGCGCGAGCGCCACCGACGCCAGACTCAAGCTAAGAGCGAAACACGCCATCAGGCGGAAAATGAATCTGCACCCTTTTACTGACATTGCCACGGCGCCTTAGCGCAATTTTGAATGGTGTGCCGCATCTCGGCTGCTTTCCGGAACAGGTCCGGGCGGGTCAGCTTTTGCAGGTTTGTTTCGGCCTGGTCAAAGTCCGCCAGTTTAAAGTCCGCGTAGGCCAGGGCATAGCGTATGTCCTGATCGTCGATCAGGCCGACGCGCTTGAGATCGTCGGTCATTGAAACGACCTGCTCGAAGCGGCGCAATTCTAGCAACAGGGCCAGCCTCTGCCGGAATTTGACCTTCTGGTCGGTGATACGGCTGTTGAGCATGATGGCACGGTGCGGACGACCGGCGCGGCGGTACAGCTCGGCAGCCTCTCCGGTCAGGGAAGGATCGAGCAGTGAGGCTTCGTAAACCAATTCGGCGGCGGTGTTGAGTTGGCCCCTGTCCAGATAGGAGTGTGCCAGGATTTTTTTGATATCGATGTCGTTGGGATACTTCAGGTTGCCTTGTTCCAGAAGCTTGATCGCTTCATTGGTTTCGCCGGCGGCGCGCATCGCATTACCGAGGGCTGCGTAGTCCTCGCGCCTGCCCTCGCTTCGTTCGAGGTAGACGTGTCCGAGGTCGGCGGCTTTCTGGTAGAGACCCAGTTCGATCAGGAAAAAGACCTTGCGCTTGAGAAAGCTCGTGTCCGCCGGAAAGATTCGGTCGGCGACGTCCAGTGTACCCATCGCCATGGCGTAGTCCTTGAGAAACCAATAGCACTGCGCCCGCATGTGATACGTGGAAGCAACGTGATCCAGTGCCGGCCCCGCCTGCTCGAGGGCCTTCAGTACATCTTGGTATTGCTTGAGCTGGAAACGGGCCTGTGCCAGGTAGACATAAACGATCGTTTCGGCGCCCCTTTTCTCCACAGCCTTCTGCAGTTTCTCGGCGGCGAGGTCGGCTTTGCTCAAGCGCAAATACAGAATGCCCGACAGGGTGTAGTACCGGAGCTGGTCCAGACCCTCCTCGGTCGGGTCCGCGCGTTCCAGAATGGATTGGGCCCGGTCCAGTTTGCCGTCCCTGAGCATCAGCGCTGCCAGATCGAGATAGTTGACCTCGTCCTTTTCCTTTTTGGCAGCCAAGGCAGGCGAAGCGGCCGTGACGAGACAGAGGAGACAGGTCAGCAGCCGTCGCCAGATAAACATCACGAATTCGCCCTCGAATGCTGACTCAGGTCAAACCGAATCCGCTGTCTCGCCCAGGTGCGTACGGCTTTTCCCTGATAAAGTGCGGGAGAAAATTTCCATTGGCTGATACCTTGAAGCGCGGTTGTGTCGAAAATCCCTTCGGGATAGGACTCGACGACACTCGCCTTTTCGATGTCCCCCGTAACGCCGATCAGGATCGACAGAACGACGTATCCCTTCAGGCCCTTGGCCTTGGCGCTCGGGGGAAATTGTATGGGGGTCTGGCTGATCGCGCGCGGGGACTGGTCGACCGTGTCATCGGTCATGACCACGCCGTTGGCCCCGCCCAGCAAGTCACCGCCCAACGCGTCCAGGTCGGAGGTGTCATAGCTCGGAAGACCGAAATCGATGCCGGACAGGTTGGTACTCAGGGCCGACAGGGAAGGCGGCACGGCGTGCTGGATACGCCTTGGCTTCGGCCGGGGCTGACGCCGTTTCAAGACCTGCTTTTTCTCGGACTGCTTGCGCTTGAAGATAATTTCGCTTTCACCGTGGCCCTTTGTCTTGTCAAAACCCTGGCCAAACCGGTTGATCAGCATCACGGTGCCCAGGACCACGATCGTACCCAGCAACATCGACGTGACGGCGATCGACAGTCTTTTTAGCCTGACCCTCGTGTCCATGTTCAGTCGGCGCCGGCCTCTTCAACGGTCGCAACGCCCACATCGGAAGCGCCCGCCAGCCTCGCTTGGTCGACTACTTCGACCAGGCGGCTGACCGGCACCGATTCGTCCGTGACGACGAGAACCGTTTTGGCCGTGCTTGCCGAGAGCAGATCGCGAATCCGGCTTTGCAGCACCCACACCCTGACCGGTTCGCCGTCCAGGTAGATCTCACCCTTGTTATCCACGTAAAGACGAATGGCCTTGGTCGAGGCGGTGGTGCCTGACGAGGCGGCGGGCCGGTTCAGGTCCAGTTTCATGTCTTTGACAAAAGTGGTCGAGACCATGAAGAAAATCAACAGGATGAACACCATGTCGATCAACGGTGAAATATTGATGTCCTGTATGGATTCTTTCTTTTCCCGATAGCGCATTGGGTTGATTACCTGTCAGAGTCCGTGCTTTCGCCTGCACAGAGAATGTCCTTGATCTGGGCGAGCTCCAGTTCAATGTCCTTTTGACGGCGGCCGAGTACGCCGTTAACGATCAGGCCTGGAATGGCGACGGCGAGTCCCATCTGCGTTGAGAACAGGGCTTGGGAGATACCGCCGGCAATGCCGCCGGATTGAGAGTAGAGCGACATCTCACCCAGCGAATCGAATGTCTCGATCATGCCAACCACGGTGCCGAGCAATCCCAACAGGGGTGCCACCATCACTATGGTGGTAATGAGGACGTGGAACTTGTGGAGCTCGTGCTCCTCCTCGGCGAAAGCATCGTCCAGGAAACGCCGCAGGTCACCGAGTCTCCGTTTGCGGAGATCGAGGCCTCGGGTCACGGCGCGGATCAGTACGCCATCGGTGTCGGCGTACTTGTGCGGTTTCTTTTCGGTGAGCCTGATGAGATTTCGCGCACCGCGCTTGCTTCCGCGCTGAAGCACGCTGATGCGATAGCCGATGGCGAACCACAGGAGCAGCATCAGAAATACCAGTGGCGGCATGACCCAACCGCCAGCCGAGATGAAGTCAAGGAATTCCCTGGTCACGGATTGCAGCATCGTCTAGCCTGTCTGGCGATGTTCCTGGTATTGATTGATGACACGCAGGGCGCCCCTCTCCATATCGTTCTTGATGCTGTCGGCCCATCCGGAAAGGATATTGCCGAGCAGCAGCGTGGGAATGGCGACTGCAAGACCGACCTCGGTCGTGACCAGGGCGATGGAAATACCGCCGGAAAGCAGTTTGGGATCGCCGGTACCGAAATCGGTGATGATATCGAACGTGCTGATCATGCCGGTCACGGTACCAAGCAGCCCCAACAAAGGCGCCACAGCGGCGACGACAAGGATCATGGCCCCAAAGCGGTTCAGATGGGAGGATTCGTGCAAAATGGCCTCCGATACGATGTCTTCGAGGTGCGAGCGGTCTCGATCCAGGTTCCTGACCGCGGCGGCAACGACCCTGGACGTGGCGCCTTTGAACTTCTTGCATTTTTCCAGGGCTTCGTCGAGACGGCCCTTGCGCACGGATTTGCCGACCGTTTTCACGATTTTTCCGGTGGCTGTACTCGATCTGCGCAAGAACAGCAGCCGCAGCAATATCAGAACGCCTGCAACGACACCGAGGGCGACGATGACCCAGGCGATGGTGCCGCCGCTGTTGATGGTCCCGAGCAGGGTCTTCCCGGTCTTCTCCTCGATGGCCTTGGTCTCGTCTTCGTAGATGAATATGCCCAGGTCCGAGGGTGTCTGGCCCGCCGCGAGCGCCTCTGCAGTCTCGGCCGAAGGCGTTGACCAGATTTTCATACGGTTTTCCCCGGCGGGGACCAGTGCGCCGCTGCCCTGGTCGCTGATGCCATAGGCGGCGATGCGCCCGACACGTATGATATCGCCCTTGACTTCGGTGCCGTCGGCCAGAAAGAACGTTCCGGGTGATTCGTTGACGGTGCTGACGCGGCGCAGCAGAGGCAACGCTTGCTGGAACAGGATGGTGATGCGCTCACCCTCGGGTTTCGACAGGAACTCATCACTTTTCAGCTCTTCGATACCATAGCCTTCCAGCGTGGATTTGGCCTGGAGGTAGGTCGCCTCAAGGGTAGAACGCGCGTCATCGACCTTTTCCAATTCCAGTTCGGCATCGCTCAAGGCGCTCTGCAGGCTTTCGGTTTTTGACTGCATGGTGATCAACTGTGCTTCCTCGCGGTCGATCCGGGCCTTTTTCCTGGCTTCCGCCTGCGACGATTCGGCTTCGAACTTGGCCTTACGCTGCCTCAAGTCCTGGAGCTGTGCTTCGAGAAAGGCATATTCCTTTTGATAGGCGGTGTTGAGTTCGTCAACGGCTTTTGCCTTGTTGACTTGTGGCACAGGGGCTCGTGTTTCGGCCTGTCCCTCCGGTTTGTCCTGGGCGGTTGCCAATCCAGGCATGACAACCGTTAAAATCAGACCGGACAAGGCAATGTAGACATTCTTCATGATTGCTTGTCCGCTTGAGGCGGCAGTGCCGCGGGCAGTTCGAAGTATCCCTGACGTATCTGTTTTCGCAGCGAGTCGAACAGGACCGCTACCTGCTCCTGTTCTGCGCTCGATTTCAACAGTTCAAAGCGCCAGCCGACGTCCGTGTGTATGGCGCGGCCATATTTGAGGTCTTTGGTTCGGAAAAACATCATTACATTGCCGAGCTTGGCGACATCCACCAGAATGCTGTTGCCATTCAAGGCGATGGGTTGAGAGTAAATGGCGTTTTCCCGGGATATCCGGAGTTCGTCCTCGACGAATGCCCACAATCGGTTGATGCCGCGCTGGGGGGTGGTTTCTCCGTTTTTCATCTGCACTTCCAACTTGTCCAGCGCATCCAGGCGCTCCCTGGTCTTGAACGGCAATCCGTTGGCGATGCGGGCGCGAAGCGCCGAGATCTGCCCGTAGATTGCCGGCAGGAAAGCTTCGGCGTTGAGCCCTGCCGCCGAGATTTTCTCGCGCGTCTCGTCCAGGTTCTTCTGTATCTGTGTGATACGCAGGTTTTCACGGTCGCGGTTGGCCTCGATATCTGCCAGTTGGGCCGTGAAGTTGACCATCCGGTTCTTGTGTTCTTCCCGCTCAATATCCAGTGCGCTCTGCAAGGAATCAACCTGGCCGCGCAGGCGTACCAGGGTTTCGGCAAGGGTGGCCGGCGAGTCCTGGGCCATTGCCGTCAATACAAAAAGCATGCTGATGATGGGCACCAGCCTGGCACAGTATTTCATATGTTATTTCCGGTCGATTTGGACAGAAATGGCGGCCTCTCCAGACCACTCGATTATCAACAGTCTATGCAGTATTTATTACAGCCATGTGACAGTATCTTGTCATAAATATGTAACGATATAGTCACATACGTGTAACAATCTCTCTCTAGTATTCCTCAAACCGGGGGCTGTATTAGTTTACAGGCCGTGGCAACAACCAACTAATGAGGAGACATTTATGAGTGTTAAAAACTGGACTAATAGCTCGCTTGCCGGGTTGTTACTGCTATCGGCGATCGGCGTAGCGCAAGCGGAATGGATCGATCCCCACGTCGATGGCTTCTACTACGAGTCAGGCGAGAACGCCCGCCGCGGATTGGGCTTGCATTACCTTGCGACCGGGCCGGAGGCGGGTCTCTTGTTCGCCGCCTACTACACCTACGACGAGACCACGGGCGAGCCGTTTTGGATACAAGGTGTCGGGTCTGTGAAAGCGGGTGATTTCCAGGTCGAAATTCCTCTGCAATTGGTCGAGGGTGGCAGCTTTGGCGCAGAGGTTGGAGCGCCGATGACAACCGACGACAATTGGGGCACGGCGATGGTGACGGTCAATAGCTGTAACAGCGTCGACTGGTCATGGACATCACCCAACGTGATCGATGGCAGCACTGCAAATGCGTCGCTGCTCAACCTGACCACGGGTGTTCCGAACAGCATCTGCGTTTACCATGACGAGTTCAGCGGTTGTCCGGATTTTTCCACGCCCGGCGCCGATGACAGGACCTGTATTATCGAAGGCGGTGAATACACGCAGGACCTGCATCTGACCAATGATACCCAATGGGTGCTCACCGGTCCGGTTTTCATTGGCCTGAAAGATAACCCTGACAACACCAATTCGATCACCATCGACCCAGGTACCCGCATCATTGGCATCGGCCAGTCAACGCTGGTGATATCCCGCGGCGCAAAAATCTTCGCCGAGGGTACGCCGAATGCACCGATCGTGTTCAGTGGTCCCAACACGGCTTCGGACCCTGATACCCCGGGACGTTCCGGCGACTGGGGTGGTCTCGTGATCAATGGCAAGGCCACGATCAACACCTGCGACACGCTGGGTGAATGTACCGCTCTGGGTGAGGGTGATTCCGGGACCTACGGCGGCGCCGATGACAATGACAGCAGCGGCGTGCTCCGCTACGTGCGCGTGCAGTTCGCCGGTATCCTGTTTACCGACGAAAACGAACTCAACGGTATCGCCTTCCAGGGCGTGGGCCGCAACACGGTCGTCGATTACGTGCAGGTACACGCCAATGCCGATGACGGGATGGAGTTCTTTGGCGGCACGGCCACCATACATCATGTGGTGCTGACCGACATCGAGGACGATAACCTCGACTGGACGCACGGTTGGAGAGGCCGCGTACAGAACCTCTTGGCGGTACAGAATCCGAATCTCGAGACCCCGGCGGACCACGGTATCGAGGCCGATAACCTGGAAGGTAACAACGACGCCAGCCCCGGGGCCAAGCCGGAGATCGCCAACGCGACCTTCATCGGCCGTCCCGACACCGTCGGTGCGCTCTTCCGTCGTGGCACGGGCGCCAACGTGACCAACTCGATTTTCACGGGTTTTGGTAACTGTGTCGATATCGACAGCGCTGCCACGTTTACCAATGCAGGCACCCCG
The DNA here is from genome assembly GCA_964650905.1 of uncultured Wenzhouxiangellaceae bacterium. Taxonomy (GTDB): domain Bacteria; phylum Pseudomonadota; class Gammaproteobacteria; order Xanthomonadales; family SZUA-36; genus SZUA-36. Next base: position 3,229 of record CAZYVH010000001.1, on the reverse strand, counting down.
CCGAGCAGTCTGTCCGGCAACCTGACCATGAACAATACCATCTTCAACTGCGACACGCCGTTCGTCGAGGAAGACGGTGACCCGTGGACCGTGCAATCCTGGTGGGAAGCCCAGTCGGGCAACAGTCAGCAGGATCCGAACCTCAATGGCCCGTTCCCGCCGATGGATGCCAGCTACCTCGAGGGCAACACGATCGACAGGGACGTGTTCGACATGTTCTTCCAGAACTACGAAAACATCGGTGCGTTCTCCGGTGAAGCGCAAGGCTGGACACATGGCTGGACCCTTCAGGACTTCTGATCATTAGAGCCGAATCTGCTGCTAAATGATTTAGCTCCACAGGGCTAGAGAAAACGCGCTTAGGCGCATCAGATCGCTGACAAACCCCGGTATTTTGCCGGGGTTTGTTTGCGTGGCTCTTTTGAATTTTGAGTGGGTTAAATGATTGAAAGTGCAGTGGAACTGTTAAAGGTCAATGGATTTGAAGGATTGGCAGAAGCAGTGACGGTTTTGTCGAACTCGGTGATGGTAGCCGAACGCAGCGACTACTCGGGCGCGGCACCTTACGAACGAAGTTTAAATCGGGTCAGTTCCGCCAACGGTTACAAGACGGCCCACGACAATGCCGCCGCAGAGGAATATGTAAGCCTGTGGAATTTTGGAAAGGCGATGTGTTGATCACCCGGTCTGCCGTTAAATGATTTCCTGCCGGTGGAGCAACACAAGACCAACTTTCGTTCGTCTTTTTACGGCAGCCCGTCGGTCAAAGACACGATCCAGGCCATTGGTGTACCCCATACAGCTATAGACCTGATCCTGGTAGACGGTCAATCAGTGGATTTCTCGCACAGACTTCAGGGCGGTGAACGGGTTGCCGTCTATCCTGTGTTTGAACGCCTGGATATCACGCCGGTTATTCACCTGCGCCCCAGGCCTTTGCGTCGCACACGTTTCATCCTGGATGTGCACTTAGGTAAGCTCGCTCGTTATCTTCGCATGCTGGGATTCGACACGGCTTCATGTCAGTGTACTGGAGCTTCAACGCAATCTTGATAAATATTTTGGTGACCCGGGTTCGCCGCTTGAAGCTTTTGCGCCTGGGATTACTGGTGTGTTAAAGCAAGGTGTAAAGCAACAAATGAGGAACGCAGTATTTGAGTATTGGAAAAGCAAATTCGCAGATTTAAATATGTCTATCGGTCAACGTGTGGAACTAATAACCGGTAGTACCAACCAACCGTTATATTATTTGGTACTTGCCAGTCACGAAAAGCTTGCCGATAAAATATGGGAAGATGTCGCGAAAATTGATCCTCAGAAGGAATTTTGGACTTAAACGGTAAGGAAAGAAAATGGCAACTTCTTCACATATCGAATGGACTGAATACACCTGGAACCCGGTGACTGGCTGCACAAAAATCAGCCAGGGCTGCAAACACTGTTATGCGGAAAGGATGGCAGCTCGCTTACACGCGATGCAGAACCCGAGGTATCGTGATGGTTTCAAAGTCACCATTCACAATGATCTAACGGATCTGCCGCGCACGTGGAAAAAGGGCCGGTTGGTATTTGTGAACTCGATGTCTGATATGTTTCACGAAGACGTGCCATTGAGCTTCATCTCCAGGGTCTTCGGGACTATGAGCGAGTGCCCACAACACACATTTCAGGTATTGACCAAGAGAAGCGACAGACTGCGCGAACTCGCCCCACAACTGCCGTGGACAAAAAATATCTGGATGGGCGTAAGTATTGAAGACCGGCGTGTAATTCAGCGCGTTCATGACCTGGCTGCCACGCCGGCTGCGGTAAAGTTTCTTTCCTGCGAGCCACTCATCGGCCCACTCCCGCGCCTTCCGTTGAAACTGATCAACTGGGTAATTGTTGGTGGTGAGTCCGGACCAAAAGCGCGTCCAATGAAAGCAAGGTGGGTCGAAGATATCCAGCGTCAATGCGCTCGGGAAGATGTGGCTTTTTTCTTCAAGCAATGGGGCGGTGTCAGAAAGCACACCACTGGTCGCATGCTAAACGGCCGCACCTATGATGAAATGCCGCTGGCGGCAGCCGTATAAGAAAAGCCGACCACATCCCAGAAAGCCTCCAAAAGCCGAAGGGTCCCTTAGGTTGCCACCTGATCAACAATAATAAATGGGCAAAAACTGATGGTTTCTGGCTGGCTTGGAAGTACGGATTCGGTAAAGAACCAAATAAAATCAGCCGGGTCGGTAGCCATGTCAACTCACACCGGGTTAAGTCCATCGTAATGCCTGCATGACAGGGACCCTCGACTTGCTATGGAAATAATTTCCTGTACAGCCTCACATAACCGGTGATGCTGTGATCAGCAACGGTTTCCTTGGCCTTCGATGCCATGGCTTTGGCTGAAAGCTCCACTTTGTCCAACGCCCGGTACCACAGTGGTGGGTCGAGAACAAAATCACCGAATTCATTGAAGTAAGCGACTCTGCCAGTATGCCGGTAGGGCAGGGCAGGAACAGGCGGGGGGATCAGGGGTACGATATCCCTGTTGTTCACACTGCGATAAAAACGATCGCCGAGGGCCGATTCCAGGTCATCTACAAATTTGGAGTTCCCACATCGTGGTTGCCCGTAAGTGTAGAGGGCACCGATTGATGGTTTCCTGAGGCTTCCTGATATGTGCACACCCTGTGTGGCCAGGCGATGTGCAGCCAATACGGCGAGCGCACCACCGAGACTATGGCCGCAAAGCCAAATGGGTTTTTGCGCCTTCACTGCGTCCTGGATTGCGGTTTCAAGCACAGCCCAAGAGGCGTCTAATGCATCATGAAATCCTTGATGGACTTTGACTTCAGGCGAGGTATCCCAGCTGGGCTGGATCAGTTGGGCCTTCACGTCGGTTATGATGTCCTCCATGGCCTGCATTTCGGTACCTCTGAACGCGATGACCAAAAGCTTTGGGGTTTCAAGAGAGACAAATTCAGTACCATCTGAGCCAAGTGTAAAGCACCCGAGACGCCCCATTCCTGCAAACGGGCTGTCACCACTTCTTTCCCCTGGTAAGACAGGTCGGCAACCCTTGCCAACCAAAGTGCAGCGGCGGTCAGTCTCCATCCCACCAGCCACGATCCTGCTAAGATAAAAACCCGCCAGGATAAAAACAGATTATAGCGAAAGACCATCACCCATGACCCAAACGGTTCACTCTGGGAGTTTATGCTGATCCAAGTTTTGACCATTCTCGAATCGA